>CALEDI010000133.1 GCA_937949535.1 uncultured Lewinella sp. | reverse complement strand
GGCAAAAAAAGTCGGCAACTTCTGCAACACCACAGCCCAAGGCGTAGTTTTGCGTTTACAGGAAAATCAAACCGCCCCAAACAACTATGCTCAAGCACGCCACCACCATCACCGTTATCGGGTTCGTCCTGCTCATCACTGGGGTAATGACCCTCGTGCTCAACATCGTTGGGGTAGACTTCATTCTCTTCGAGTGGATTTACCGCTACAACGTTGCCCTCTCTTTCTTATTCAGGTTCCTATTGATCCTTACTGGTTTCATCATGATCTATGTAGGGCAGACGGACTGGGACCGGGAAGAAGCATAACCTTTCCCCTCCCTCAGCGTTACGTCCTTCAAAACAGCAACCGATGCACTTGAAGCTAGAAGACATCCTCGCCCAGGAATCCATGTACCGCCGCCATTTCATGAATACCCTGCCGGGGCCGCGCGGCGTACATCTGGTTGGGACCAAAAGCCATCGGGGCGTAGAAAACATCGGTGTTTTCAGTTCCTTCGTACACATCAGTGCCAGTTCGCCGCCGCTGCTTGGGTTCATCATGCGCCCCCTCACCGTTCCGCGAGATACCTACCACAATATCAAGGCAAACAAGTGGTTCACGATCAACACCCTCCACCCCAACTTCCTAGACCAAGCACACCAAACCAGCGCCAACTACCCCCACGGCGCGTCGGAGTTTGCCGCTACCGGCCTCACGCCGGAATACAGCGAAGTATGCGCCGCGCCCTACGTCGCCGAAAGCAAGGTCCGGATTGGCCTCACCTTTGAAGAAGAACACAAAATCAGTGGTATCGAGACCTACTTCATCGTTGGCCGCGTCCGAGAG
This sequence comes from uncultured Lewinella sp., assembly GCA_937949535.1. Taxonomy (GTDB): domain Bacteria; phylum Bacteroidota; class Bacteroidia; order Chitinophagales; family Saprospiraceae; genus Neolewinella. The sequence goes on along the minus strand of CALEDI010000133.1, from coordinate 25,321 downwards.
ATTTTCCTCCCCGACGAAGCAGTCGCCCCTACCGGCCACGTAGACCACGAACTCCTCCAAACCATGAGCGTTGCGGGCCTAGACAACTACCACGCGGTAGGCAAGGGTAAGCGGATGCCTTATGCTCGGCCCTGAAGGTTTTAGTATTCAGGTTTGTGGAACCTCATTAAGGCGATGAAATTTAGTTTCATCGCTGTACTAGTACAGTGAATCCCTGAAGCGAAGCGCAAGGATTTACTGGACCTGCGGGCGTCCGGTTGTCGATTTGTGCTAGAATCAAACTTGACGGCCCACTAGATGTCGCTATCTTCGCGCCACACAAAAAAATACCCATGGGATTACTAGACGGAAAAATCGCCCTCATCACCGGAGGCTCGCGCGGCATCGGTGCTGCCATTGTTCGCAAGTTTGTTGCCGAAGGCGCTAAGGTAGCCTTCACCTACGCCCGCTCTACCGGGCCAGCCGAAGCCCTCGTTGCCGAACTCGGCCCAGACAACGTAAAAGCCTACCAAAGCGACGCCGCCAGCTTCGACGCTGCCGCAGAACTCGTTAAGCAGGTTACCGCAGACTTCGGCAACTTCGGCATCCTCATCAACAACGCCGGTATCACCCGAGACACCCTCCTCATGCGCATGAGCGAAGACCAGTGGGACAGCGTGATGAACAACAACCTAAAGTCGATCTTCAACCTCACCAAGCACGCCCTGCGCCCGCTCATGAAGTCCGGCGCCGGATCGGTCATCAATATGTCCAGCATCGTTGGCGTTACCGGACAGGCCGGACAGGCTAACTACGCCGCCTCCAAAGCCGGCATCATCGGTTTCAGCAAGTCGCTAGCCAAAGAAATGGGCTCCCGCAACCTGCGCTGCAACGTCATCACCCCCGGCTTCATCCAGACCGACATGACCGACGAACTGCCCGAAGCACTAAGGGAATCTTACCTTTCTAACATTCCCCTCAAACGCCTAGGCGACCCCGAAGAGATCGCTAAAGCGTGCGTCTTCTTGGCCTCCGAGCTTAGCTCTTACGTCAACGGACAAGTACTCGGCGTTGATGGTGGTTTGACGTAAATCAAGCGTTACTTAAGCTCCTCCAACAAAAACCGCCCAGTGTGGCTCGCTTCTACCTTGGCCACTTTCTCCGGTGTGCCTTTCGCGATGAGCGTCCCGCCACCCCGGCCCCCTTCGGGGCCCATATCGATGATGTAGTCGGCTACTTTGATGACGTCCATCGTGTGCTCAATCACGATTACGGTATTGCCTTTTTCAACCAATCCTTGCAGCACCCGCAGCAGGTACTGGATGTCCTCGAAGTGCAGGCCCGTAGTTGGTTCATCGAGGATGTAGACCGTTTGGCCGGTAGCGCGTTTGCTGAGTTCTTCGGCGAGTTTGACGCGCTGCGCTTCTCCGCCGGAGAGCGTAGTGGCGCGCTGGCCGAGGGTAATGTAGCCCAGCCCAACGTCGTTCAAGGTCTTCATCCGGCGACTGATCTTCGGGATGGCAGCGAAGAATTCGCTCGCTTCCGCAACCGACATGTTCAGTACGTCGTTGATCGACTTACCTTTATACAGTATCTCCAACGTCTCCCGGTTGAAGCGTTTGCCGAGGCAGGTTTCGCACTCCACGTCTACGTCGGGCAGGAAGTTCATCTCGATGGTCCGGCTACCACTGCCCTTGCAGACTTCGCAACGGCCGCCCTTCACGTTGAAACTGAACCGGCCGGGTTTGTAACCTCGTATTTGGCTTTCGGGCAGTTTGGTGAACAGGGCGCGGATGTCGGTAAATACGCCGGTGTAGGTTGCGGGGTTAGACCGTGGCGTTCGCCCAATCGGGCTCTGGTCGATGTCGATCACCTTGTCGATGTGCTCCAGCCCTTTCACCGATTTGTACGGCATCGGCCGTTTTACAGAGTTGTAGAAGTGTTGCCGCAAGATCGGGTACAGCGTCTCGTTGATGAGCGTAGACTTGCCCGATCCGCTCACGCCGGTAACGCAGGTGAACGTACCGAGCGGAACCTTGATGCTGACGTTTTTCAGGTTGTTGCCCGTTGCGCCCTTCAGCTCTAGGAAATTCCCGTTGCCCTTGCGGCGTTGTTCGGGCACGGCGATTTCTTTGCGGCCCGAGAGGTAATCGGAGGTGATGCTTCCGGCGTTTTTCTTCAGCAGAAACTCTTTCGGCTTTCCGGCCGTAACGACCGCGCCGCCCTTCACGCCTGCGCCGGGGCCAAGGTCGAGCAGGTAATCGGAGGCCATCATGATGTCTTTGTCGTGCTCAACCACGATGACGGAGTTACCGATGTCTACCAAATCGCGCAGTGCACGGATCAGGCGCTGGTTGTCGCGCTGGTGTAGGCCGATGCTCGGCTCGTCGAGGATGTAGGTGATGCCCGTCAGTTGGCTACCGATCTGGGTAGCTAGCCGGATACGCTGCGCTTCGCCGCCGGAGAGTGACCGGCCGGGCCGGTCGAGGCTCAAATACCCCAGCCCAACGTGTAGGAGGAAGCGGAGCCGGAAACGGATTTCTTTCAGGATGTCGGTCGCGATCAGCTTCGTCCGTTTGTCCATGCCTTCTTCGGCGGTTTCCATCCAGTCGCCCAGTTCGCCGAGGTCCATACGGGCGAGTTCGCTGATGGTTTTTCCTTTGACCTTATAGTGGCGGGCTTCGCGGCTCAGGCGGTCGCCGTCGCACTCGGGGCACTCGCTGATCGTCATGAAGTCTTCAGCCCAAGCGCGGATGCGTTCGCTGCTCGTTTCTTCGTACCAGCGCAGGATCATGTTCACGAGGCCGTTCTTGCGCACGTCCCAGACCATATCGTGGGCAATGCGGTCGTACTTGCTTTTCTTCTGCCGACCGGGCTGTTTCTTTTCGCCGTAGAGGAGTACGTTCAGCGCTTCGGGTTTCAGCTTATTGATCGGTTCGGTGAGCTTAAATTTATAGGCTTTAGCGATCTCCCGCACTTGTTTGAAGGTCGTGTTGTCGCGGTCTTCGCCCATCGGCGCGAGGCCGCCTTTATTGATGCTCAGGCTGCGGTCTGGGATGATCTTTTCGATGTCTGGGCTGTTCACCTGCCCCAGTCCTTTGCAGGTTTTGCAGTAGCCGTAGGGCGAGTTGAAACTGAAGGTGTTGGGGCTAGGCTCTTCGTAGGAGAGGCCGTTTTCGGCGTCCATCAGGTTTTTGGAGTAGGGGCTAGTTTCTCCGCTTTCAACGTCGGAGACGAAGACGAGGCCGTCGCCCATTTTCAGGGCGGTTTGTAGGCTTTGGCTCAGGCGGTCTCGGCGGTCGGGTTGCATCTTTAGCCGGTCGATCACGAGTTCGATGTCATGGACTTTATAGCGGCTCACCTGCATGCCTTCTACCAAATCTTGGATTTCGCCGTCGATGCGGACCTTGGTGTAGCCTTGCTTTCGGACCTGCTCAAACAGCTCGCGGTAGTGGCCCTTTCGGCCCCGGATGAGTGGGGCGAGGACGATCATCTTTTTGCCTGCGTATTTCTCCGCGATCTGGTCTTTCATCTGCTCCTCCGTGAAGCGGAGCATCGGTTCGCCGCTGATGTAGCTGTAAGCGGTGCCGGCGCGGGCGTAGAGAAGACGGAGGAAATCGTAGATTTCGGTTACGGTGCCTACCGTACTTCGTGGGCTGCGGTTGGTCGTTTTTTGCTCGATGGAAATCACGGGGCTTAGGCCGGTGATCTGTTCTACTTCGGGCCGCTCCATCGAGCCCATAAACTGGCGTGCGTAGCTGCTGAAGGTTTCCATGTAGCGGCGTTGGCCTTCGGCGTAGATGGTGTCAAAAGCAAGGCTAGATTTGCCACTGCCGCTCAGGCCCGTAATCACGACGAGTTCGTTGCGCGGCAGCTCTACGCTGATGTCTTTCAGGTTGTTCTCCTTTGCGCCGATGACGGAGAGGAAGCGCTCGGAGTGGGGCAGTTCGTTCTTCTTGGCCTTGCGCTTTTTTGGCGCGGCCGCAGGTGCGGGGGAGGTTTTTGAGGCTTTGGATTTAGCGCGGGCCATAGTTTCTTTTTCGCCAATGAGCGGACCTTCCGCTAGGCTGATTTTGCAACGGAGGCGAAGGTAAGAAGGTTGTTAAACTTTTTGTGTACAAACAAATTATTTCCATCAATAAGGAATGGGGCCTGCTAGTTTGGGGGAAGCTTCAACTACAGTCAGAGGCTGCGGATGCATTTTTTCGCAGGGTTCGGATTCGGGCTATTTCGGAGATTCTTAAGGAGCTGGGGGGGCTATAATTCCTGCCGCTCTATCAGCCGGTCCACGTCGTTGATGCGAAGTAGCTGGATCGTAGCCTCCCCAACCTCAGACTTCCCAACTAACAACACTCCATCCCATTCAAAGTGATCATCCCAGTTATCCCTACGTGGATGAAATAGACGGGTTAGCTTCTTGCTTTTGCCTACCAATGTACTGATATCGCTACCTTTTGCCATATTGCAGAGAGGGCAGGCGTGAGCCAGGTTATCCGGCTCGCTGGTTCCCAAATGCTTAAGACTAATTATGTGTTCAACATGATATGAATTGTAAGACTCAGACTCTGGGAAATGACAATATTCACAAACCTCTCCTGCCCTTTCTCTTACAAATCCTCTTACCGCAGTCGTAATGTTGACCCTCACACCGTCAAAAGTTTTTTCGCGTTAAACCTGGCCATCCGCATCATATGCTCCGTAATTCGGAAATACTCTAATTCCTGTTTTTCCTCTCGTGTCAGGTCACGAGCGCTTTGTTCTTGAAGCAATTCCTCAAGCCTATCTCCACTCTCTAAAGTAGGCCTGAACGCTAGCACCTCATGAGGTGTCGGGAAGGATGTTAAAAATGCAATAATTGCATCTACCGGGCGAGATTTTACCATGCTTCAATGTGGTTTGTTGTAAAGATAACGACCCGAGCGAATAAAAAGGTTCATCCACAGAGCTTAACCTTATCTTCCCCACCCCCTCCTTATCTTTGCCCAATGAACGCAAAAGTCCTCTCCTGCCTCCTACTAGCCCTATGCTTCATGTTCACATCTTGCCCGCCAGCCCCAACGGGTACCGTGACGGCTCCCCCTGCTCCTCCAACCTCCCCAGCACCTGCGGCCGCGCCTGAAACTCCGCAAGTACCAGCCGAGAATACTTGGACGGAAGAAGTGAAGAAAACCCCAAAAAACATCATCCTCATGATCGGCGACGGGATGGGTGTAACCCAGATTTCGGCGGGCATGTACAGCAACGGCAACAAGCTCAATCTGGAGCAATTTCCCGTCATCGGCCTGCACAAATCTTATAGCTCAGACAACTTGGTGACCGACTCCGCCGCCGGCGCAACCGCCTTCAGTGCGGGCGTAAAAACCTACAACGGCGCCATCGGGGTAGACCCCGACACCCTGCCCGTGGTCACCATTCTGGAGCTGGCCGAAGCTGCGGGTTTGCCCACCGGCCTGGTGGCAAGTTGCTCCATTACCCATGCCACGCCCGCCAGCTTCATCTCTCACAACCGCTACCGCAAGAACTACGAGGAAATTGCCGCAGATTTCTTAAAAACCGAGGTAGACCTGCTCATTGGCGGCGGTGCCAAATTTTTTGAACGCCGTGAAACGGACAGCCGCAACCTGAGTACGGAGTTGCGCAGCCGAGGCTATTCCGTCGAGAGCTTCGTGAACATCGACATGAAAGACGTTCGCCCCAGCACCGACAAAAACTACTTCTACCTCACCTCCGATACCGAACCTCTCCCCTTCAGCCAGGGCCGAGATTACCTCGTGCCCGCAGCCGAAATGGCCCCTTCTTTCCTCCAAAAACGCGACAAGCAAAACAAAGGCTTCTTCCTCATGATCGAGGCCTCCCAGATCGACTGGGGCGGACACGCCAACAAATCCGACTACATCATCAGCGAAATGATTGAATTCGACAACGCCATCGGCAAGGTGCTCGACTTCGCCAAAGCGGACGGCGAGACCCTCGTCATCGTTACCGCCGACCACGAAACCGGCGGCTACGCCATCCAGTATGGCTCCAAAATGGACTCCATCGATGGGGCCTTCACCTCCGACTACCACACCGCAGACCTCATCCCCGTCTTCGCCTACGGCCCCGGCGCGGAACACTTCGCCGGCATCTACGAAAACACCGCCATCTTTGATAAGATGAAGGAACTCTTCGGCTTCTAATCAATGGGGTAAGCACAAAATAAAACCGGGCATCTCTGTTACGTCTACCCCTCCTCCCACACCAGCTATCGCAAAGCGATTACCCCATGGATAACCCAGGACGAAGTCCTGGGCCCTTCCAGAAAAGTTATCCCAAAACTAAACTTCCGCCCCCCACCGTCATCAAATAACCGAACCGCAAAAAAATAAAACCATGCGTAAAGTAATGATGACCATGATGGTACTGCTCCTGGCTGTAACCATCGCCACCGCCCAAAGAGGCCAAGGCAAACGCGGCGATAACCTCGCCGCCCTGAAGCTCACCACCGAGCAGCAAGCCCAAATCAAAGCCATCAAGGAAGAAGGCCGCGCCCAGATGAAAGCCATGCGCGCCGAAAACCCAGAACAGCGCCCCAGCCGGGAAGCCATGAAGGAAATGCGCGAAGCCTCGCAGGCCAAAGTAGAAGCCGTTCTCACCACCGAACAGCGCGAACAACTTGCTAACATGAAGGCCGAGCGCAAAGCCGCTTGGAAAGCAGTAGACAAGGAAGCCATGAAGGCCGAACTAAAACAGCACACCGAAACCAAGGTGAAGCCCGTCATCTCCGCCGCCCGGGCGCAGTTCGACCAGTTCATCTCCGCCGAAGACAAAGCCGCCCTAGACCGCCTGCGCCCCGTGTTCGCCAATAAGCCCAAGGGCAAAAACAAAGGCAAAGCACGCATGGGCCGAGGCAAAGAAGGTAAGCCATCCGAGGCCGACCGCGCTGCCCAGAAAGCCGTAGTGGAGACCTGGAAAACAAACCACGCCGCCGAAATCGCTGAGCTAAAGGCCCTCACAAAGAAGTACGCCGAAGACCTCAAGCGCATCCAAGACCGCATGGCACCACAGCGCCAACAATGGGGCGAAGAAAAGCGCGCCATCACCGAAAAATACCTGCCCGAAGGTGCCCAAAAAGCCCGAGGCGGAAAGCAGGGCGCTCGTAAGGGCAAAGAACCAAAACAAGGAAAGCGCGCCAGAAAAGGCGAAGGCAAAAGAACAGAGAAAGGAGATTGGCCCAAAGGAGCCGCCTTCCTACTCATGAAAGGCTAAAAGCGTTTGCCTGAAAACCTTGCATAAACCTTGGGGTAGTACCCAACATATTCTCTGAGGTTTGCGTTAGGGCCTTCACGCTCGGTTACCCCAATACGAAGCCTCGTGTTGGGGTAATCATTTTGTCAAACGTCGGTTCGCCGGTTCCTAGCTATTTAATTCAGGCAAGGAATTCGTACCTTGTGGTTTGTTACAGCAAGAACCCCGACATTCATCATCAAAATACTATTTACGTGCAAGATTCCATCGGCAACAGTCCGGAAGACATCAATCAGGGCCTCCAGCACTGGAAGTCAATCGTAGCTAAGTACCAGAAAGCCAGTACGGGCCGAGCCATCGGCCAGTTGTTCAGCAGCTTTGGCCCCTTTGTGGCCCTCTGGATCGCGATGTATTTCAGCGTCGATTATTCCATCTGGCTCACTTTGGGCTTGGGGGCAATCAACGCTTTCTTCCTCGTTCGCATTTTCATTATCCAGCATGATTGTGGCCACTACTCTTTTCTGAAAGACCGCAAGGTGAACGACGTTGTGGGCTTCATTTGCTCCTTCTTTAGCTCTATCCCGTATACCTACTGGGCGCGCGTCCATAGCTACCACCACGGCCACACTGGCCAGTTGGAGCACCGAGACATTGGGGACATCGACTTCCTCACCGTTGAGGAATACCGCGAGTTGGGTAAGTGGGCACGGTTTAAGTACCGCGCTTTCCGCCATCCGATTGTCCTTTTCGTGATCGTACCGGTTATTTACTTGGCGGTCATGCTTCGGGTTCCCAGTATCAGCTTTGAGGGCTGGAAAAAAGTACACATGAAGCAGCACATCAATAACCTATTGATTGCGGCCGTCTACATCGGCCTTGGTTTCCTCTTGGGCTGGAAGGCCTTCCTGATCGTTCAGGGTTCCATCATCTTCTTCTTCGGCATCATCGCTTTCTGGTTCTTCTACGTACAGCACCAGCACGAGCACACCTACATGCAGTGGACGCAGAACTGGGACTACCTCACGGCAGCCATCAAGGGAGCCAGTTTCTACAAATTGCCGCGCTTCCTTCATTTTCTCACCGGAAACATTGGCTACCACCACATCCACCACCTTTCTAGCCGCATCCCGAACTACAACCTTCGGCGTTGTGCCAAGGAGAACCCCGTACTCCAGAAGTACGTCACCAAGGTGAGTTTCTTCCAGAGCCTCCCCATGATGTTCAACAAACTGTGGGACGAAGAGAAACAGCGCATGATTACCTTCCGCGAGTTTTACCGCTCCGAAGCGAAGATGGATGTTGCGTAGCCTTTGGGATACGCAATAAAAGTGCCCCAGTTTTCACATAGAAAGCTGGGGCATTTTTATTGCTATTTACAGATGCTTTTGGGGCGCGGCCGCAGGATGCAGGGGAAGTTTTAAAGGCCACGTCGGCTAAGGAACGCCAATACTGAACGCACACAAGAGTTCCCGCTTAGGAAAGTAGCCTACTCCTCCCCAACTACCGAGCCTACCTTCCCTGCCCGCCAAGCGGGCAAAACAGAAGCCAACAACCCAATCCCCAATACCGTCAGTGCCACCACCAAAAAATTGTGCCACCGGAAGGAAATAGGGTAAGCCTCCGTAAGTAGCCCCGGTAGGCTGATGAGCCCAAAATACTTTTGCAAAACAAACAGTAGGCTTGCCAGTACAAACCCAGAAAGCAAGCCCAACCCGCAGAGCAACAGCCCTACACGCACAAAGACACCGCTCACGTTGCTGCCCGTCATGCCTAAACTCCGAAGAATAGAAATATCCTTGCGCTTATCCAATACAACCATCCAGAGGGCGCCTACCAGATTGAAACTGATAAGTATCATCATCAAACTCCCGATCGCGTAAGCAATCCACTTCTCTATTTGCATCAGCTTCAAGATCGTGTTCTCTTGCTGGTAGCGGTTCTTAACTACGTACGCAGGCCCCATGTATTCCTGAATACGTTGGTAGGTGGCTTGATTGATATTGTTTGGTTTCAGTGCCAGCTCTAAGGAAGAAACGGTAGAGTCGCTGGTGCTCAACAGGTCACGCGCCTTGTCGATACTCACCAACACCGCTTGGTTTTCCATTGATTCTTGGCTTCGGACAATACCGGTAGGCCTAAACTCCTTACGAAGGTAATTCGTTCGGCCTGTCGTCAGGAACCCACCACCCTTCGGTTTGGGGCGGAGCATGAAGACCGTCAACCGCTCAAACTGGTCTAGGGGGTCTACGCCTAGCGTCAGGGCCAGATCATAGCCAACTACGGCCCCGAAGCCTTCTCGCCCTTTGACGTCGAGGGTATAAGCCCCGTCGTTCACCATACTGTCAATACCGTTGATGAGCGGGAACGTCTCGTCTACTCCCTTTATGGTTGCTGCGTTTTGCTTATCGTTGTAGCTAAAGATTGCCATTTCTTCGAGCGTTTCAGATACTGCGGCTACGCCTTCTAGCAAGTAGAGCCCTTTGAGCGTCTCTTGGTCTACCTCAAAAGTTTTCCCTTCCGCCGCAACAATGCGGACGTCGGGGTTGAGGTTGTTAAACATCGTCAGGAACAGGTCTTCGAAGCCGTTAAACACGCTAAGGACCAACAGCAAAGCCGCCGTTCCTATAGCAATACCAAAGCCTGCAATCATCGTGATGATGTTGATCGCAGCGGTAGATTTTCGAGCGAAGAGGTAGCGCCAGGCCATCTTTGCGGGTAAGTTCATAGCCCAAAGATATAGCTCCCGATTGGCGTTAGGGAGCGTTTACAAATGATTATACTTGACTCGGTCACCAGAGGTGACCACGAAGTAGCAGCGCAGCTAAATTTTGCCGAGCCAAGTATAAGTAGGGTGCGGCAAAAATAGTACGCTCTTGTGCGCACATAAATTGCGCTTCAAGAAACAAGACTTGAGCCCCAAAACCCTATTCCCTCATTTCAGTTGGCCCAGCAGCCGGTTAAGGTCTTCCATTTCCTTATCGCTCAGCAGGTCACTAATCAGGCGGTCCATGTCTCCTTTGCTGTCATTGATCCCATTTAAGATGTCAAGCCCTGAAGCTGAAATCTGAACGCGGTTACTGCGCCGGTCGTATTCTGAAGGAAACTTATTGAGGTACCCCTTCTTTACAAGACGGTCAATCAGCCTACTAGCATCAGACATTTTATCTGCCAAGCTATCCCTCACCTCCTGAATCGAAGCCGACTTCGGGTTAGATTTTGCTAGGTTCACTAGTATGTTATACTGCTTGGGTGTAATTCCATAAGGCTTTAGCTGTTGCCGAGTAACATCTTTCAACCAACTACTTGCCTTATGCAAGTTGTAGCGTAGTTCGTCTATTGCGTTATCCGCACTGGCATTAAAGCCAGATTCATGAAGGTGTTCCATAACGTTTGTTAAAACAATTAAAAATAATCAAAAAAAGAGACGATCTTGAACATCAAGATTAGCGTCGGAATCTAAGTGCGATTCAAAAAACATAATTGATGTTTCGCTTAGGCATAAGCCAATGCTTTCATCATCCATCGGATTCTCCTTAACTGTATATTAACTCCAACAAGGCATCCTTATGTAATTATCCACGTTCTATATCAAAACAGAAGATAATCATGAGATTAATAAGCCTGCTCCTCCTCTTGCCTCTGTTGTTTTCAGGAACAATCCTGTCAGCCCAAGACAAGCAGTACAATAATGCACAATATAGTGACTCCGAAGCAATCGCATTAATAAAAAGCATCAGAATAAAGTATGATGCTTATAAAACAATGGAAGCTGACTTTAGGCTAGACATCAATATCCCCGGCCAAGCGGTAGAATCACAACAAGGTAAGATAAAGCGCCAGGGAGATTTCGTTCGCTTCAAGCTAGGCGGCCAAGAAGGCATCATTAATGCCGAGGCCGCTTACATGATTCAACATGGCAACAAAGAGGTTATGATTAACAACCTCCCCGAACCGGGCGAAATGACCGGTATGCTGACACCACAAACCTTGTTCAGCTTCTACGAAGGAGACAACTACTTATTGTCTATTCAAGGTAAAGACGTAGTAGACGGCCGCCTACTACAGAACATTGAAATGAAGCCCGTAGACCGAGACAACAGCGACTTTACAAAGCTTCGCCTAAAAGTTGACAAAGCAAAAAAGGAACTGGTGTCCATTGAAGCTTTCACCCGAGATGGCTCTCGCTTTACCTTTCACTTAGATAAAACTAAAGGTGGTGTTAGCCTACCTGAAAAGACTTTCGTCTTCAGCAAGGCTGAATTCCCCGGCTATCACGTTGAAGATATGCGGTACTAAAACAACATGAGTCATCCCAGAGTTTGAACCGTATCTCTAGCGTTTCCTCCTATGTTTCCGATATAGCTGGCATAAAAAGCGATCAGCGGGCAGCATTCAGAGCCATTTTGCCTGAATGCTGTCCGCTGATAGCTAAAAATTTTGCCGAACATGGTCATCTTAATCAAAAATTAGGGATGACTCATGTCTCTTAATCCGACACAAGTCAAATTGTTGTTTTTCAGTACTCCTATTGTACGACCATTTTCTTGGTAGCGGAGAATGTACCAGCACTAACCGTATAAGTTAGTACGCCCGCAACACCAAGGTCTTCTCGGTCAAGAGTTAAACGATTCTGACCAGCAACACCCGAAACGGAGCGTGCTAGAACCAACCGTCCTGTAATATCGCGCACCGTAAACTCAACGTCGCTTGCGGCTGGCAAATCAAACCGAACCACTGTTTGAGCCTCAATTGGGTTAGGGCTGTTCTGGAAAAGCTTAGCGGATGCCGGAGCTGAGCCATCGTTGACAAACGCTATGTTCAGCCCCACCATTCTATTAGCATGCGTATAGCCTTCAGCGCGTACGAGGTCATCAGAAATAGAAAGGACTTCGCTAAGCTGGGTATCAGCCAAAGCTTTCAGGCGCAGTGTAACCAAAGGTTCATCGGTGTTTAATGCTTGATCATAGCTGAAAGCGATCAGGCCGCGTTCCATCAGTTCCGTATTTAGGTGGCCCGCAGAAAGCTGGCCTGGGCTTACTCCAAGAACAAGCACGTCATCTCCTAAGCTTACCGTCCCCTGCAAACCAGCCAGCTCTCCGGCCTCACGCGCAGATAGTGCCACCTCGTAGGTTTCACCTGCCGTCATCTCAAGGTCCGAAGCTTCCAAAGATGCCCGGCCGTTGCGTGGTGCAGCTCCGTCGTTATCGGTAGTAAAGCCGTTGGGGTCGTTACCACTTACATCTCCAATCATTACAGCAATAAAGTCGGCATCTTGTATGCTGCCTTGCAGGTCATTGATGTTCATCACTTCGGGGAAGCTTGTCGCCCAAGGGTTATTGCTAACGGGGAAGTTGAAGTTCACGTCAACAAACCTCCAAGCAGAGTTATTTCGGTACGCATCGTCAAGACCTAATATAAGACGACGAATAGAGATGATGTCTTGTACCGATACATCTTGATCGCCGTTAGCATCCGCAGCTAAGAACTGGTAAGGCGAACCAAGCAACTCAAGGCCCAGAATGTAGCGGGTAATCAATACCAAATCGAAAGTAGAAACCCCGTGGCTGTGGTCTAGGTACACCTCGTGGGTAGGGTCAATGGTGTAATCTTCGCGTCCGCGCAGCAGCTCAAATCTGTAGATACCGCCAGCATTGGTTGCCGTCAGTTGTTCTCCGGTAGGGCCCGTTATCGCTACGCCTACTCCGCTCACCGGCTCTCCGTCGATGGTGGAGATCGTACCGGAGATGCTCCTAAAGTTTTCGGAAGCACAAGCATTCTGCGCTCCTTGAACCAGCACCATGATGCTACAATAGTCGTTCTGCCCAGCAGGGTCAAAAGCATAAATTCTGATTTGCATGGTCTGATCGTCTTCACAATCAAAAACGATGCCGTCTCGGCCGGGCGCTGGCGCAAACCCAGCGCTTTGTGTTTCTATCTCTTTGTAGATCGAGTACGTAACGTCTCCCGAACAATCATCTACATCGCTAGCGATGCCATCAGTTGCCCAGTAGGCAGCCTCCCCCGTTCCGTCGCCGTTTGGCATGAGGGTTACCGTAGTCTGGCCGATACAAATTGGCGTCGGAGCCAAGCCATCTTCCATACAGAACTCAATGACTTCTACCTCAACGTTGCCACAGCCATCGGTTCCGCGCACACGAATTGCGTGGGTTCCTACGGGTACGTTTTGCAGCGCTACCACGTAGTTCCCTTCGGCGTCGTTACTGAACTCTTCGTCCAGTAAGAAACGGGTACGAGAGAAGCCAAGCGTTGAAACGTAGTTCACATCCAACTCAACGCGCAAACCGATTTGGTCTTGGCGCGTACACTCGTCCGTTAGTTCAAACGAGAGGGAAACCGAGCCCGTACAGTTGATGCCTGTAGCGGAGAAGCAAACGTCTTCATCGTCTGCTACAACTTGCGGAGCAACCTCATCACGAATCTTCACGTACTGGTAATACCGAAAAGCTCCTCGGCTATCATCGGTACCATAAGGGTTGCTGCTATCTCCCTGCGGGCCGGGGTCAAGAGGGTCTGCAAAGTTGTTGTTCTGGAAGATGTTGTCGCCGTCTAGGTAGGCGACATCGTCGCTTAGTGTATTCGTAGCAGCTGGCCGAACATAGAGGTACACATCTTCCCGTAGGTTGTTGTCTCCGTCGTAGTCGCGCGGAACTTCATAAGGTTCTCCCAGTGTGTTGTACTCACACCAGTTGATGATCAGGTGCTCAATCCGTATTTGGTAGCATTCATCAACGCTGCTCTCAAAGGTGTCTTGGGTAATTTGGTTCGTGATCAAGTCGCAGCCATTCTCTTCTATGTCCAGCTGGCCAACATTTGGCATCTGCATACAAAACGCCTGGTCGTCTCCGGGCAGGCGGATGATGTAGTCGTGCAAACCATCAACTTGGATGTTCTGAGAACATAGCTGGTTATTGGTGAAGCCAACCCCATCCGTAGCGATAAACGTTCGGGTAATACTACCAATACCACAACTGTTTACGCCGCCAGAGACCGTTTGCGTCAGGGTAACATCACAGTTGTCGAAGCCGCTAGCAGTACCGAAGGTTAAGTCCAGAAGTTCATCACTCGCATCCGAGATGTCGTTAGGCAAGCCTGCCGCATCAAACTCAACGCAGTTCATCTTTAAGTTGCCGGGGGCAAAGCAACTAGGCGGGGTTTTGTCTTCCAACAAAACAGTCATCCAGCAGAAGTTGGTCAGCCCGATATCGTCTGTAGCGCGTAACCCAATGAGCACCTCTCCTACATCCTCACAGGTAAGCAACACTTCTGGGCCGTAAACCGCGCCCGGCAGCAGTTCGTAAGTGCCATCATCAAGAAGGCGCACCCGAGCAATGGCCAAAGAGACATCGGAGCAATCATCATAGCTGCCGTTGTCAATCATTGCGGGGGTAAGGATAGCGATCCCCGCCGAAGCGTTCGGGTCAGGGGAAAAACTGCTGGTAATACCAATATTGAGGCCATCCTCACAGATAGCAACCGGAGGCGTTCCGTCTTCAACACGAACGTTTACATCCGTCTCGCCGAAGTTGTCGCAATCATCAATGTAGCGGTAACGCACAATGTGGTTACCGACGGGTAGGAAGTCAGAAATTTCAGCAGTACCATCTTCCAAATCTACCGTATAGCTCCCCATCGGAGCAGCATCTAAATCACCGTTTACGTAAATGGAAGCAGACAAGCTAACGCCCGATCCGCAAGCATCAAACAAGCTTAAACCCGCAAAATCAAGCCGAATGAAAGCGCCACAAGTATTGCCTCCGTTCGTTTGGTATTCTAGGGCTTCTGCGGGGGCCGTAAAGACCGGAGCGGTAAAGTCGCCTACCTTCACAACTTGGGTCAGGCTACGCATATCAGACGTGTTACACCAATCAATGACGGTGTAAGTACGTACTACTTTATAGGCCAGGTCACAGGTAGTAACCAGCGGAGAATCGGTAAAGGTTACGCCGATGTTGCAAAAGTTGCCGCCGCCGCCAATTTCCAGAGGAATCGTGCTGCCGTCTGGGCCGTTGAAGAACGGAAGATCTTGCGGGCGCGGCGCGGGAAGATCGCCGAAAGTAAGGCCGAGTGCTTCCAAATCATCACACTCAATCGTAACTACTTG
The DNA here is from genome assembly GCA_937949535.1 of uncultured Lewinella sp. Taxonomy (GTDB): domain Bacteria; phylum Bacteroidota; class Bacteroidia; order Chitinophagales; family Saprospiraceae; genus Neolewinella. The sequence goes on along the minus strand of CALEDI010000133.1, from coordinate 9,993 downwards.
GGGTATGTTGCTGGTGTTAAGATCATCTAGGCTGGGCCGAGTAAAAACGATTTCGTAGCTCGTAACCGCTGCGGGGTTGTCTTCTCCGGCTGCGCTTGTGCAACTGCCGTCAGTTGCCGTAAACGTCCGCGTTAGCAAAACGTCGTTACACGCTGGGTTGTCTGGGTCGCGGACAACAATGTCGTTTACGCAAACCTCTACGAACTCGGAGCAGTTGTCTGTAGCTCCGGGGAAACCGCCTCCAGCGACTAGGCGAGCATTCAGGGCTGGGGCCAAAGTTCCGGCTACAATTGTATTCGTGAACGTATTTACGGTGTAACAACGGCTAACGGTGTTGGGCAAGTCGCCAATGTTTATCCCGTCAATAGCATTGCAATAAAGTGGGCCTGCTGGCGCAACGAGAGGATTCGTGAAGAAAGGCGCCGTTTTGTCTTCAGCAGCAACTGTTCCCCAGCCTGTAGTAAAGCCCCTTACTTGCGCAGGGTCTGCTTCTATACGAACCAAGTAAGAGCCACAGCCATCAATGGTATCGAGGTTTGCTTCGTTGCCGTCTTCAACAATTATCGTGAAGGCCGAAAGCGGAACGGAGACGCCATTGTCATCAGCGTCAAAGTCTCCTGCCAATACTTGTTCGGCAATAACGACGGCTTGGCAGTCGTCGTTGAGCGTTATATTTATACTCGCAATGGTAGCTAGACTGACTGAATCTACTTGTGCCCAAGCAGCAGTAGATACAACAGAAACCAACGCAAATAAAAGGGTACGTAGGACTGATTTCATAAGATTACGATTCTTGAGATTACAAAAGCTAAAACAGGCCCGATTATAAAATCTGAAAACATGGGACAATAGGATTCCGAGAAAATTTATTTCACGTCGGTTTCCAAGCGGGCAACATTGCTAACAAAGGTACAAACCGGAGGTCAGATTTGTAAACATTTAACGCTTTATAACGTACATGCCTTCTGGGCCTGTTTTTTAGGGCGCGGACGCAGGGTGCAGAGCGAGGTTTTGAGGCCCGGCCGGCCAGCAATGTCGACCCACTCCGAATGGAGGACGAGGGTTCCGTCCCAGTTAAATCGGGGGGTCCGTTTTCACTACATCACACTGCACCTGCGGCCGCGCCCCAAAATAAAACAGTGAACATCCCTAACTTACATTTGTAGTACAGTAGTTGTCTCCTAAGCACAGACAGCCAAACCTCGTTTTATCACCCCAATTCAAAAAGCATGCTAAGAATTCTGCTCCTACTGGCCTTCATCGCCTCCTCTCCCTTCGCCTTCGCGCAGGAAGACACCGACAAAAAAGAAGAAGGTGAAGAGAAAAAGGAAAAAAAAGACCCCTACGAAGAACTGCTAAAAGACGCCGAAACGGAAGAAGGCCTCTTCGGCCTCATCAATAAAGACGGCAACCTGTACTTTGAATTGCCACTGGATTTGCTAGACGATGAAATCCTGATCGTGAGCCGCATCAAGGGCTTCGTGAAGGGCCTCAACTTCGGCGGTGCAGGCACCAAAAGCCGCCCCCAACAGGTAGTTCGCTGGCAAAAACACGGCAAAAAAATACTCCTCCGCAGCGTAAGCTACAATTCCGTTGCTAGCCCAGACGACCCCGTTTACGAGTCCGTCCGCAACAACAATTTCGAGCCGATTATTAGCGCCTTCGACATCAAAGCCTACGGCAAAGACAGTGCCTCCGTCGTCGTAGACATGACCAAGTTCTTCACTACCGACGTGACGATGATCGGCGCAATGAACGACCGCCAGCGCAAAAATTTTGGCATCAAAGGACTAGACAAAAGCCGCAGCCTCATCATGTCTACAAAAGCCTTTCCCAGCAACGTAGAAATCCGCCACGTACTCACCTACAATGGCAGTAAACTACCTGACAATCAAGTAACTGGAACCATGTCGGTAGAGATGAACCAAAGCTTCATCCTCCTGCCCGAAGACCCCATGCAGCCCCGTGTTTACGACCCTCGCGTGAGCTATTTCAGCATCCGGCAAACAGACTACAGCTCAGACGCGCAACGCGCCGAAACCCAGCGTTTCATCACCCGCTGGCGCCTAGAACCCGTAGACGAAGAAGCCTGGAAACGCGGCGAACTCGTAGACGTGAAGAAGCCCATCGTCTACTACATTGACCCCGCTACGCCCGAAGATTGGGCGCCCTACATCGCGCAAGGCGTTGATGATTGGGCCAAGGTGTTCGAGTCCATCGGCCTCAAAAACGCCATCATGAGCAAGCGCGCACCCACCAAGGAAGAAGACCCCGATTGGAGCCCGGAAGACGTCCGTTACTCCGTGATCCGTTACGTCACCACCGACATCCAGAACGCCATGGGCCCACACGTACACGACCCCCGAACCGGCGAAATTTTGGAGTCCGACATCATCTGGTACCACAACGTGATGAACCTGCTCCGCAACTGGTACCTCATCCAGACCGCCGCCGTGAACCCCGAGGCCCGCACGCCGAAGTTCAAGAAAGAAGTGATGGGCGAGCTGATCCGCTTCGTCTCCGCCCACGAAGTAGGCCACACCCTTGGCTTGCCCCACAACATGGGCAGTTCGGCCGCTTACACCGTCGAGCAACTCCGCAGCCCCGGCTTCGTGCAGGAAAACGGAACCGCGCCTAGTATCATGGATTATGCCCGCTTCAACTACGTTGCCCAGCCCGAAGACGAAGGCGCAGGCTTGCACCCCAAGATCGGCCCCTACGACTACCACTCCATCGAGTACGGCTACAAACCGATGCCCGATGCCAGTAGCTGGCAAGCCGAAAAACCCGCCCTCAACGCCATGATCAAGGCCAAGGCCGATGATCCGCGCTACCGCTTCGGCGCGCAGAGCCGCGCCGGCCACGACGCCAGCGCCCAAACGGAAGACCTCAGCGACGATGCCGTCCTCGCCTCCGAACTCGGCATCAAGAACCTCAAGCGCATCGTTCCGAACATCAACGAATGGATGGCCGAAGACGGCGCGCGCTTCGACAACCACGAAGAGATCTACAACAACGTCATCGGGCAGCTTCGCCGCTACACCGGCCACGTAGCCAGCAACGTTGGCGGCGTACACGAATGGCAACGCACCGCAGATGAGGGCAAGCAGGTCTATACCGTCATCCCCGCCGCAAAGCAGAAGGCCGCCGTGAACTTCGTCAACAAGCAAATCTTCACTACCCCCGAATGGCTGCTTGATGAAGACATCCTGAACCGCATCTCCGCCAGCGGCGTAGCCCGTAAGATCGAGGGCCTCCAAGGCTCCGCCCTCCGCACCCTCATGAATACCAGCCGCCTCAACCGCCTAGCCGAGCAAAAAGCGATGGACGCCGACGCCTACGGCCTGATGGACCTCATGAACCAGACCCGCGCCGGCGTCTTCACCGCCGCCAATACCAACTCCACCTTCGGCCGGACGCTACAGGCCAACTACGTAGACGGCCTCGCCAGCTTGCTCAGCAACAACGATGCCTCCAACGACGTGAAGGCCGCCGCCCGCGCTACCCTCACCAGCCTACGCTCCGGCATGAACGCCACCAGCAAAGGCATCGTTGGGGGCCACCAAATGGAGATCGCCCACAAGGTTGACGTTGCCCTAAAGGGGATTGAGTCGATTATGAAAGGCAAGTAAGGTAACGCTACCGCGCAGGACTTATGAATGTGCTTTATGGCAGGAAGCCAGCCTCCCACTACAAAGGGAGGCTGGCTTCTTTTCTTTAAGGAACGTCTTTTATTACGGCATACCAATAATTGAATGGTGGCCTTTTTGCGCGCTCCGAGGGGTGCAGCTTTACCGCTTGCAGATTGGAGAGACTTTGATTAAGGAAGATCCTCCAAGCTGGCGGGGTTCGTCTTCTCATTGTCGATCCTGACAACAAGTACAAGGAGCTCGTTTTCTTCGACGGTAAAAACAATACGGTAAGACCATTTGAGGGCTCGCCTATAAATCGTTTCTGTGTGTTCCGTTCCTCTCAATAAAGCTTTTGATTGAGGATGTTTGGAGAGCTTGGCTATTTCTGCTTCGATACCATCACGCACCCGTTCGGCCGTCTCGTAAGAGACATTATGACCTAAGTACTCAATGATTTCCTGAAGGTTTTGCTGAGCTTCTGCAGTTACAACTACTTGATAGACGCTAGCCATTGGTCGGATTGTTTTCTTAGGTCTTCAAGTGTAATGTACTCACCTCGCCGAGCCGCCTCGACTTCCTTATCCAGGATCGCCGTCAGCTCCGAAGCTGTCCGAGGTGTTCCCGTCACTACATCATAGCTAACGATAGGATCGTCTTCGGCTTCCTCGGCTTGGGTTTCAACTTCCTGCTTCGCCACATAAGTCCCCACCATAGCGTGCACCGCCGCCAAGAAATTATCATCCAAGTCGTTGAGCCAGGTGGCTACTTCGCTGCGCATATCGGTGGTACTCATAATCGGTATTGTTGCTTGGTCCATAAAGATAACGGATTTAGTTGGCAAAATGATTCATTGTAAAGGATGATGCCGACCGATCTGCCGCTACGAGTCTTCCCGTTGTTGTTTTTGGTAGCGTTTCACCGACTGCAAACGCCGCAGCCCGCTCAGGTACTGGGCCTTGCGCAAGCCGTAGCTTTCTACCCAGGTCGCGATCCGGCTTTGCCGAGAAGATGGCCGCCGCCCTAGAGGTTTCCTTAAACGAACTCGTCCACGGCCCCCAAAATGAAAAAGCCCGCGTCCAGATTATGGACAACGAGCTTTTTAGAAAAACTGAAGCCATCCAGAACATTGGTGACGAGACCAAAGCCGTCGTCGATAATTTCCTGGGTTTGGTTATTCGGGATTTTCAGGCGAGGAAGGCTTACTCAGGTTAACTTGTTGCTTACTATAGAAGACGGATGCACTGCTACATTGTAAGCACTGAATGCTCCACTACCATCTCTGGTAATGTATCCTCCTCCGAGTTCCATTAGTATCTCAAAAGGTTCAAATGGGTTAGGTAAAGAGCAGAGTTCCTCCTCTAAATATGCTCTATTTTCTAACCAGTTCAATAGCCAAGCTATTAAAAGCACGTCAAGATATGTAAGGTTTACATTGTGTTTCTGAAAAAAGGATTTAATTTCTTCTTGTTCAACCATCTTGCTTGGATCAAGACGTTGCATGACATCAAACATATAAGAATTAGCTCCTGTAACGTTAGGCTCTACTTTATCCGCCCAACATTTCATTCTTTTTAGAAGCTCCTTAAGCCAAAGCAGTCTTCTTTCTTTATTATTGCTCATTTTTTCAAGTAATGGCTCCTTGTATACCTGAAGTATCCGGTCTAGTAATTTTGCCCTAGCTTTCATAGGCCTATAAGCGTTTTTATTTCTGAAACAACTTCATCGATATTCGAAAAGCTGGAGTTAATGATTGAACTTGGAGCAGACATACCGAGGTCAGAATAGTGTGAAAAATTCGCAGTAAATCCCTCGTTTACAGATAAGTCGTGTGCCCCATGAGAAGTAGGAGTAGGGCTAACGGTACGCCCTCTAAATGGGATAGCTTCTTTCATTAATTTGGACTCTACATATTCGTGAGCAATCAACTTTCGAACTCTGTCAATCTCATCTGGGCTGTAATTCCCATTTCTAACTTTCAGCCAATCATCAGCTATAAATTCTTGGGGGCTAAACCGACCTTGTTTCCAAATACCGTTACCCGTTGGAACTAAATGCTCATCCACAAATAGATGCCTCTTAGCATCAGCAATTATTCTCTCTAGCTCACTGAGATTTGACCCCGGAAAATCAGTCTGCAGTCGTTGTGCTATTAGTGAAATATCAGAATTGTCAGTTATGATATTATCGTATTTGCTATAGACTACATTTGGGTTGCCTGACACGGAAAATGCTTCATCAATATACCTAACACCATTTGGACCTGTAAACGAAGCCCCTAGAACACCTTCGAACTTGTCCAATGCTGAAGAAACATCTCCGACTTTCAAGTACTCTCTAGCGTCGAAGTGCTTTATCCATTCATCAGTATTGTTGGCTAAAGAGGTTCTTCCAGCATCAGTCAAATTATCAATGAAGTTGATAATTCTTGGGTTGTCGGAGAGCCTTGACAAGAACTGAACATTCTTGCGTAGAGCTTCAGACACATTTCTCGAGTACAACGCCTCCCACGCCCTAACCAACCCACCGCTCAACCCAACCAACCAAAAAAGCGGTACCAGAACCAAGTTCCGATACCGCTTTTCTATAAATGTTGTAGGCCGCTAGTGGCTTACTCTGCGGCAGCTTCCTCAGCGGCTTCTTCACCACCATCTTCAGCGGCTTTCGCTTCGAGCGTAGCGGCGGAGCGGAGAGCACGCGGTACTTCAACGGAAGCAACTGGCTGGCCAGCGGGGTTCATGATTTCCACGCCTTCGTTCGGCTGGATGTCACGTACACGGATGGCGGAACCGAGTTCGAGCTCGCTGATGTTGAGTACCAGCTTGTCTACTAGGTTTTCGGGAGTAGTCTTGATCTTGATTCGGCGAACAGCCACTTGAAGCTTACCACCGCTACGAACACCGGGGCTAGTACCTTCAAACACGACAGGAACCTGAACCTTGACGGGGTGGCCGTCTTGCAGCGCGAGGAAGTCGATGTGGCGAAGGGCATCAGTTACGGGGTGGAACTGGTAATCTTTCACGATGGCCTTGTACGTCTTACCGCCAACCGTCAGTTCAGCAAGCTTGAACTCAGGGGTGTAGATGAGGGAACGTACATCAAGGGCCTTGATGGTGAAGTGAACGGGGTCTCCCGCACCGTAAATAACGGCAGGCACGAGGCCTTCACGGCGGTTGGCCTTGCTTGATTTCTTACCTAGGTTTTCGCGGACTTCACCGCTGACTTTTACAGACTGCATAGCTTAATGGTTTGCGCACTTGGTCGCTTTCGGCCCGCAAAGATACGAACTTTATTCGACCAACGAAACCCCTAGGGGAAAAAGTTGCAAGTTACAGGTTGCAAGTTGCAGGTTACAGGTTGGCCGTGTAACCTGCAACCTGTAACTTGCAACCTGCAACTTGCAACCTGCAACCTGTAAAATACCAACTACTATGCAAAAGCTATCCTTACTCTTCGTCCTCGCCCTCATCGTTCTTGCCTGTGGAGGCGGAGAAGACGCCCCCGGCGAAGCCCCGATGGCGAAAGCGGACAAAAAGCCCGCTGCGAAAGAGATCAACGTCAAAAAAATCTGGAAAGTCCGGTGTATTGCCTGTCATGGTCTCTATGGCGACATGGGCACCAACGGAGCGGCCAACCTTCAGGAAGTAACCAGCGACCTAGATTACCGCATCAACATCATCACCAACGGCAGCGAAAATGGCATCATGACGGCCTTCGGTGAAATCCTTGACGAAGACGAGATCAAGGCAATGGCCGAATACACGATGACCTTCAATAAAGACCTCTAAGCAATAAACTTGGCCACTACGGAACACCTCGTGTTGGGCATGATGTCGGGCAGTTCGTTAGACGGGCTGGACTTGGCCGTATGCCGGTTCGTGTTGGATAGGAGAGTAGAGCCTGGTCACCAACCAAATCGTCGCTTTTCGTCCCCCCAACTGGGGGCTAGGGGGCCCAAAAGCGACGATTTGGCTTACCTCCCAGAAATTAAAGTCTCCGAGTGGGAGATCATCGCTGCGGAGACCGATCCTTTCCCACCGATGTGGCAGGCGCGCCTGCGGTCTGCGCCACACTTGCCGGGGCGGGAGCTGTGGCGACTACACGCAGACTTGGGCCACTGGATCGGGCAGCGCGCGCAGGCATTTCTGGGTAAGCACCCAAGTTTTCCGGTTAGCCTAGCGGGCAGCCACGGGCATACCATTTTCCATGATCCGGCGCAAAAATTCACGACCCAGATTGGGGATGGGGCGGCGATTGCGCAGCGGCTCGGGCTGCCGGTGGTGACCGAATTGCGAGGCGCCGACGTAGCGGCGGGCGGACAAGGCGCACCGCTAGCGCCGCTGGCAGATAAATACCTCTTCCCGGAATACGACGGCTTTCTTAACCTCGGCGGCATCGCGAACCTCAGCCTGCGAGACGGGGCTGGGGGCTACGTTGCGGGAGACATCAGCGGTTGCTGCCAGGTCTTGGATCGGTTGGCAGCCCGGACGGGCGCGGCTTATGATGCCGGAGGAGCACTGGCCCGAAAAGGCTCCCCTGCACCCGCGGCCGCGCAAAAAATTGCAGCCCTCCGCTACCACCAATTGCCTTACCCAAAATCCCTTGGCAACGCTTGGGTTCGGGAACAACTTTGGCCTTTGCTCGACGATAAATCAGTGGCCGCCGAAGACCTCCTGCACACCTTCACGCGCTGGCTGGCCAAGAAAATTGCGTACGATCTGGCGTATGTGGGCGCGGCCGCAGGTGCAAGGAAAGGTTTAGAAACCAAGGACGAGCCCCTGAAAATCCTCCTCTCCGGCGGCGGCAGCCACAACACCTTTTTGGTAGACCAACTACGCGCCAACCAGGACGATGCAAAACCCTCCTTCGAGTTCATTGTTGGAGATGACGACACGACGGATTTCAAAGAAGCCGCCCTGATTGCCCTCGCCGCCCTTTTCCGGACCGAGGGCATCCCTAACGCGCTAACTTCCGCCACTGGCGCCGATCGGCCAACCGTCAACGGCGCACTTTTCCACCCCTGACCTAAAGTAAAACATGGTACTTCTAACCGGCGCAACGGGCTATTTAGGACGACGAATTGCAAGCGCGCTGGCCAATCGCCAAGTGCCCTTCCGCGCCCTTGTCCGGTCATCTTCCGACGTCTCCGAACTAAAAAAACGATGCCCCAACCTTGAGCTCGTCACCGGAGACCTCAACGACCCCGAAAGCCTGCTCGATGCGTGCAGGGGTGTTGACACTGTCATCCACGCTGCCGCCTTCGTCTCCTTCCAAACTACGGACCGTGATCGGCTCCTCTTCGTCAACGGCGAAGGCACAGCCAACCTCGTCAATATGGCCCTCGAAGCCGGTACGCGCCGCCTTATTCACCTCAGCTCAGTGGCCGTTTTGAACCGCCGAGACGGCGGCCCCGTAGTGACGCTGGCCGAGCGTTGGCCGGAGGAGCGCCCCAATACCAGCTACGCCGAAAGCAAGTTCGCCGCCGAGCGCGAAGCCTGGCGCGGGCAAGCCGAAGGCCTCGAAGTAGCCGTCCTTTACCCTACCCACATGCTCGGCGCAGGAGACTGGGAACACGAGCACGCGCCCCGCCTCTGGCGGATGGCCGCCAAAGAACGCGGCGTCTACCCCACCGGCACTACCGGCTTCGTCGATATCCGCGATGTGGTTGATGCCGTCCTCTTCGTCCTAGACCGAGACACGGACGGCGACCGCTTCCTGCTCAACGCCGTAAACTGGACCTGGGAGGAAGCCCTGGCGCGCATTGCGCGCAGCATCGGCGCGAAGCCGCCCACAATTCGGGTACGGCCTTGGCAATCTGCCCTGCTCTGGCCCATCGAGTTGGTCCGCTCAAAGCTATCTGGCAGCAAACCAATGATTACCCGCGAGAGCCACCAAAACGTCCAAGCAGATTTCCGCTATGATGGGTCGGCTTATACCGAGGCTTCGGGGCGGGCGTATCGTAGCGTTGAGGACTGTGTTGAGGAAGTGGGGAGGGAATTTAAAATTGAGCATTGAACATTGAGCATTTAACATTTGGCTGCCGCTGGGCCCACTCACTGCGCTTCGCTTGTTCGCCGTAAGCGAGTCGGAATTTAAAATTGAGAATTGAATATTGAGCATTTAACATTTGGCTGCCGCTGGGGCCACTCACTGCGCTTCGCTTGTTCGCCGTAAGCGAGTGGGAATTTAAAATTGAGCATTGAACATTGAGCATTTAACATTTGGCTGCCGCTGGGGCCGCTCACTGCGCTTCGCTTGTTCGCCGTAAGCGTGACCAAACTCGACAGGCGAACTTTTTCGCCACGTAAAGAACTCGTAATTCTTAGGGTGAAAGATGTTCGTACAAAACTAAATATGTACCCAG
>CALEDI010000132.1 GCA_937949535.1 uncultured Lewinella sp. | reverse complement strand
GCCATACTGCGCTCCCAACCAGTTGAGCATACCTTCATAGGCCGCGCTGGTAAAGGTATCGTTGTGTTGTCTGCGAAAATCTTGGATCATTAGAAGGCGTATTGGGTCTGTAGGCAAAGTTACCTGAAATAGTATGGCTTAGGTTGGAAATTCCCAATCAAGCACTTAACTTGATCCCGAATACAAGAAAAAAACCCATGAGTACTACCACCAACATTATCGAACAAACCCCCGACAGGGTCAAACTGCCCCTAACTTTCGACGTCGAAAAAATGCAGACAGACATCAAAGCCCTAGGCTTCGCTGCTTTCAACTACTACGATGCCGTCCCTTTGCGCTCACCCGCCCACATGGTTGACCCTAGCCTGCCGCCCCCACCCCCAGCAGACGACTACGCCGACGGCACCTGGACCGACTGGAAAAACACCAAGATGCTCGAAGATTCGCCGTACCTGAGCGAGATCGTCAGCTTCTTCCAACAACACACCCGCGTCACCTTGGTCCGCATCCTCCGGCTAGCCGCAGGAGAAGAAGTTCGGGAACATACCGACCCTACCCTCGGCCTCCACATCGAACGGTCCGTCGTGCGGCTAACCATCCCCGTATTCGTTAAAGAAGGCGTCACCTTCTACCTCAACAACACCCCCGTAGAGATGAAGACCGGCGAGTGCTGGTACTTGAACCTCACCGATCCGCACCGGATCACCAATGCCAGCAACGCTGAACGCATCAACATCACCATCGACATGGAGCCAAACCAGTGGGTACGTGAAATTATTGCGGATAGTGTATGTTAACCAACCACAACCTAATCATACGCTACAACCAACCACTTACCAATGAGAATCCTCCTAATCTTTACCGCTCTTTTCTTGGCCCTTAACCTAAGCGCTCAAACCGACAAAGTCAAGTCTGTTCTAGCGGGCCTAGACAAAGCCACCCCACACTACGGAGACCTAGCCCACCAGATTTGGGACCTCGCGGAAGTAGGTTATCAAGAAGAAAAGTCTTCCCAGCTATTACAAGACGAGCTAAAGCAAGCGGGCTTCACGGTAACAAGCGGCGTAGCAGACATCCCCACCGCTTTCGTTGCCAGCTACGGCAGCGGCGAACCCATCATCGGCTTACTCGCAGAGTTCGACGCACTGCCGGGCGTAGCACAGGAGGCCGTACCGGAAAAGAAAGCAATAGCCAACCAGCGGGCCGGTCACGCCTGCGGGCATCACCTCTTCGGCACCGCCTCCACGGCCGCTGCCATTGCCCTGAAAGACTGGCTAAAAAGTACCGGCGGAGCCGGTACAATCCGGGTCTTCGGCACACCCGCCGAAGAAGGCGGCGCGGGCAAAGTATACATGGTTCGGGCAGGGCTTTTCAACGATGTCGACGCGGTCCTGAACTGGCACCCTTCAGATGCCAACTCCGCAGACGCCAGTTCTACCCTCGCCAATAAGTCTGCGAAGTTCAGGTTCTACGGCGTTTCTTCCCACGCTGCGGCTGCGCCGCAGTTCGGCCGTTCGGCACTAGACGGCGTGGAGGCCATGAACATGATGGTCAATATGATGCGCGAGCACGTTCCGGAAACCACCCGCATTCACCACATCATCTCTAGCGGCGGCGAAGCGCCCAACGTGGTACCGGCCTTTGCCGAAGTGTTCTACTACGTCCGCCATCCAGAGATGCAGGAAGTGAAAAACATCTTCAACCGCGTAGTGAAGGCGGCCGAAGGAGCCGCCCTCGGCACCGGCACGACGATGGATTTTGAGGTCATCCACGGCTCCTTCAATCTCCTGCCCAACGAGACGCTCACTAGGGTTGTCCACCAAAATTTGGAGCGCGTCGGTGGTGTCAGTTACACCCCCGAAGAGCAGGCTTTTGCCGAAAAAGTAGCTGCTACGCTGCCAAAAGCGAAGCAAACCGATCTTGCCTCCGCCGAAAAGGTTCGTCCTTTCAGCGCACCAGAAAAGCCCTACTCTGCCTCCACCGATGTGGGCGACGTTAGCTGGGCCGTCCCCACTACCGCCCTGCGTACAGCTACGTGGGTTCCGGGCACTTCGCCGCACTCCTGGCAGGCGGTGGCCGCCGGCGGTATGAGCATCGGCACCAAGGGCATGATGGTAGCAGCAAAAACGATGACGCTCTCCGGCATCGAGTTTTTCCAGCGGCCCGAGCTACTCAAGGAGGCGAAGAAAGAACTGGACCGGCGGCGAGGAGAAGGGTTTATTTATGAGGCTTTGTTGGGGGATCGGAAGCCGCCTTTGGATTATCGGGAGTAGAAACTTTCGGGCATGGCAGAAGAGTAAAATTAGCAAGAGATACCATTAGCCTACCCTTCCTCCTCTCCCATGTCCCAAAAATGTAAACTTCCCTCCGACTCCTTTATCGCCTACATTTGGTAGCCTATCTTCGCACCAATGACCAACTACGACAACGACCTCTTCCTCCGCGCAGCGCGCGGCGAGCAAACCGAACGCCCTCCCGTATGGCTGATGCGCCAAGCTGGGCGCATCCTGCCCCAGTACCGCGCCCTGCGGGCGCAACTTAGCGGCTTCATTGAGCTGGTAACTACGCCCGATTTGGCGGCAGAAGTCACCGTTCAGCCCGTCGATGAACTCGGCGTGGATGCGGCAATCATCTTTAGCGACATCCTCGTGATTCCCGAAGCTTTGGGGCTGAAGTATACGATGGTAGAGAAGGTTGGGCCGCGCTTTCCGGAGGTCATTAAGTCGATGGCCGACGTGGATAAGCTCCGCCCTGCCCACGCCGCGCCGAGCCACCTCGGCTACGTGTACGACGCGCTAGACGCGACCAAGAAACTGCTCAGCAACCGCGTTCCGCTCATCGGCTTCGCCGGTGCGCCCTGGACCTTGTTTGCGTACATGACCGAGGGCGGCGGCAGCAAGACCTTCAGCAAGGCCCGCGCCATGCTCTACCGCGACCCCAAGCTGGCCCACGCGCTGCTGGAAAAAATCGCACTCGCTACGGCGGCCTACCTCAAAGGAAAGGTCCACCACGGCGCAGACCTGATCCAGATTTTCGACAGCTGGGCCGGAGTACTCCCGCCCGCCCACTACAAGGAATTCAGCCTACGCTACATCAAGCTCATCATTGATGAACTGGGCGACGACGTGCCCATCACGGTTTTTGCCAAGGATGCGCGCCACGCGCTGCCCGAGATTGGGAAGCTCAACTGCAACGTCGTTCAGCTAGACTGGATCGCGGACCCCGTTCAGGCGCGCACGCAGGTGCAGGGGAAGGTTTTACAGGGCAACCTCGATCCCGTTCAGTTGTACGCTCCGCACGACGAGATCATCGCCGCTACCAACAAAATGATCGATACCTTCGGCGGTCGCCACATCGTCAACCTAGGCCACGGCGTGTACCCCGATACGCCGCTGGATGGCGTTCGGGCCTTTGTTGACACCGTAAAAGCATACCGGTACTAAGCTCATCGTTAGGTCAAGTTAATTGTTGCTCCCGCCCCACCCACACAATCATCAACTAAAATACGCTCAAACTTGACTACCCGCCGAAACTTCCTCCGAGCCTTGCCCATCGCTGCTGCCTCAGCTCCGCTTTTATCCGCATGTGAATCAACCGACACTGCACCTGCGGCCGCGCCAGAAAAAGCAACACGCCCCGTTGTTATCTCCACTTGGCAACACGGCCAAATGGCCAACGCGAAAGCTTGGGAAGTCCTGTCTGCGGGCGGCACTGCGCTAGACGCCGCCGAGCAGGGCGTGATGGTCACCGAGGCCGACCCCGAAGTACACACCGTCGGCATCGGCTCCTACCCAGACCGCGACGGCATCGTTACGCTCGACGCCTGCATCATGGGCCCAGACGGAGACTGCGGAAGCGTCGCCGCCGTACAAGACATCCTCCACCCCGTCAGCGTTGCCCGCATGGTGATGGAGCGCACCCCACACGTGATGATCGTTGGCCAAGGCGCAAAAGATTTCGCCCTCAGCCAAGGCATGAAAACAACCGAATTACTGACCGATTGGGGCCGCGAACAACTCGCCGCTTGGCGCAAGAAAAACCCTGACTACCTACCAAAAATAAACGTAGAAAACCACGACACCATCGGTCTGCTCACCCTCGACAAAAACGGCGATTTGGCCGGTGCTTGCACCACCAGCGGCGCGGGGTTCAAGTACCACGGCCGGGTCGGCGATTCGCCCCTGATCGGGTCCGGTTTGTACGTCGACAACGAAGTTGGCGGCGCAACCGCCACCGGCTGGGGCGAGGCCGTCATTCGTGCCTGCGGCTGCTTTTTGGTCGTTGAGTTCATGCGCCAAGGCCACTCGCCAACCGATGCTTGCCGCCTAGCCGTTGAGCGCGTCATCAGTAAAAATCCGGACTGGAAAGACATCCAAGTCGGTTTCATCGCCCTGAACAAACAGGGAGAAACGGGCGCGTTTTGCATCCAATCTGGTTTCGATTATGCGGTGCAGATGGAAGGCGTTGACAACGAAATGCGGGTGCCAGAATTTAAGATTGAAGCAGGTTAAAACAACACAATATGACCTTCGAAGTATGCCTACAATCCGTAGACGATGCCGTGGCCGCCCAAGCCGGCGGAGCCCAGCGCGTTGAGCTTTGCGCCGCCCTCGTTGAGGGCGGAATTACGCCAAGTTTGGGCACCATCCGGGCCTGCCGCGATGCGGTAGACATCGACATAATGGTGATGATTCGGCCCAGAGGTGGAGACTTTTTCTATACCGACTGGGAGCTAGATGTGATGGAAAAAGACATCGCCGAATGCCGCAAAATTGGCGTCGCCGGCGTAGTATTCGGGATGCTGGAAAAAGATGGCCAGGTGGCGCGCACGCAGGTGCAAAGAATGGTTGAAGCAACAGGGCCCGACCTCTCCGTCACCTTCCACCGCGCTTTCGACGTTAGCGCAGCCCCCTTCGCCGCCCTAGAAACCCTCATCGAGCTGGGCGTAAGCCGCGTCCTGACCTCCGGCCAAGCAGGCACTGTACCCGAAGGCAAAGAGATGATTCGCCAATTGGTAGACCGCGCTACGGGCCGCATCGGCATCCTTCCCGGCTGCGGCATCACACCTGAGAACGTTGCCGAGATAGTAGCCTATACAGGAGTCTCAGAGTTTCACGCACCTGCCTTCACTACCCTCGAAAGCCCGATGACGCACCGCAACCCAGCCGTCTACATGGGCATCCCCGGCCTACCGGAATACGAGCGGAAAACGACTTCGGAAGCAAAGGTTCGGCGATTTTTGGAGGCGGTTTGAGGTTGCAAGGTGCAGGTTGCAGGTTGCCGTGTTTCATGCGTGACATGCAATCTGAAGTACCTGACCGCGCTTCGCGCTCCCTTCGGGATTAAAGCTACGCTTTACCATTAATTATCAAACCGCTATACATTGACGCTGATTAAGTGGCCATTACGCTAAAACGCGTAGCGTTTTCACAAGTCCCTCCCCCGTGGGGAGGGAT
>CALEDI010000131.1 GCA_937949535.1 uncultured Lewinella sp. | reverse complement strand
ACGAATGGCTACTGGCCATAGACCACGCCTTCATCTTGTTTTTCTTGGTGGAGATGATCGTGAAGTTGATCGTCTTGAAGCCAAAAGCTTACTTTGGTGCCAACTGGAACCGGTTTGACTTCATCATCGTGATGGGCAGTTTGCCGGTGTTTTTGGAAGGGCTTTTCCCCATTCCGGAGGCGACGGGGCTGTTGATCCTGCTGCGGCTCTTCCGGCTGGTACGTTTGGTGCGGTTTCTCAAGTTCATCCCCAATATTGAGCACGTATTGTTGGGGCTGGGGCGCGCAATCAAAGCTTCCGTTTTTGTGCTGGCGGCCTTGGTTTTCCTCAACTTCATGCTCGCCATTGTTACCTGTCATTTCTATGCCGGCATTGCGCCGGAGTATTTCGGCAACCCGCTCGTGAGCGTCTACAGCATCTTCCAAATGTTTACGCTCGAAGGCTGGAACGAAATCCCCGCCGCCATCGTTAGCAACACCGAAAGCCCCATGACGATCGGGATGACGCGCTTCTACTTCGCGGTCGTGGTTCTGCTGGGAGGCATTTTCGGTATGAGCCTCGCCAACGCCGTCTTCATCGATGAAATGACGATGGACAACAACAAACAACTGGAGGATAAAGTAGACGCGCTTACGGAAGAAATTCAGGCTTTGCGGGAAGCGCTGAGGAAGTGATTTAGCCTTGTAGTTGCTGCCCGCACGAGTACAAGACTATATTCCTACCGCGCACCCGTTACAGAAAGCCAATTTTGAAGGCCCGCAAAAATGCCTGCCCCGACGGTGTTCTCGTCTGCGCTTAAGTCAATGGTTCCGAAGACCTCGCGGTAATTGGCGGCGAGCTCTAGGGTTAGGTTTTGGCCGCGCTGTGGTTCAATGGAGCCAAAAAAGTCTAGCAAAAAGGGTTCGGAGTTGTAGAGGTCTACCCTAACGGTATCGTTGGTAGCAACGAGGAGGTACTCGGCGGAAGCGGTGAGGTAGCCCGCGCCATCGTTGAAGTTTAGTAGCCCTACTTGGGTAGCTAAGGGCGAGGCCGCAGGTGCAGAGGAGGGGACGATGGCAGGGAAGTCATCCGCCGTTCCAACCCGTCCTTGCATCTGCGTCAGCGCCGCAGTGCCCAGACGAAGGGTTCCAACAGATTTGGTCGTTGAAGTAGACGTAGTTTCTAGCAGTACAAGGTTGGCGTTAAAATCCGTCAATACCGTATCGGTACCCGTTACTACCCCAACTTCGATCTCGTTGGTGGGCGTTGGCAAAAGCGCGCTCTGCGCCACCAGCTCCAGCTCCGTCAGGTACACCCTGAAGTTGAGCACCCGGATCTGGTTGCCCGCTCCGTCGGGGTAAACATCCTCGGTACTGAAAGCCGAATCGGCCCAAAACCTATCCACATCCAAACTGAAGGTCGGGAACGTACAGCAGTCATCTGGGCAGGCCTGGTCCGCGAGAATGTCGTAGTTCGTCGCGTCGGGGTCGAGGCAAGCGATGTTGTCTTCGTAGCAGGAAAAAAGGAGTAAGGGAAGAAGGGCGAGGAGTAAAGGGGAAAGGGAAGAAGGGGGGAAAGGGGAAAGGGATGAAGGGTGACGGACCATATTTTATAGCTATTTGGTTGCTTTGGTGTTCAACACAAAGATACCTTCGCAACCCGATTGGTAGGATGTCCAATCTGCTGATGTTGCTCCGTAGTCACCTCTCCCCAACCCCTCTCCAACACGCTTCGCCTCCGGCTCAGCGGAGAGGGGCTTTTTAAGGGAAACGCTTCGCGTTTTGGTAGTAAAACCCCGTAATGGGCAACGACCAGCAGATTAGACAGCCTACCCGATTGGTTGCTCATACGAGCAGAGCAGGGGTGCGTAGCGAAATGCACGGTTTCCTCTCCTCGGAAGAGGAAAATCGTTGCAGTGTACATTTCTTATGTACGCCCAGAGCAGTGCGGTAGCTCCTTTCCCCCCTTCATCCCTTTCCCCTTTACTCTCCCTTACTAGATCACCATCCCCGCCGCAACGGTTTCATTTGTTTGCTCATCCACGAGGATGACGGAACCGGTGATCCGGTTCTTGCGGTAGCTGTCTACAAAAAGCGGAGAGGTGGTGCGGAGCAGCACGCGGCCAATGTCGTTCATCTTGATCTCCTTGTTTTCCTCGTCGCGGTGCAGCGAGTTGATGTCTAGGCGGTAGCGAACGTCTTTCACCATACAGCGAGCCTCCTTGGTGGTGTGCATGATGGCGTACTTGCCGCGCGGTTGTAGCGGGCGTTCGTTGAACCAACAGAGCATCACCTCTACGTCTTGGGTCACTTCTGGCTGGTTGTTTTCCCGCACGATCATGTCTCCTCGGCTGATGTCGATATCGTCTTCGAGTAGGAGGGTTACGGACATTGGCGGGTAGGCTTCTTTCAGTTCTCCGTCGTAAGTGTCAATCTTCGCAACGGTCGTTGTAAAGCCACTTGGCAAAACGGTTACCTTATCCCCTTTCTTCCAAACGCCTCCGGCGATGCGGCCAGCGTAGCCCCGGTAGTCGTGGTATTCATCGTTGTAGGGGCGCACTACGGTCTGTACCGGCAGGCGGCAGTCGATGAAGTTATTATCCGACCCGATGTGGACGTTCTCCAAGCTATAGAGCAAGGTAGAGCCGCCGTACCAGTCCATGTTTTCGGACTTATCCACCACGTTGTCGCCTAGGAGTGCGGACATGGGGATGAAGTCGATGTCCTTCACGTCTAGCCGGTGGCTGAAGCTCTGGAAATCATCTTTGATCTTATTGTACACCTCCTCGCTCCAGTCTTCGAGGTCCATTTTATTGATACAGACGATGAGGTGCGGGATTTGCAGCAGGCTGGCGATGAAGCTGTGGCGACGGGTTTGCTCCACTACGCCGTGGCGGGCGTCGACTAGGATCAGGGCGACATTGGCCGTAGACGCTCCGGTTACCATATTGCGGGTATACTGGATGTGGCCTGGGGTATCGGCGATGATGAACTTGCGCTTTGGCGTAGCGAAATAGCGGTAGGCTACGTCGATGGTGATGCCTTGTTCGCGCTCGGCCTTCAGCCCGTCGGTGAG
>CALEDI010000130.1 GCA_937949535.1 uncultured Lewinella sp. | reverse complement strand
CGAACTTTTTTGTTGTAGAATTAGCGTCGATCTTATCAAGAGACAAAGACTGGTTATAATAACCAAATCCCTCCTTCAAAGCAGCGACAAAAAAGAATTCGACTGGCGAGTTTGGTGGTAACTCGCCAGTCGAATACTTTTTCGCTCATAGGACTAGGTGCATATTTAGTCCTTACATAAACACTTTGCCTTCTAGAGATTACGAGTTCTTTACCTAGCGAAAAAGTTCGCCTGTCGAGTTTGGTGGCACACCTCAGTCAGTAGCGGCAGCCTGAACGCTGATGGCTGAAAACTGAATTCTATTAACCACAGGAACAAGAAAAAATAGCAAACCTGCAACCGCTTATGCGCACTTCATTCTCTCCTTTTGTACCTTCGCCTTCCTAAAACTTATCTATGGGATGGTTCAAACGCCTGACGAGCGGCATTCAGACGAATACGAGGAACAAAAAAGAAGCGCCCGAAGGTGTTTGGTATAAGTGCAAGAAGTGCAACGAAACCGTGTTGCGCAAAGATCTGGAGGCGAACCTATACCGCTGCCCAAGCTGCAACTACCATACCCGCATCGGGTCTCGGGAGTATTTCAGCATTCTCTTCGACGGCAACTTCGAAGAGTTCCAAGCAGACATGGAAGCGGTAGACATGCTGGAGTTCTCCGACCTGAAGAGCTACAAAGACCGCCTGAAGACCGCTAAGAAAAAAACCGACCTGACCGACGCTATCCGTGTTGCCCGAGGAAAAGTCAACCGCCGCCCACTCGTGATTGCGTGTATGGACTTTAGCTTCATCGGTGGCTCCATGGGCAGTGTGGTAGGCGAGAAAATTGCCATCGCAATTGATGAAGCCCGCACAACGCGCACGCCGCTGCTCATCATCTCCAAAACCGGAGGTGCCCGCATGATGGAAGCCGCTTTCAGCCTCATGCAGATGGCCAAAACGAGCGTGAAACTGAGCCAACTCGCCAAAGCCGGCGTGCCGTACTTCAGCCTGATGACCGACCCCACCACGGGCGGCGTGACGGCCAGCTACGCCATGTTGGGCGACATCAACCTCGCCGAGCCCGAAGCCCTCATCGCTTTCGCCGGCCCCCGGGTAGTGAAGGAAACCATCAAGAAAGAACTGCCGGTAGGCTTCCAAACCTCCGAGTTCCTGCTCGAACACGGCTTCCTCGATTTCATCATCGACCGGGGCGACCTGAAAACCCGCCTCGGCGACTTGTTGTACCTCTTTGAATCTGCCCGCCAAAGTGCCTAAGCGTTTGGCCGGCATACTCATGTGCATCGTTTTGGCCAACGTGCTGAACTACGCACTCGGAACTTGGCTAGACCGCCAGATCCCCAACCTCGTGCCCCCCGTCGCCACTGTCGACGGCTCCTCCTTGAACACCAGCCGCTTTTACGCCGAGCAACCAGACACCGTCTTGATGGGCCAGCCCGATGCGGCAACCTTGCTCAGTTTCTACACTTACCTCGACGAAGGCGGCACCTCGGCCTACGGCCAGTGGCGGTCTGCCCGAGCAGGTTTGCGCGCTGCGTCTGACCCTTTCCTCCTCCGCGCACTCGAAATCGCAGATGCTTCCAATGCTGGTAGGTACCTGTCTTTGCTGCTGCTGGTCATCACGCTGCTGCTGTTTTTTGGCGGGGCGCTGAAGGAGACTTCCTTGCTTACGCCGCTGCTCTATTTCGGTATCTTTAGCGGTACGACGGCCTTGTTTGGTAGCCTTTCTGCGCCGCTCTTTACGGTTACGGTTGCTGGTGCTTTGTTCGTTTACTTTGGCAGTTTGCGGCTGTTTTTGCCGATCTACCATACGGAATGGATTAGGCTGTTTCGTCCGGCCCTGACCTTCTGCGTCTTCTTGCTGGCCACGATGGCTTGGCGCGGCCCCGAGCTGGTGGATTATTGGTTTTGGACGAGCCCACTCTTCCGCCTCGGCCTCGTTATCGTGACGCTGCTGACGGTTTTCTTCCACTTCTCCATCCTCATGTCCGTACTCGCTTCGGCGAAAATGGATGCCACTGCGCGGGTCTTCGCCCTCGGTATGCCGCTTGGGTTTACGCTGATGGTGGCGGGTTTTTTCCTTGGCTTCTTCGGCAAAGAAGCCGGTGCTGCGCTGGAACGGCTCAACTACGAGTTGGTACTTTTTCCGCCCGAAACCGTCGCTTCCTTCAACCCCGACGCGCCTTTCCTCCTTTCCCTCATTGGCGTTCTACTGCTCGTGATGGCGGGCATCGGGTACTTTATCCAAAAGATCGCGCGTTAGTGCATCGGCCGTATATGCTCATGCCAGCGTACTGGAAACGTCTCCCCTCCCCGTCGGGTAGGGACAGGGGTTAATACAACCATGTATGTAGCCTTCTCCCCTCCAGTCATCATTTTTTGGGCGCGGCCGCAGGTGCAAACTTTGTTTTACGAACAAAGTCTTGACTCATGAAACATTTCCTCCCCGAACTAATTAGTAAGAAACCAACATGAAACAACTATTTCTTGGCATAGCAATGTGCCTCACTTTCGGCCAACTTTCGGCCCAAAATACCCCCACTAAAATGGATTCAACTTTTTACGCCCTCGGCATCCTGATGCATGGCAACCTCTCCGAGCAATTCGGCGAAATCGATATCGACCAACTCGCCGAAGGCATGAAAGCCGCTAAAGCCGGCACCGCTACCCTAGATCCCCAAGCAGCCAACGCCAAAGTACAAGCCTTCATGATGAAGAAGCAAGAAGCCGAAGGCGCCGAAGCAAGCAAGGAAGGCGCAGCCTTCCTCGCCAAAAACGCCGAACGCCCCGAAGTAAAAGTAACCGACTCCGGCCTCCAGTACGAAGTCCTCAAGGAAGGAACCGGCGCCAGCCCAACCGCCACCGAAACCGTTGAGGTTCACTACCACGGAACCCTCCTAGACGGTACCGTATTCGACAGCTCCGTAGACCGGGGCCAAACCATCGAGTTCCCCCTCAACCGCGTCATCCCCGGCTGGACGGAAGGCGTACAACTCATGAAGGAAGGCGCAAAGTACCGCTTCTACATCCCCTACGATCTCGCCTACGGTGCGCGCGGTTCCGCCCCCAAGATCCCGCCCTACGCCGCGCTGATCTTCGACGTCGAACTCTTCCAAGTGAAGTAAACCAATAAAATCGCTCCCCTCGGGAGCTGTTGGGATGCCCCAATCTGCACGGTGTGTGGGTTGGGGCGTTTTTTTTGGGGAGGGGGGTAGGGCTTGTTTTTACTAGCTTTTGCGTAGTTTTGGTGGGTGTGTTGTGCCGTAGGGAGGATCGTTTTCTACGAAACTTTCAAAACCTGCATACTGTTGATGATTAATAGAGGATATGTTAGTTAGTTTTTCAAATTCACGCGCACACGATCTAAGGCACGCGCATACGTAGTTTGCCTTCTGGTCACTCTGAAGTTGTGCAATCCAGCAGCAATTTCGATAGCTTGATCAAATTTCTTGAGGTAGAA
>CALEDI010000129.1 GCA_937949535.1 uncultured Lewinella sp. | reverse complement strand
CTATCTGACTACCCGACTACCTGACTATATCATGACCTTCGGAACCGTTTCCTTCTACACCCTCGGCTGCAAGCTCAACTACAGCGAGACTTCCGCCATCGGCCGCCAGTTCACCGAGGCGGGCTATCAGGCCGTAGACTTCGGCGAGGGAGCCGACGTGGTCGTTATCAACACCTGCTCGGTAACAGATTTTGCCGACCGCAAATGCCGCAACATCGTACGCCGTGCATTAGGCGCGAACGCAGGTGCAAAGATTGTTGTAGTAGGCTGCTACGCACAACTGAAACCCGAAGAGATCGCCAACATCGAGGGCGTAGACCTCGTACTCGGCGCAGCCGAAAAATTCCGCATCCTAGACTACATCGACGGTATCTCCACCGGCTCCGGCAAAGGAATGGTCCGCGCCGGTGAAGTGAAAGAAGCCGACAGCTTCATCTCCAGCTTCAGCTTCGGCGACCGAACCCGCTCCTTCCTCAAAGTACAGGACGGCTGCGACTACAAATGCACCTTCTGCACCATCCCCCTAGCGCGCGGCAAAAGCCGTAGCTCTACCGTAGAACAGATCGTAAGCGACGCAAAAGCCATCGCCGCCAAGGGCGTAAAAGAGATCGTCCTTACGGGCGTAAACATCGGAGACTTCGGCAACGGCACCTCCGTCATCGAAGGCCAACGGCCGCGCAAAGAAGCCCTCTTCGTAGACCTCGCCCGCGCGCTAGACGAGGTGGAGGGCATCACCCGCTTCCGCATCTCCAGCATCGAGCCCAACCTCTGTACGGACGAGGTGATCGACTTTGTAGCCAGCAGCAAACGCTTCGCCCCTCACTTCCACATGCCGCTACAATCTGGCAACAACAAACAACTCGCCCAGATGCGCCGCCGCTACAAGCGCGAGCTCTACGCCGAGCGCGTAGCCCATATCCGCCAGGTCATGCCCCACGCCTGCATCGGCGTAGACCTCATCGTCGGCTTTCCCGGCGAAACGGAAGCGGATTTCTTGGAGACCTATAAATTTGTCCAAGAATTGCCGGTGGATTACTTCCACGTCTTCACCTACTCCGAGCGCGCCAATACCCCCGCCGCAGACATGGACGGCGTAGTGCCCATGCAGGAACGCAAACGCCGCAACAAAATGCTCGGCATCCTGAGCGAAAAGAAAAAACGCGCCCACCAGGCGCGCTACGTCGGCGAAACCCGCCCCGTCCTCCTCGAAAAATCGAAGACCGAAGGCATCCTCCACGGCTTCACGGACAATTACGTGAAGGTCTCCTTCCCCGCCGAAGATGTTTGGGTCAATCATCTCGTAGAAATGAAGCTAGGCCCAGTTGCAGAAGACGGACTAGTGACGGCGGAAGTAGTGGAAAATGCTGGGGCCTAATGGCGCTGATGTGGGCCTCTGGAAAGTTCCACAAGTGTAAACTGTACTTTTGTCTCCAATTTTAAACCTTATGACCATTTCTCCCCAAAATATCAGTACGCTAGACTTCAAAAAAGCCCCCGATGGCCTCTTGCCAGCTATCGTTCAGGATGCCGATACCCACATCGTACTGATGCAAGGCTACATGAACGAAGCAGCACTAGAAAGAACCCTCGCTACCCAACAGGTAACCTTTTTTAGCCGCAGCAAACAACGCTTATGGACGAAGGGCGAAACCAGCAAGAACTACCTCGACTTCGTCAGCGCCGCCGCAGATTGCGACAAAGACAGCATCCTGATCCAAGCCCGCCCCAACGGCCCCACCTGCCATACCGGAGATGATACTTGCTGGGGTGGTGCTAACCAAGGTGAATTTCTCGACCACCTCGAACGCACCATCCAGCAACGCCGAGACAACCCCAACGAGAAAAGCTACACCAGCCAGCTACTAGCCCGAGGCATCAATAAGGTGGCCCAGAAGGTGGGGGAGGAAGCCGTAGAACTCGTCATTGAAGCCAAAGACGATGACCGCGATTTGTTTCTAGGCGAAGCGGCGGACTTGATGTACCACTACATCGTATTGCTCGCCGCCAAGGGGTACAGCTTGGAGGATGTTCGGAAGGTGCTGCGGAGTAGGCATAAGTAGGCGTCCCTTAACATAGGTTGTGTAATCTGCCTATAAATTGGTCCACTGACCATTATCAAAACGCGCAGCGTTTTTATAAGCCCCTCCCCCCGTGGGCAGGAGTTTAGCTGCGCTGCTGCCTACGGCGGTGGGGAGGGGGGGCGTGCGGAGACAATTCATTACAGATTACACACCCTGCCCTTAACCCTCCTCGGAAGGCAGCGTAACCAGTATTTCTTCTATCCGCCGCTTAGTGAGCGACATAACGCGGAAGCGGTAGTCTCCGTAGGTCAACTCCTGCTCTTCTTCGGGGAACTGGCCGAGCATTTCTAGCAATAGACCCGCTAGGGATTCGGCCTCTCCTTTTTCGTCGTCGAAGGTATTGGTAGGCAGTTCCAGAACGCGGCAAACATCGTTGAGGAGTGTCTTTCCATCGAATACGAAGTTCAGGTCGTCTATCTTTTCGTAGATGATTTCGTCGCCCTCGTCAAACTCATCATGGATATCTCCGATGACTTCTTCCAGTACGTCTTCTAGGGTTACGATGCCTTCGGTACCGCCGTATTCATCCACGACGATGGCGAGGTGCATTTTCTGCTGCTGGAACTCCTTGAGTAGGTCGCTTATCTTTTTGTTTTCGGGTACGTAAAGTACTTCTGGGCGAACAAGCACTGACCAGTTGAACTCCGGCCCTTCCCGCCGGTAGCCAAGTAAGTCTTTGACGTAAAGGATGCCTTTCACTTTGTCGAAATCTTCTTCGAAGACGGGTATCCGGCTATAGCCGTGTTCCCTAATCACGGCGAGTAGTTCGTGGTAGTCGATCTTCTGGTCGGCAGCGATCACATCCCCACGGGAACGCATCACTTGGCGGACGGTTACGTTGGCAAATAAGACAATACGCTTCAGGATGTCTACATCTTGCCGAGGCCCTTCTTCGCCGTTGTCTTCGTTATTGACGGTTAGCTCAATGGCTTCGTCTATTTCTTCTTGGCTCGCGATCGAGGCGTCCATGCTGTGGTTCTCTAAGCGCTTTTCCACAACCGAGGCTCCGCTGACGAGGGCAAAGGACAGAGGCTTAAACAAGCTCATCATCGTCTTTATTGGCCTAGCCATCAGGGTGGCCAGTTTCAGTTTATTGTAGCGTGCGTATACCTTCGGCACTACTTCCCCGAAGAGTACAAGCAGGAAGGTGACCCCAATGACCGTAATACTGAAACGAATGATCGAGGCACCCAACTCGGCTGAAATAGCGCCCATCCAGCTGTAGTTTGCCCGAAGCGCATCCAACCAACCAACAAAAATACCTTCCGGAAACATCTCTTCCAGCAGCAAAGTCGAGATCAATACGATGGCGATATTGATGAAGTTGTTGGCGATCAGGATGGTTGCCAACAACCTCCTTGGCTTGTCCCGAAAAGATAGGACTAGGCGATTGGCTGGCCGTTCTTTGCTCTCAAGCTCTTCGTAGTCGTTTGGGGTAAGAGAGAAGAACGCTACTTCGGAACCAGAAATGAGGCCCGACAAAAAGAGTAATGCCACAATAGCTAGTACGCCGAGGGCCAGCCCCGCACTACTGATGAGTAGCAAGAGGTTAGGAAGATATAAGTGAGGTAAGCAGGAAACGTCCAACAAGAAGCTTGACTGGTTCAAAACAAAGATAAGGGATTACCAGACACAAGCTTTAATGAATTAGAATGGTAGGTCTTCTCCCTCATCGTCTCCGGCGGGTGTTGCTGGCGCGGAAGCACTCTCGGCCGCAGGCGCAGCCGTTGGGCTTTTGGGGGGAGGCGCGGCCATTGTTGTTGCAGGTTCTTGGCTTGGCATGTAGTTGCTGTTGCCGCTTCGTGATGCGGTTGGCATCACGCGGTAGTAGCTGCCTACCACTTCGGTCGTCTTACGGTTGTTGCCGTCTTTGTCTTGCCATTTGCGGTGGGTCAGCTTACCTTCTAGGTAAATAAGGCTGCCTTTCTTGAGGTATTCTTGGGCGCGTTCCGCAAGTGCGCGCCACACCACAACGTCGTGCCATTCTGTTTGCTCTTGCCATTCGCCAGCTTTGTCGCGGTAGCTTTCAGAGGTGGCCATTCCGAATTTAGCGACCATCGCGCCGTTTTCTAGTGTACGAACTTCAGGCTCCGCTCCGAGGCGGCCAACGAGGGTTACTTTATTGATCATTTGGTCAAGAATTAGAAGGGTGGTTAAAACAGGTCTAAAAGTAAGCTTTTCTCTTCTAAGTACCGGGTAATCACCCGAGGGAAAGCATGGTTTTTAAGCAAATTGTGTTTTAAAATAGTTTTACCTTTTATTTTGCTGATCATTTCGGCCCAAGTGAAATGATGGAAGACGGTGATGATGGTTTGGTGCGTAAGCTGGTGCTTGGCTGGTGCGCTGCGCCTCACGAACCCTAGGGCGGTTGCGGGTAGCCATTCAGGCCAGTCTTGCTGCGAGGCCAGCGCGGCGGTCTCTACGTTTGGCTGCTCTGTTTCTATAAGGGGAAATTGGTATAGGCCTTGCCAGATGTCTTTCCCAGACCGTTGTTCAATTATTGTTCGCCCCTCGCCATCTGCTAATACCAGGAAGTGAAAATACCGGGTTCGGCGTTTGAGTTTTTTCTCTTTCAGCGGTAGGTCACCAACAGTGCCTGCGGCGTACGCCCCACACCTTTCCGCAAGCGGGCAGCTACTACAGCGGGTTCTTTTAGGTGTGCACACCATGGCCCCAAAATCCATGATCGCCTGGTTGAAAAGCTTAGCGCTGGCGTCGCCCAACGCCATGTCTACCAGTTTTTGGTAGTGTTTACGGCCCTTGCCCGTATCAATGGGGGTGAGGTCGTTGTAGAAACGAGCAAGAATACGAAAAACATTTCCGTCTAGTACCGCTACTTGTTGGCCGAAGGCGAAGGAAGCGATGGCCGCCGCAGTGTATGGCCCAACCCCAGGCAAGGCCCTCAGCCCCGTATCCGTATCGGGGAAGTTGCCACCGTATTCAGTCGCAACCATCCTTGCGGCTTTCAATAAATTACGGGCGCGGGAGTAATAACCGAGCCCTTCCCAAAGCTTCATGACTTCTTCATCTCTGGCGGCAGCAAGGTCTTTTACCGTTGGGTAGGCAGCAACAAACCGCTCAAAGTATGGTAAGCCTTGCTCAACGCGGGTTTGCTGCAAGATGATTTCGCTCAGCCAAATTCGGTACGGATCCGCAATTGCCTTCCAGGGCATAGGCCGGCCTTTGGGGTCATACCAGTTTAAGAGGGCATCGCGGAAAAAAACTTCATGAGCAGAGATGGGCATCCGGCAAAGGTTGCAAAAAAAACCACGACCGAATGGCCGTGGCGTAATGATTTGAGTTTGTATGAGAAACACTATAACATTTAAAAAACACAAATTCTTAATAAGGGATGGGAAACAAATAAACTTACGTTCTTGGCCGTCTTATTTTGCCCCAGTTTCCACCAAAAATTATTTCCGTAGCTTAGGCTATGCAAAGAATTTTTGGAGAAAACTGGAACAAAATCGCCAGGCCAAGAACTGTAACTTTATTTATTTCCCATCCCTAAGCTTCACGCAGCTTTCCGTACTGGCGCGCAATTTGCGCCTTCAGGTCTTTGCGGGCAAAAAAGATCCGGCTTTTAACCGTACCGAGCGGCAGACCAAGATGGTCCGCAATTTCTTGGTATTTAAACCCTTGGTAATGCATCATGAACGGAATGCGCGTGCTGTCGTCCAACAGCTCAATCATATCCTTTAACTCCCGAATCAAAATGTTGCTATCCGCTGCGTTCTCAATCGAGTTACGACCAGAATTGATGTAATACAGATTGTCTGTATTGTCCATTATCGTATTGGCCTTCACCTTTTTACGGTAGTTGTTGATGAAGATGTTCTTCATGATCGTGAAGAGCCAAGCTTTCAGGTTGGTCCCCGGCCGAAATTTATCTTGGTTAGACATTGCCCGAAAGGCTGTCTCTTGGTAGAGGTCTTTCGCGTCTTCCGAGTTTTTCGTCAGTTTGTAGGCAAAAGAATTGAGTAAAGTTGTTAGGCGACTAAACTCACCATGGAACTCACGTTGTGTCATTGCTTTCATTAGTTGGAGGTATTGAACATGCCAAAGTTAAGGACATTCTCAAAAAGGTACAAATAAAAAACAAGTATTGTATTCTCGTTTTCGTACTTTTTGAAACACTTGATATGTTCGGCCCGCCATACATGAATGCTCGTTTAAAGACAACGTTTTGCCCGAATCCTTTAAAAAAATTGTTTTTTCAGTAAAAACTGAAAGCTTGACGACTGCAATTTTGATTGACCCTCTCATTGTAAGGACGTGGCGAGGTACTCATGGCTACATAAAAAATTCCTCTTTTCATCCTACTTTAAGTGTTTCAGGCACTTAGCTCATCATCCTCTAGTTGTAAAAACAAATTTTGAGCAGTTTTGAAAGGGCGCGGCCGCAGGTGCAGTGTAACGGATTTGTGCCCGGTCGGCGTCCCTAAAGCATACACTTGGCCTTACCGCTGGGGCGTAAACCAAATTGTCGCTTTTCTTCCCCCAACTGGGGGCTAGGGGGCCAAAAAGCGACAATTTGGTTTGCTCCCTACCGCTGCGCCTTAGCCACAAAGAACATCGCCGCAGCAAAGAAGATGATGTTTGGCATCCACATACCTAGGTAAACCGGAATGGCAGGGCTAGCAGTAAGTGTAGATGCGAACCGACTAAGAAACACGAACAACGCACCAATAAAAATACCGAGCGCCAACTGCACCCCCATTCCGCCACGGGTTTTTCGCCCAGCAACCGCCACGCCAATAAGCGTAAGGATGAAGATCGTGAACGGCTCCGCCGTCCGCCGAGCAAGTTCAACTTCGTACCGCCTAGAGTTGCCCGAACCTCGTTCTCGCTGCTTGCGCAAGTGTGTGAGTAGCTTCGGTGTACTCATCGCCGACTGTTGGTTGCCGTACTCAATGAAGTCTGTAGGGTTGAGGTTCAAGATCGTGTCTAAGGTATTACGCCCCCCTAGTTGAAGGGTTTCGTTCTCGCCGTCAAAGGTCCGGATTTCATAGTTCGCCAACTGCCAGAAAGCGGTGTCGGCATGGATGTAGCGGGCCGAACGGGCTTTTGTTAGGCTCGTCAGCTTATTGTCCTCAAAGTACTCGATCCGGAAATTGCGCGCACTGCTGTCTCGTTTACTGAAGTGCGTCATGAACACTTTCGTGTTGGGCGCTACGAACATATGAACGTTTTGGGTCTTTCCCACATCTCGGTTCCGGTTGAAGTATACCCGTTCAAGGTTGGTTCGGTGTTCGTTGCCCCAAGGTATCACGTAGTGAATACCTAGTACGTACAGGAAAGAAAGAAAGGTCGCACAAACTAGGTACGGCCTAAGAAAACGCCAAAAACTAACCCCTGCGTTCAGGATACTGATGATCTCAGAGTTGTTCGCCATTCGACCAGTAAAAAATATTACCGCAATCAGCGTCAGCATCGGCCACAAAAAACCAAGGATGAACAGCAAAAAAGTAGGGAAGTACTCGAAAGCAATCTCCATCTTACTGATGTCGCTCTCAATGAACCGCTCAATCTTCTCACTGAAGTCAATGATTAGGCTCACCATAGAGAAGATCAGCACCGTAAAGAAGAAGGTGCTAAGAAATTTTCCAATGATGTACCAATCTAGTTTTTTTAGCATAGAAGCAGCAAAAGTAATACTTTATTGACGTGTTCTGAACCCATAACGTTGCTTCTAACAAACTGTTACAACCGATGCTTTTAAATCCAAACATGGGTCATCCCGAACTTTGGTTAGTGTTTTGGGCGTTTCCTCGTTTTTGTAAAACTGGGTTATGACACAAAAAAGCGATCAGCGTACAGCGTTCAGGCAAAACTGCTCTGAATGCTGTACGCTGATCGCTTTTTTATGCCAGCTATATCGGAGACATAGGAGAAAACGCTAGAGGTACGGTTCAAACTCCGGGATGAATCATGTTTGGGTTAAGAAACAGCGATTGGTCCGAGAAATAGCCTCTGATGGCTAGTACAGTGTAATCTAAGTTTGTTGACTTTTGTGCTGGTGGATTTTATTGGCTGGCAAGGCGGTAAAACCGGAGTTTAGCCGTAGCTAAATGAGGATTTTACCAACGCAGCCAGCCGATAAAAGACGCCGCAGAAAAG
>CALEDI010000128.1 GCA_937949535.1 uncultured Lewinella sp. | reverse complement strand
ATCGCCGCATATACCTGCTTGATGTTCGTATCCGCCGGAGTTGCCCACTTTACACTTGCTTGAAATTGTGCAGCATAGTTTTTTGTGGATCACCAAAGCCTGTTATGGTCCGCTCAAAGATACACCTCCAAATTGGTTGACCAAATTTTCGACCAACCATTTTTTTAATTCGCCCTTTAAGTTAGCCCAACGCTAACAAAGCGTCCTTTTAAGGTTTTTAGGTCGTAAAAAATTATTAATCAGCTAATTAAGAAAAGACAAAAAAGATTTTCGCTTTAGAAATCTACTAAGATAATTGGCTTACAAGGAGATGTTTTTTTTGCTAGAATTTGGAATATTCGAATCAGGACGTATCTTTGGTCAACCAATTATTGGCCAACCAGTTTGAGGCAAGTCAATGATATAGGTCTACTTACTCACTTGTTTTATGTATTCGATCATGTGTGGCGGTTTGATTTAACCCTAATCCCCGCCCTCAAAACAACTTTAAATTTAGGATTTAAGCTTTGAGCACATCGAGAATTCTCGATGAACTACGTTTTTCTGCCTATTCCGAAGGTTTAGTTGCCTTGGTCTTTGCATAAATTTTAATCACTATTCGATCATGTATATGAGATATTATTACTTAAGCAACTGTATAAAGCGGACCGCTTTCTTAGCAGTTGTGTTCATGGCGTTGATCAACGGCCCAAACGCTAATGCCAACACCATGGAGCCACTTCCCTCACCAACCGCAACATCTTTTGCGGAAATAAAAGGAACAGTAACCTCTGCGGAGGAAGGCTTCCCGTTGATTGGTGTAACTGTACTCCTCAAAGGAACCTCTAGCGGTACGGTTACAGACATAGACGGTAACTTTTCGCTGAACGCTGAACAGGGAGATGTCCTTATCATCAGTTACACCGGCTACACAACCCAAGAGGTAGTAGTTGGTCCTCAAACCAACTACAACATCGTGCTAGAAACCAGCTCGGAACTGCTTGAAGAAGTAGTTGTTGTAGGTTACGGTACCCGCAAAAAGTCCCACAATACTGGAGCAATCGCCCAAGTAGGCGGTGCTGAGGTAGCGGCCATTCAGGCCAGTCGGGTAGACGATGCCCTAGCAGGTAAACTTGCTGGTGTACTCATCCAAAACCAAGACGGTGCTCCGGGTGCAGACCCAAAGATCCAGATTCGTGCGGCTTCTTCTATTTCCGGAGACTCCAACCCCCTCATCGTAGTAGATGGTTTCCCGATTTCTGGTAGCTTGGCTACTGTGAACCCCAACGACATCCAGAGCCTAGAAGTACTCAAAGATGCTGCTTCCGCAGCAATCTACGGCTCGCGTGGTGCCAACGGAGTTATCTTGGTAACTACCAAGCAGGGCAAAACAGGTAAGCCGAGCGTAAGCTACAACTCTTACGTAAGCACTTCCAGTCGCTACATTAAGGACAACAAGCCGACCTCCGGAGATTTTGCCAACATCATCGATCAGAATGTTGCTAATGGAACTTTCGACCTATCTCAGTTGGATCCTGCCGTTGCAGAGTACCGGATCAATGCTTTCCGCAACTCCCCTGACGTGATAGCGGTAGAAGACTGGCTCTTCCAGAACGGTAACACCGTTAACCACGACCTTAGCATTGGTGGTGGTACTGAAGATGTTCGTTACTATGCTTCTGTAGGTTACCTAGACACTGAAGGCATCGTTCGTGACCAAGCCTTCAAGCGTTACAATACGCGCCTCAACATTGACGCGAACCTAGGCTCGCGCTTCAAGGCAGGTTTGAGTTTCAATGGTTTCATTGGTGACCGAGACATCGAAGGCCACGACCAGCGTGATCTACTCAGGGCTTACAGTGTCCACCCTGTATACCACACTGCGGCATCTATTGCTTTTGTTCAAGACCTCGACCGCCAAGCACAGGCCCTAGGCCTCTCCGCTTTCGACTCCGGTTTCCGTGGAGGCGCTGACGCTCCTTGGAACAGCAGCATCTACACCCTTGAGCCCGGCATGACAGCCCAAGACTGGCACTACGGACGCTCCGGAAACGGAATCGGTGGTTCTGGAGATGCAGGCCCCGCTACCAAGCTCGACAATACAGAGCGTTTCCAGAAGACTTACTTCGGTAACCTAAACTCTTACCTTCAGTACGAGATCATGGATGGCCTTAACCTGAAAACCGTCCTTGGTGGCGACCTCAGAGACACCCGCGATTACTACTGGAGAGGGCTAGAGTTTGACTCTCGTGCTCGTACGACCCAGACCAACCTTGATGAAACCGAGATTACAAGAACCTCTGTACTCAGTGAAACAACGCTGAACTACACGAAGGCGATCGGTCGTCATGACCTGTCTGCCGTAGCAGGTGTAGAGTTCCAAAACTTCTACATCAATGGTATCTCACTAGATGCGACAAACATTCCGTTTGGCCAGCCGCAAAACTTTGCCCTGCTCAACCCAGCCGACATCGCTGTTTCTGAGCGTGACGAGACCATCGCGCGGCGTAGTGTATTCGGTCGTATCAATTATGCATACGACAACCGCTACCTCGCGTCCATCAGTGTAAGAAGAGACGGTGACTCTCGTTTCGGCGCGAACAATCGCTACGAAACCTTCCCCGCTATCTCTCTTGGTTGGAACGTTCACAACGAAGCCTTCTACAACTCTGAGTTCCTAACAGACCTTAAGCTACGCTTTAGCACTGGTTCTCTGGGTACCACCTCCTTCTTGGGAGCTTACAACTCCTTGAGCTTGCTCAACCCACAGGCAACCATCTTCGGAAACGGATTCCTGATTCCTTCCGATGTAGCCAACCCAGACCTTACTTGGCAGACCAATACCGAGACCAACTTCGGTATCAACTTAGGTTTCCTCGAAAACCGTTTCCGCATCAGCGTAGACTACTACACTTCAGACATTGAGGACATCCTCATCAACCAGAGTGTATCCGAAGTGCTCGGTACTACCTCCATCGCCCTCAACTCTGGCGATGTACGCAGCTCTGGTGTAGAACTAGAATTGGGTGCTGCTCTTGTTAACTCCGGTGATTTCCGTTGGGACGTGAGCGCAAACCTTTCTACTGTAAACTCTGAGATCACCGATTTGGGTGGGCTAAGCGAGCTAGCACCTACCATCTACGGCCAGAGTGGTCGTGGGCCAGTATTCAGAAACTACGTTGGTGGTGAAATTGGCGAAATGTGGGGCATCGAAACTACCGGAGAGGTAGAGATGGAGTTCCTCAACAACCCAATCGAATTCCCTGGCCAGCAGAGTGGCTGGAGCTACGCTGTAGACCAGAACGGAGACGGTGTTATTGACCGTACCAGAACGGTAGCTGAAGGTGGCGACCTCGTCAAGATTGGTCAGAACACTCCTGACTTCTACTGGGGTCTCAACACCCAAGTGAGCTACAAGTCTTTCGATCTAGCCCTCCAGTTCCAAGGAGCGCAGGGAGGAGAGGTCTACAACATTGACCCGCTCTACTACGGCTCCCAGTGGGGCCGCTCACTACAAGACCGGTTCGACGCTGAAGACGACGGCGTTGCTGACGCAAACGGACAGATCTACGTTCGTAACCGCGACCAGACCGATGCTATGATTCAGGATGCTTCTTACCTAGCTCTCCGTAACATGACCATCGGCTACACCTTCCAGCCAAACCTCGGTGGTCTTGACTTGAGCTCAGTACGCGTTTACGCTGCGGCAAGTAACCTTCTTTACCTCGTAGGAAGTGACTACACCTCCTTCAACCCTGAAGGTGTTGAAATCACCAATGGTGGTTACCTCGGCCCAACTACCTACGGTATCCAGGTTGGTGCAACCCCAGTTGTCCGGAGCTTCTCTTTAGGGCTAAACGTAAATTTCTAATAATACTTTCCTGTACAAGGCTTCGCGTGGGCGAAACTAAGATTTTACCCACGCGAAGGCCTTGACCAGTAAATTCAAAATAACAAATAATGAGAATTTCATTTATGGTTTTAGGAGCACTGTTGCTCCTAACGGCTTGTGAAAACGAGTTGGACCAATCTCCTCCAAACATCGCGAGTGCCAGTTCACTAACTGACTACACTGGCGTCTTGAACGCAGCCTACTACTACCAGATCGGCTCCGTTTCATCAATGGCCGTAATGGGCGACTTCAGAGCAGACAACGCGCTGATGTTTGAACCTCCTTACACAGAGTTCGACGAGTTCGACAGTGATTTGCCAGCAATGGAAGACCAGTTTTTCGGTCCGTTTTACACTGCGCTTTACAAATCTATCTTGAGCGCCAACAACGTCATCGCAAACTCCCAGAGCGCTACCCAAGTTGGGGAAGCTAAGTTCCTGCGGGCATTGTCTTACTTCAAGCTCGTCCGTGTTTTCGGCGCAGTTCCCGTGAACCTAGAAGCGACGCCTAGCGTCACTGACCAGTCTGTTCTAGTACGTCAATCCGCATCAGACGTCTACAACTCCGTCATCATTCCTGACCTAACGGATGCCATTGAGGCCCTCGACAATTCTGAACTCTCTGACGGAAGAGCCAGCCGCCTTGCGGCTCAGGCCCTACTCGGTAAAGTTCACGTACAGCGTGGTGACTTCGCCAGCGCCGAAGCTCCCCTTGCTGCAGTAATCAATGAGGCCGGTGGCGCAGGCGTAAGCTTAGTTGCAGACTACGGAAGCATCTTCGGTGTAGACAACGACCTCAACTCTGAGGTAATCTTCGCTACACAGATCTCCGCTTCCATCGTTGATGAGTACGGTTTCTCTGAGTTCTGGTCTTGGTACGGTGGTTTGGACACCAAATCCCTCGAGCCACTAGATACGGACTTGATCGATGCCTTCGGTGGTGTAGATACTGAAGACCTCCGTTTCCCTATCGTCATCAATACTTCTACCCTCACGGCTTCCGCAAAGTGGCCCCAGACGGGCGGCCCAGACCATGACTGGATTGAGCTTCGCTTGTCCGACATCGTGCTACTCTACGCCGAGACGCTTAACGAGAACGGCTCATCAGCAGCAAATGTACAGGCCCTTCTGGATCCTATCCGCCAGCGCGCTGGCTTGGCTCCCCTAAGCCTCAGCAGCCAGGCCGACATCCGTCAGGCAATTCAAGACGAGCGCCGCCTGGAGCTTGCCTTCGAAGGCCAGCGTTGGTTTGATTTGGTACGTACTGGTACAGTGAGTGCAGAAATGGGTCAAACCGTTAACGCGAACTACTACCTCTTCCCAATTCCCGTATCGGAAATCTTATCCAGTTTTGGCGTAATTACCCAGAACGACGGTTACTAAAATAATTTTCCACATAAAAGGGTAGGTGTTTTTACTAGAAATTCAATTCTGGTAGGACACCTACCCTCTTTTTTTATAAATTGCACCATGAAATTAAAAAACAAAACAGCCCTAGTCACTGGCGCGACCGGAGGCATAGGATTCGAAATAGCCACACAGCTCGGAAAACAAGGATGCACCGTTGTGCTCAACGGCATCGATGACAAAGACGGCGCAGACCGAGTGAAAAAGCTCACCGACCAAGGCATCACGGCGGAATACGTCGGTTTTGACGTCACCAACGAGGAGCAAGTGAACGAAAACGTCAAGGCAATTGGCGAAAAGTACGGTCAGCTCGACATCGTTGTCAACAATGCCGGAGGCCTTGGTGGTCGTTCTCGGTTTGAGGAAATGACCACGGATTTTTACCGTTCGGTGATGGCCCTCAACCTAGACTCTACCTTCTTCGTTTCTCGGGCTGCCATCCCCTACCTTAAGAAAGGTACACACCCCACGATCATCAACTTCACCTCTAACGCAGCATGGAATGCTGGAGGGCCGGGAGCTGGTATTTACGGTACTTCCAAAGCAGGTGTTCACGCTATCACGCGCGCACTCGCCAAAGACCTCGCCGAATACGGCATTCGGGTCAATGCGGTTTCTCCAGGAACCATCGACACGCCCTTCCACGCGCAGATCAAGTCTACCAAGCCCGAAGTATTCGCTTCTTGGAAGAACAACATCATGCTCGGTCGCCTAGGGCAGCCAAATGATGTTGCTGCAGTAGTTACTTTCCTAGCTAGTGAAGATGCTGGCTTCATCACTGCCGAAACCATCCAGATCGGTGGAGGG
The DNA here is from genome assembly GCA_937949535.1 of uncultured Lewinella sp. Classification (GTDB taxonomy): domain Bacteria; phylum Bacteroidota; class Bacteroidia; order Chitinophagales; family Saprospiraceae; genus Neolewinella. Next base: position 9,091 of record CALEDI010000128.1, on the reverse strand, counting down.
CAGGCATTAGGTATCTAAAAACGCGCATAAAATAAAAGCGGCGAGGACGCAGGTGCAAGGCCAAGGTAAAAGGAACAAACGTATCCTTAAAGCTCGGCTTATGTCCAAGAAGATAGAATGCTTCCGGAAGGAGAGGGAAAATAGTAAACCCTCCTTGCACCTGCGTACGCGCCCACTTAAGGTTTATGGTATGATAGTTTTATAGGAAATAGGATTAACGCACTTTGGCTTTTGTAACACGGAGCATAGCTCTAAACACAAATCGTACATTTGTCCCTTCCAATAAGCGGTAGCCCTGTAACCTACCACTCTGTAAATCTATCCATCTAAATATGTCTCCACTACGCGCAATCGGCCCCATCGATGGCCGGTACCACGGAAAAACCAAAGAACTCAGCGAGTACTACAGCGAATACGCCCTGATCCGTTACCGCGTATTGGTAGAAGTACGTTATTTGCAAGCCTTGCACAAGCTCGGTTTGCCCCAGTTGCAGCACTTCTCCGCTAGCCAAATGTGGGATTTGGAAGACATGGTCACCAACTTCAACGAAGCCGACGCCGAAGAAGTAAAAACCACCGAACGCACCACCAACCACGACGTAAAAGCCGTTGAATACTTCGTAAAAGCCCGGATGGAAAAAGCCGGAATGGAAGATATTCTGGAGTTCGTTCACTTCGGCCTCACCAGCCAAGACATCAACAACACCGCCATCCCGCTCAGCATCAAAGACAGCCTGAACGACGTGATCTGCCCTGCCCTCGAAAGCATGGTTAGCATGATCGATCGTCACGCGATGGAATGGGCAGAAGTACCGATGCTGGCAAAGACCCATGGCCAACCGGCCTCCCCCACCCTGCTGGGCAAGGAGTTCAGCGTCTGGACCCACCGCCTGCGCGAACAACTGCGCCAACTACAAGACATCGCCCTACCCGCCAAATTTGGCGGCGCAACCGGCAATATGAACGCCCACTACGTCACCTTCCCCAACTACGACTGGCACGCTTTTGCCGACCAGTTCGTCAGCAAAGACCTTGGCCTGAAACGCTCTTACCCCACTACCCAGATTGAGCACTACGACAACCTCGGCGCGGTATTTCACGCCCTCAACCGCATCAGTACCATCCTCATCGACCTCTGCCGAGACATCTGGCAGTACATCAGTATGGAGTATTTCCGCCAAAAAACCATCAAGGGCGAAATCGGCTCCTCCGCCATGCCACACAAAGTAAACCCCATCGATTTCGAGAATGCGGAAGGCAACCTCGGCATCGCCCGCGCACTCTTCACCCACTTGGCCGACAAGCTGCCCGTCAGCCGCTTACAGCGCGACCTGACGGACTCTACCGTGCTGCGCAACGTAGGCCTACCGATGGCCCACGTGTTGCTCTCCATCAAAGCCATCGAGAAGGGGTTCAGCAAGCTACTTCTCAACCAAGACAAACTCAATGCGGACCTAGAGGCCAACTGGATCGTCTGTGCCGAAGCCATCCAGAACATCCTCCGCCGCGAAGGTTACCCCAAGCCCTACGAAGCCCTCAAGGAACTCACCCGAGGCCGGACGCAGTTTAGCGAAGCCATCCTGCACGAATTCATCGACGGGCTGGCCGTTTCAGACTCCATCAAGGCGGAGCTTAAGCTGATCCGGCCGGAGACGTATGTGGGGAAGTTTTAGCGAACACTAGTACAGTTGCTCCCGCAGCCAATCATTTGCTTCCATATCAATTATCAGGTGAATACGGTCTGGGCCGTTGTTGGTGACGGCGTGAGGATCGGAGAGGCGGAGGTACCAGCAGGTGCCTTCGTCCATCACAACGCGAGTACCGTTGAGGAGGAACCGGACCTCTGGATTGGTGACGATGGGGACGTGGATGCGGACCGTCCCGGCTTCGACCTCGAGGTCGTGATCGCGGTGTTCTTTGATGCGGGAGCCTCGGTTGAGGCGCATTAACCTAGCGGAGTAGAGCGTGGTTTTGAACTGGTCGAGCACTTCTTTTAGGTACGGGCATTCGTTTAAAAACGGTGTATCGACGTAGTCGTTCGAGTTGGGGTCGGAGTAGATCATCTTGATGGGGTGCTCCGCACCCCGGTTGGCCCGTAGCGGGATGACGGACCACTCCCCCTCGTAGTTGGAGGTCACGAAATGCTCAATCCAGTCAACCTTCCGTTCCGAGAGGGCTTTTACTTCTGCTTGCATCAGAGCAGCGTCGAAAGAAAGGGGGAGTTGGTGGCGGTCCATAATTATGTGTCTTGAGTTTCAACCTAGGTTAAAGATCAAATGTAGTCTTTGAGCAAAGAAAAACCATATAAGTCATGCAAAAGCGCACCCTCGGGAAAACGAACTTCAAGGTCTCAGAAATTGCCCTCGGCACTTGGCAGGTGGGCGGCAAATGGGGAGACCCGTTCAGCGACAAGGTAGCCGACGGCATCCTACACTCCGCTATTGATGCGGGCGTGAATTTCATTGACACCGCCGATGTTTACTCGGCGGGGCTGAGTGAGGCGGCCGTTGGCCGCGTAGTTAGGAGCCGTTCAGAAAAAGTGTACGTAGCTACCAAGTGTGGGCGCCAGATCACGCCCCACCTCAACGCGGGCTACACCGAAAAAGCCCTGCGCGGCTACGTAGAAGACAGCCTGCGCCGTACCGGCCTGGAAACCCTGGACCTGATCCAGCTTCACTGCCCACCGACCGAGGTTTATTACCGTCCCGAAATCTTTGGCCTATTTGAGCGGCTGAAAGCGGAAGGCAAAGTTCAGCACCTTGGCGTTAGCGTCGAGAAAGTGGAAGAAGCCCTGAAAGGGATGCAGTACGACAACGTAACTACGGTCCAGATCATCTTCAATGTTTTCCGCCAGCGGCCTTCGGAGCTGTTTTTTCGGGAGGCGCGCGAGCGAAACGTTGGCATCATCGTCCGGGTGCCCCTGGCTTCTGGCCTGCTGACGGGGAAGTTCAGCCCGTCCTCCACCTTCGGCGCAGAAGACCACCGCCACTTCAACCGCGACGGAGCGGGCTTCGACAAGGGCGAGACTTTCAGCGGCGTAGATTACGAACTGGGGCTGAAAGCGATGGAGCGTATGAAGGCGTTGTTCCCCGGAGAGCAGAACCTTGCGCCGCGTGCCTTGCAGTGGATTCTCCGTTTTCCGGAGGTGAGTTGCATTATTCCCGGAGCGTCCAAAGCGGAGCATCTGCATTCCAACCTCTCTGCACCTGCGGCCGCGCCCCTTACGCCAACCCAGCTAAACGGAATGAATGCCATTTATGAAGAGATGATTAAGGCGGGAGTGCATCAGCTTTGGTAGTGGACCTTAAAGGAATGGAAGCGTTTACAACTCCCCATATCTTTACCTCCTTTCTCCCCTTACTCCCTTACCCTAGGCTGAACAATCTGCTGGTACTGCTCCGTAGTCACCTCACCCCAAACCCCTCTCCAACAAGCCTCGCCTCCGGCTCAGCGGAGAGGGGCTTTTTAAAGGAAACGCTTCGCGTTTTCAGGATGAAAACCCGTAACGGACTAACATAGGCAGATTAGACAGCCTACCCCTTATCCCCTTACTCCCTTATCCCCTTACTCCCTTACCCCCTTACTCATGCGCCCCTACCTCCTAGCCGAAACCAACTGGAAAGCCGTAAAGGCTACTAATTACGAAGTCGCCGTGCTCCCTTGGGCGGCTACCGAGGCCCACAATTACCACCTGCCCTACGCCACCGACATCATTGAGGGCGAAGCCATCGCTGCGGAGGCGGGCCGGATCGCTTGGGAAGCGGGGGCGAAGGTGATCGTTCTGCCCTGCATCCCCTTCGGCGTCAATACTGGGCAGACAGACATCACCTTGGACATGAACCTCATGCCCAGCACCCAGCTTGCCATCTTGCGCGATCTCATCACCGTCCTGAATCGCCAAGGCATCAGGAAACTGGTCGTTTTCAATAGCCACGGTGGCAACAACTTCCGGACCATGCTGCGGGAGCTTGGTGTCGAATTCCCCGAAATGCTGCTGGTAGAGACCAACTGGTTTAAAACCTTCGACCGCTACGAATACGTGGAAGAAGGCGGAGACCATGCTTGCGAACTGGAAACAAGTCTCGTCCTCCACCTAAAGCCAGAGCTGGTCTTGCCCCTCACGGAAGCCGACGACGGGCAAGAGAAACAACCAAGAATAAAAGCATTTACCGAGCCTTGGGTTTGGCGCGAGCGGCCTTGGTCTCAGGTAACCGCCAGCACCGGAACGGGAGACCCGCGCAAAGCGACTGCGGAAAAGGGCGCCCGCTTCTTCCGGGATGTAACGGCTAAGTTTGGCCAACTCTTCATCGACTTGGCAGAGGTGGATAAGGATGATTTTTACTGTTAAGGATCGCCGCAATTTTTAAGCCAATTACTAACATGTTTAGAATATTGGATTAGGAAATACTTAAAAAAGCCTACAAACTTGTACTATTCTAGATGTTAGATTAACTTAGTGTCGCATTATTAACCATCCCGTAATGCACACCTTAAACTGGAGGACCCCGAAAATCCTAACCCAAAGAGTAGGGAGGCCTAGCCGAAAACCTAATAGAGTAGGCACTCACTTTTACCTATTTCCACCATGTTCAAAAAAATACTTCTCAGTTGCTCACTGATAATTTGCTTGTCGCTTTCCGTTTCTGCGGCATTCGTAGCTTCACCAGTGACCCCCGAAACCATCCTTATAGACCCAGCCCTTACTGAAATGTTTGCCGCAGACGGTGAACAAATCACTATGGACGATTTCTTGGCCCTGACCCCACGCGACATCCGCGAAAAGACGGGCAAAAAGCTCGGCTTTCAGAAGTCCATCGCGCTAAAAATGGCGCAACGCAAAATTGCTAAGCAGCTAAAGAACGCTAACGCAGAGGCTCCTGCTGGTGGAGACAAAAACCAGCTCGTAGCACTTCTACTCGCTATTTTTCTTGGGGGCTTGGGCATTCACAGTTTCTACCAAGGAAAAACCCTTAAAGGTATTGGTCAGTTGCTGTTGGCGCTTACCAGTTGGTTGATCATCCCTGGTATCATACTAGGTGCGTGGGTACTTTACGACATCATCACCATCGCCCTTGGTAGCCAAACGCCAAAGGATGGTGTTTGGAACCCAGAGCTGTAAATAGCCCAGTGTGCTTTTATTGTAAGACGTAAGTCCACATTAAACATGAATCATTCCTAGTTTTTGATTAAGAGGACCATGTTCGGCAGTATTTGACAAGATTTTTAGCGATCAGCGGACAGTATTCAGGCAAAACGGCTCTGAATGCTGCCCGCTGATCGCTTTTTTATGCTAGCTATACCGGAGACATCGGAGGAAACACTAGAGACACGGTTCAAATTCCAAGATGACGCATGTTTTAGGCGTGTATTAAAACTTTACGCAGCGAAAAAAACGGCCGCTAAAGCGACCAACAACACAAGTAGCGCAACCGATATAATTCCACATATTAACCCCGCCATCGCTAACCCTCGGTTCGGTAGGCCCTCCCATTTCGCTTTACGCAGACCAATGGCACTAAAGATGATTGCTGGAATCCCGGCGATAATACTCAGGCCCAATAGGCTGAGTATGCCGAGTACAAAGCCAGCAATCGCCCAACCGTTGCTGTAACCATCTCCGCGCTGGCGAGTCTTACGGGCTTGTTTTTTCTGTTTTTTTGCCAATATTTTTACTGCCAAACGCTCGCGGAAGGTGAGCTTACGGCCTAGTTTCTCTTCTAGGTCGGCACGGGTGGGGACGGCCACTTCGGTGTTGGCGGGCGGCGGCGGGGCTGCTACAGCCGCAGAAACATCGGAAGTGAGCCCAGTAATGAATAACAGGACAAATAATAGGAGACGGGGCATGGGTAAGGTGGTTTAGGTAAACAATGACCCAAAATAAGGCTGAACAGTAAAAAAGCAAAGCCCCAACAGGCCAACAACCAAGCTTTAAGAATTATTTATGAACTGCTTTTGGGGCTAAGCTGCCCCAACAATTGCCTCCGCCGCCCGCTTGGCCGCCCCACCCGACCCTAAGCGTTCTCGTAGGCGCTCAAGGTCCAATAATTGCTGGTTCCGTAACGGGCCAGCGATTATTTTGTGTAGGTGATTGGCTAGGTTTTCGGGGTCAAAATCGGCTTGGATCAGCTCTGGGACGACGGGGGCGTCCATCACGAGGTTGACGAGGCTGATGTATTTTATGCGGCTCCCGACCATCCAGCGGGCGATGCGGTAGGCCAACCAGTTGCCTTTATAAACGACTACTTGGGGCACGCCGAACAGGGCGGTTTCCAGGGTAGCCGTTCCGCTGGTGACTACGGCGGCGTGGGCGGTTTGCAGTAGGCCGTAGGTATCGTTCATAACGATGCGCAAGTTTTTGGGGGCGCGGCCGCAGGATGCAATGATTTGGTTATAGAAAGCAGGGTTTTGGGCGGGCGCTCCGGCGATGGCGTAATCGTAGTCGGGGTACAGGGCTGCGGCGGCGAGCATCAGCGGTAGGCCAACGGAGATTTCTTGTTTGCGGGAGCCGGGGAGGAGGGCGATGGTTAGCCCCCCGGCCCCCAGAGGGGGAGTAATGGGGGTGTTCGTTCCTTGCCCTTCAACCCCTCCCCCTTTGGGGGGGCGGGCCGCAGGCCCGAGCAGGGGGGAGCTTGCATCCTGCGGCCGCGCCTGCTCTTCTGCTTCTCGGACGACGTCTAACAGGGGGTGGCCAACGAAGGTGGCCTGCACGCCCCGCTCCGCATACCACGCTTCCTCGAAGGGGAGGATGACCAACATCCGGTCTACATTGGCCTTGATCTGCTTCACCCTACCCGACCGCGAGGCCCATACCTGTGGGCTGATGTAGTAGCTGATGTCGTAGCCCTCCGGCCGCGCCCACTTCGCGATGCGAAGGTTGAAGCCAGAATAATCAATCAGTACCAACCGATCCGGCTGGTAAGCCGCGATGTCTTCGCGGCACATTCGTTCGTTGCGCAAGATGGTGGGTAGGTTCTTCACGATCTGTACCACGCCCATGAAGGCCAACTCGCGGTAGTGCTTCACGATGGTTGCTCCGGCCTCCGCCATCAGGTCTCCGCCCCAAGCCCGGAACTCCGCCTTGGGGTCCTTGGCTAGGATGGCACGGATGAGGTGGGCGCCGTGGAGGTCGCCGCTCGGCTCGCCGGAAATGAGGTAGTATCTCATCAGATTGGTTGGTTTGTGGTGGGGGGAGATTGCTAGCACCACCACAAGGTAGAGCTTGCGGGATTAGCAGTGCCTTAAATCGGCCTTTGCACCTGCGTCCGCGCCGTAAAACCCTCCAAATACGTGACAAGTTCGGCCACTTGGTTTTCCTACCTTTGTCTTAACAACTTTCAAGCCCCCGAAGACCATGGCAAAAACCTTATTCGATAAAGTGTGGGATGCACACGTCGTCACCGAAATTCCCGGTGGCAATCAGGTGTTGTACATCGACCGCCACCTGATCCATGAAGTGACCAGCCCGCAAGCTTTCAATGGCTTGCGCCGCCGCGAACTGCCGCTGCTGCGCAAAGACCGCATCGTCGCTACTGCAGACCATAACGTACCGACGATAGACCAGCACAAGCCAATCCGAGAGCCACTAAGCGCCAAACAGGTGCGCATGCTGACCGAGAACTGTGCTGAATTCGACGTGCCTTTATATGGCCTCGGCCATCCGTATCAGGGCATCGTCCACGTAATTGGCCCAGAGCTGGGCATCACGCGCCCCGGCATCACGATGGTGTGTGGCGACAGCCACACCAGCACCCACGGTGCCTTCGGTGCCATCGCCTTCGGCATCGGCACCAGCCAGGTAGAGCAGGTGATGGCGACCCAATGCCTGCTCCTGACGAAGCCCAAGAAGATGCGCATCAACGTAGACGGCAAGCTCGCCCCCGGCGTGACGGCCAAAGACATCATCCTGTACGTCATCAGCCAGATCGGTACCGGCGGCGGCACGGGCTACTTCGTGGAGTACGCTGGCTCCGCCATCCGTGCCCTGAGCATGGAAGGCCGGATGACGGTCTGTAATATGAGCATCGAGATGGGCGCGCGCGGCGGCCTCATCGCCCCAGACCAAACAACCTTCGATTACCTCGAAGGGCGCGAGTTTAGCCCCAAAGGAAAAGACTGGGACGAAGCCGTTGCGCACTGGAAAACCCTGCCAACAGAAGCCGATGCCCAGTTCGACGTAGAGCTGAACTATAAGGCCGAAGACATCACCCCCATGATTACCTACGGCACCAACCCCGGCATGGGGATGGGCGTGAAGGAGGACATCCCCGTCAGCTCCGAAGTCCACAATAAGGCAAGTATTGATAAGGCGATGAAGTACATGGGCCTCGAAGCCGGGACCCCACTGGAGAACCAGCCGATCGACTACGTTTTCATCGGCTCCTGTACCAATTCTCGTATCGAGGATTTGCGCGCCGTCGTCGGCCTCGTCGGAGACCGGAAGGTAGCGGATGGCGTTACGGCCATCGTCGTGCCTGGCTCTCAGCAGGTCTCCAAGCAGGCCATCGCCGAAGGGCTAGACCAGAAGCTCATCGCCGCCGGCTTTGAGTTCCGCGAAGCGGGCTGCTCGGCTTGCCTCGGCATGAACGAGGACAAAGTACCCGCAGGCAAGTACTGTGTTTCTACTTCCAACCGCAACTTCGAGGGCCGACAAGGACCCGGAGCGCGGACGATTTTGGCTTCGCCGCTTACGGCGGCTGCGGCGGCGGTTATGGGGAAAGTGACGGATGTTCGGGAAATGATGTAGCCTTGTGTTACACGCTACCGCACGAGGAGAATTGAACATTCTTGATTCAACATTGAGCATTTAACATTTGCTCGCGTTGGAGCTTGGCACACACGCTATCGCACGAGGAGAATTGAACATTCTTGATTCTACATTGAGCATTTAACATTTGCTCGCGTTGGAGCTTGGCACACACGCTGCCGCACGAGAAGAATTGAACATTCTTGATTCAACATTGAGCATTTAACATTTGCTCACGTTGGAGCTCGGCACACACGCTGCCGCACGAGAAGAATTGAACATTCTTGATTCAACATTGAGCATTTAACATTTGCTCACGTTGGAGCTTGGCACACACGCTACCGCACG
>CALEDI010000127.1 GCA_937949535.1 uncultured Lewinella sp. | reverse complement strand
CTGCTCTACCGTCAGGTAGTAATCTCCGGTGTCGGCAAACTTTGCGTTGCGCAAGATGGTGATTTCTTGGTCGCAGGCTTCTCCGCTGCAGCCGCCCAACCACGCGCCAAAATCTCCGGCAAGCTGTAGGGACACTTGCTCCGAGGTCCGCTTCCCGGAGGGGAAGCCTGTGTGGAGTTTGACGTAAAAGTTTTGGTACGGGAAAGCCGTTCCGTGTTCGAGGTTGAGCACCAGATCGTAGGCTTGCGCTGTGTTCGGGATTTCAAACTCAAAGCGAGCCGTATCAGCATACGCCCAGCCAGCTTCGGGTATATCCTTGGTTTCTTGGTAAATAACCGTTGGGCCGCATGCGGAGAACAAACCGAGGCAAAATAGTGGGGCGATGAATTTGTACATATTATATTATGGCTTGCTGTCGGAGTATTGAGGGTAAGGCCTCCTAGTACAGTTTGATCTTAGCACCAACGACGAGGCAGCTCGCTCCGCTCGTAACCTCACCCCCGGCCCCTCTACGGTGGAGAGGGGAGACGGCTCTGCTCGCTCCGCTCGTTGAAAAAACAGGGATAGCTAGTGGGCCCCAATATTTCACCAATCCCACACCGTATATTACCACCCCACCACCACACACACAAGAGCCAACTCCCCAAAAATGGATAGCCTGCAAACGCCCCTAACCCTCCCCAACGGGTCGGTGCTCAGCAACCGGATCGCTAAATCTGCGATGAGCGAAAACCTCTCGACCAAAGACCACAAGCCAACGCCCGTATTGATTGGGGCGTACCGAAAGTGGGCCAGCAGCGGCGCGGGCCTCCTGATTACAGGCAACGTGATGGTTGACGTGAAAGCCATCGGGGAACCCCGCAACGTAGTGGTTGAAGACCGCAGTAATATGGCCCTGCTCAAGGAATGGGCCGCGACCACTGATGGTACCGACACCCAACTGTGGGTCCAGGTCAACCACCCCGGTCGGCAAGCGATGGAGCAGGTGAATAAGACGCTGAAAGCGCCTTCCGCCGTACCGCTCAAAACCAGCGGCCGGAAGGACGCCACGGGGAAAATCCCCGAAGCGATGACGGAGGCGGAGATTTTGCACGCCATAGATGCCTTCGGGAACACCGCCCTGATCCTGAAAGAAGCGGGCTTTGCGGGCGTCCAGATTCACGGCGCGCACGGCTACCTCGTGAGCCAGTTTTTATCGCCCGACGCCAACGTCCGTACAGACCGGTGGGGCGGCAGCTTAGAGAACCGGGCGCGGTTTGTGGTGGAGATTTACCGCAAGATGCGGGCCTTGGTTGGGGCAGACTTCCCGATCGGCATCAAGCTCAACTCTGCCGACTTCCAGAAGGGCGGGTTCTCCGAAGAAGAGTCGATGGAGGTCGTCAAGATTCTGTCTCGGGAAGGCATCGACCTGATCGAGATTTCCGGCGGAACCTATGAAGCGCCCGCCATGATGGGCAAACGCAAAGCGAGCACCGTAAAGCGGGAGGTCTACTTCATGGAATACATCGAAAAAGCCCGCAAAATAACGGACACCCCGCTGATGCTGACCGGTGGTTTCCGCACCGCTTCGGTGATGCGAGATGCCGTTGCTTCCGACCAGTTGGATGTGGTGGGCGTTGCCCGCCCCTTCACGGTTTACCCCAACATCGGCCACGAAATCCTAGGCGGTAGCCGCACCAGTTTCCCGACCGACATCCAAAAAACCGGCGTAAAAGGCATCGACGGTTTCATGGGCCTCATCTGGTACGAAGCCCAGATCAAACGCCTCGGGCAAGGAAAAGAACCCGACCCGAAACTGAACGCTTGGTTGGTTTTCATCAATTATGTTTGGCTGATTTTGCTGGGGAAGTTTGGTGGGGGGAAGTAGGAGGGGGGGGTGTATTAGGCCTATGCTTTATCCTGCTTTCCCTAAGTTAATACTAGACTTAACAAACTTATACTGCGCCTGCTTTAGCTCTGTATTCTCCTTTAGTTCTTGCTCTAAATCTTTTAGGTAAACCCTATACCAGTTCAGTGCAGGCACCGTATTTTGACTATGCTTTTCAAGCCTGAACATTAGTTCAGCATTTGGCTTTATTTTGCCATTGACAAGCTTACTAAGTTTCGTCTTTTCAACACCTATTTCGACACATAATTCAGCCTGACTTCTTCTAGTAATTCGCATATAATCTTTTAGCTGCGCCGCAAAAGACATTCCTTTATCATAGGTATCCAATTTGAAATAGTCATTCTGCAAAAGTTTCATTCGAGTCAGCTCTCCAAACATGATTTCTTCCGAAGTCATGTTTTTCAATAGTTCCATCCTTAGCTTTAAGAACTCTCTATGAGCAGTCTCTTTTTCTTCTCCCTCTAGTTGGCTAGGAAAAACAAAACCCTCAGCCAATTCTTCATCACTGTACTTCTTTGACAGAGATTCATAGCTAGCCGATTTATTTCCTTTATGGTTACTCTTCTTCATTATTCATGTATTTATTGATCAACGCGCTAGATTTTTTGCCTTCGATGAACATTAGATAGCTCAATTCTTCAAATCCGTATTTTGATCGATAATGGTCTACTAACTCGGCTTTGGGTTCTAAAGTCACAAATCCGTTATAGTTAAGGCTAAAAGAAATCTTTGCCGCAAAGGCAAGCAGACAACCAGCAATTCCGTCAATAGCTTTGCCCCTACCGCGATTCGCATTACCAACTTCAATCAAATTGACATTGATTCGAGTCTCATCTGGATAATCATCAATCGACATCAACCCAAGAATCTCGTTCTCAGACAAGAATAAAGAGATTTTGTAGACATCAGCATATCTCTCTAATTTCCAGTCAAAAACGTACTCACCAGAGTTAGCTACCCTTTCATAATCACTTTCTATGATCCGGTTTATTGTAGATTCGAGTAAATCTCCAGACGTTGTATCTCTTAACTTCATAAGCAAATCGCTAGTTGCAAATATAAGCAACTAAGATGAAGCAAAGAACAATTATTTCGCTAAACCCTGTACGCTCCGGATACCGTGGATTTAGCCCCGATTTCAGCGATTGGTGAGCACTAAAGGCGAGGATAAGCACTAGATCAGCTAGGGGAGGCAAAGCTCCGGAATGATGGGCCAGTTTGAGCGAAATATGCAGAACGCAACGACAAGGCAAGCTTCCCACTGTACGCTCCCCATTGAACCCAAAACCACCAGCAACTGTAATTAATGAACACCACCCCACGGGCGCAAACCCACTCCTATGCTAAAAGTAAGCCTACCCATCGGTGAAGACCTGCTAGAAATCCACCACGGAATGTGGACGGGTAAAGACGAAATACGGTGGAACGGTGAAACGGTTAGTACCAGAAAGCGTGTTTTCGGCAGCAAACATACTTTCCGCGTAGCAAACTACATCACCGGCAAAGACGACGTCTTCTACGTCAAGATCGGAATGGGCTGGAACGGAACCACATACAGCGTGAAACGCAACGACAAAGTCTTGCTCGGCACCTGGAACGACCAGCTGACGCACGACAAGCGCGGCCAAATGCCCGATGCGCCCGCCCTAGACCTCAATACGCCGCCGCCCCGCCGCCAGCCGGAGGCGGAGCCCATTAGCAGGAAAAACTGGTCTGATGAAGACTTGATTGTTTGAGGTTTTAGCCCTGCGCCTATTAGCCCTAGGGTGTGTAATCTGCCTATAAATTAGTCCGCCGACGATCATCAAAACGCGCAGCGTTTTTATAAGCCCCTCCCCCGTGGGGCAGGGGTTTGGGGAGGGGGTTTGTGTGCGGAAAGAATACTTTACAGATCACACCCCCGCCTATTAACCCTCCCCTGCGCTTTCGTTCGCGCCCAAAAAACAGGCATCAGCTTTCAGCGATCAAGGTTCAGGCTGTCGCTGTTGCTAAGCGTTGCCACGAACTTCTCAAAAACACGCCTCAATCTTCCCTCCCTGCCTTAACAAAAGCCATCACCGCCGCCGCAAAGACTGGCGTTCTGTAGGTATTGTTGTGGTCTCCGGGCATTCGGGCGAGCTTTCCGTCGGGAAACATCCGTTCTAGCGCTCCGGGGTCTCCGTTGTCTTTATCGTCGCTGCCTGCGGCAACGAGGACGGGGACGCTTACATTTCTCAGCTCTGCGAAGGTGGTTACGGGCTGGTGCTTTTGCAATAGGTGAAGGGCCTTCAGGTCTGCCCCGATTGATTTGGCGTAGGCAACGGCTTCCTCGGTTTCGGGCGTAGTTGCGCCGTTGAAGGCGGCGGCAAACTGTTTGCGGCGCGGCCAGTCGGGGTTCGTGAAGTCGGCCCCCATTCCGCCGAGTACGGCGCGGGAGATGCGTTGGTCTTCGGTAAGCAGCTTGGCCAACACAATGGAACCACGCGAGTACCCAACGGCGGTGTAAGACTCCAAATTCAGCTCATCCGCCAAGCGGATCAGGTCTTTCACCTCGGCGTTGTCGGCGTAGGCCTCATCGGTGTGCGGCTTGGCGGAGTGCCCGTTGCCGCGCATATCTGGCACGATGACCCGGTAGTTGTTGAGGAGCAGCTGGCGGTACAGTTCCGTGCCTACCCAGTTGGAGCCGTCGTTGATGAAGCCATGCAGCAACACCACCGCAGGGCCTTCCCCCATATCTTGGTAAGCGATTTTTGCGCCGTCGAAGGAAGTGAAGGTGTGGTAACCAGCTGCGGAGCTGGTGGTCGTGTCGGCGTCTGCGCCGCAGGAGAGCAAACCGAACGTAAGGCCGAAGAAGAAGAGGAGACGAAGGAACATTGTACTTGTTTTCCGACAAGATACGCGCACATCAGGAACTACCGAATTACTTCTCCGCGCGGCCCTGCACAAATGTCTCCATTTCGCTCCATGAGGTCTAAGTACGCACTATAGAGTTCTGCTTGTAGGCGGAGTAGTTTCAGTTCGTTGCGCAGGGAGCGGGCTTTGATTTCTAGCAAAGGCAAGGGGTCTACGCCTTCTTTTTCGGCAAGTCTTTGGCTCAGCGCTTCGAGTTCTTGTTTCTCCCGCTGGTACAGCCCTGAAAAGGAGTCATAACGGCCGAAGCCTTCCTGTAAGAGCTGCCGGCGAGAAGCGAAGTCGGCTACCGCTTCTTGCGCATCACGAGATTGTTCTTGGCGAAGTGCCTCGGCCTTCAGCTCCATTTCCCGAGCCTTAATTTTCTGGTTGCCGGAGTTGGGGAGTTGCACGGCAAGGCCGACCGAAAAGCGTTCATTTGCGGGGTTTTCGTGTGGCCCTTGGTACTTGATCTGGGCAAAGTCGAAGTATTGTTTTTGCTCGGCGCGTTCGAGTTCTAGCTCCCGGTTGATGGTCTCCAACTCGTAGGCTGTTTCCGTGTCTGACGGTGTAATTTCTGTTTTGCGGACCCGTTCGCGGACTTCGGCCAGAGGGATCAAGTCCGTAAAGTCTAGGCGCTTCCCCTCTAGTTCGTAGATGGCGAAGAAGTGGGCTCTTTGGTCTTCGACGGTGAGGTAGTCTACTTGCAGGTCGGTTTGCTCTTCACGGATTTTGACCAGCCCAGACCAGTCAAAGTCGAGCGTTCCGGCGAGGCGATTGAGGACGGTCCACTGGTCGGTACGGACTTCTTCGAGCTGCACCAGCAGCTCACTTTCTAAGGAGAGAAAGTACAGCTCTACCCAATCTGCGTAACGGTCTGCGAGGGCCTCACAACGATCATCGGCCGCGTCGAAATTTGGCGCAAGCTCAAGGTGGCGGTACAGGCTTTCCTGTGCCCGAACCTTCCGGCGGGTGCTGGGGCTTACGCGGAAGGTGTACTCTTGGCGATCAAAGTCAAAATCTCGCGTTTCGGTACGCAAATCATAACTTTCAAACCATGGCATTCTGACGTTGCGGCCTTCAGGTGCGGGCGCGGGGGCGGTCTCCGACTCGAAGCCAAAGAAAGACTGGGTATTGACCGTTGCCTGGGCAGCGGCGCGATCCGGTAACAGGGCCAAAAGTAAAACGAGGGCTAGAATTGGACGTTGATTTTTCACGCCGAAAGGGTTGTTAGTCATAGCAAATGCTCAATGAATAGTTCTGTTGTCAGTTCGGAATGTCCATAAGGGCCTTAAGTAAGCACCACCTTTAGTTCATTACCCGACGAACACCAACTTTCTCTTTCTGCAAGAAGACATTGTCTGGGCTAATTTCGATGGTGACTTCGCGGCCATAGGTTTTGAATTCAGGAAGCTTGCGGAGCCGGCTCGGGGTTTCCACGATGCGGGAGCCGAGGCCAGTGACCGTACCGACGTAACGCGGCCCTTCGGGCCGCAAAGAATAGACCTCCAGCTCGTCGCCTAAGGCGACGCGGGCCGTTTGGTCTTCGTGGACATACCCACGTACTAGGTTGGAGTGGGGCTCATAGAAGGTGAGCAAACTCTCGTAAGACTGGACGTGCTCTTCTTCCTTAACGTTGATGTTGCCGACCAAGCCATCCGTGGGGGCCGTTACGGTAAAGGGCTGCACCTTTTGGTCTTCCTCGAAGGTCATTTCGGCTTCTAAGCGGCGGATTTGCTGGCGGTAAGGGCTGTTGCCGAGGCGGGTTTCTTGGAGGAGGTTCCCTTCGCGGAGTTCAAACGTAGCGCGGCGGCGGGTTCGTTCGGCCTCTAGGTCCGAGATTTCATCAACCAGCGGCTGGTAAGTTGCCTCCTGAATAGACACCGTTTGGAGGCCTTCAGCGAGGGAACGCTTAAAGGCGATTTCTTTCTGGAGTACGGCAATTTTCTCGTCAATCTCGGCGAGGTTATTCTCGCCGTTTTGGCGCAGTTGGGCGAGCTCGCTTTCTTGCCGCTGCCGCCAGATTTTTTCTTCGGCCCGCAGTTCGTCAATGCGGAACTGTTGATCTGCTAAGGTTTCTTTCGCTTTGCGGCGAGAGACTTCCAGGAGGGCTTCTCCGGCCTTGACCGACTGGCCGGGCTGGACGTGGATTTGGTCGATAACAACGGGGTAGTTGTAGTTGACGGTTGTCTCGTTGCTTTCCGCGAAACCGTAGAAGCTCAGCTCGTCTTCGGTTGGCGGCTCGAAGAGAAAAAACATGGACAAGCCCAGCAGCAATACCACCAGGTAAAAGAAGTTGAAGCGCATGGGTGGGTTGGGTTAGAGTTTGGTCTCTCGTTTTTTGAAGTTTAGGCGGAGGTTTTCCAGCCCCGGGATTTCGTTGAGGTCTTCGGCGAGGAGGGTTACCGACCCACGCGACCGAAGGCGAATCAAGTAGGTAAATTGTTGGAGGTTCTCGCGGGAGAGTTCCTCGATCATTGGGCGGCCTTCTTCATCGTAGGTCTCTATTCTTTTATCGTTGAGGAAGCGGATCTGCTCTAGCTCGAAGTCTCGGCACTGGCGGTAGAGGACTTTCTCGATGACGGCCCGAACGCTGTCTTCCCGTGGAACTTGCAGGCGGATTTCTCCGATCAATTCGTTGTTGTTGCTCATGGGGGAGAAGCGCAAAATGAAGGCGCCTAAGCAAAACACGAGCGTTCCCGTGAGGGCGATACCGAAGCCCAGCACGCCGGTCGCGATACCGACGCCAAGCGAGGCGAACATGAAGGTGATGTTGCGCGGGTCATCCAGCACCGTCCGGAAACGAATGATGGACAGCGCACCGATGATGCCCAAGCCTCGGGCCAAGCTGTCTCCGATGGCCTGCATCACGGTAGCCGCTACAATTCCGATAAGGATGATGGCCTGCAAAAAGTGCGCCCTGCGGTAAATACTTTGCGTCGTGATCTCATACGTGATCGCGATGATCGACGAGAGAAAAAACGCAAATAGCGTAGTGAGCAACACGACGTAGAAAGACGGCGTGTCTGGGTTATAATTCAACCATTCAACATCAAACATACGGTGTAATCCTTAGTGAAAAATCTGAACAAACGTGCTTGCGGTAAAGGTACGGATATGGTGGTACTAACTTTTAACACCCCCCTGCATCCTGCGTCCGCGCCCAAAAGCATCTCTAACGGTTGGGCTATTCAAAGACAAGTGAAAACGCAAAGTCCTTCGCCCGATGCACATTTAATTTACACCTAGACACAAAAAAGTGAAGGTCCAAGACTTGCGTCGGGACCCTCCTAAGAAAAACACCTAAAACCCATATTCATATCATGAAAAAACCTAATTCTTGTCTTTTAAACCGAAGAGTAATCAATTTCCCTCCGGGAGACGCTATGTAGACGCAGGCCACTAAAAAAGGTCACACCTAGATTAAAAAATAATTCTAACTTACGTCCTCATCATGCTGAAGGGACCCCGATTACCGCTTTTTGTCCCAGTGGTTTGTAAAGTTTGGTTTTAGCACAAACGACGAGCCAGCTCGCTGCGCTCGTTTAACTAAAGTGCCAGAATCAAACTTGACAGGCCCTTTATAACTACAGTATCATCGGGTTTACGCCCCCCACACAACAAAAGATCATGGAACACTTTGCAGCTTACTTGGCCGAATTCGTCGGTACTACCTTATTACTGCTTTTCGGTTGTGGCGTCAATGCCAACACTTCTTTGAAGGGGACCTACGGAAAATCCAGCGGTTGGATCGTGACGGCCTTTGGCTGGGCGATGGCGGTATTCATTGGTGTTTACGTTGCTGCGCCGGCTTCCGGCGCGCACCTGAACCCGGCCGTGACGCTTGCGCTTACGGTTGCGGGAAAGTTTGAGGTGGCGCTTGTGCCCGGCTACCTGTTGGCCCAGTTGCTGGGCGGCATCCTTGGCGCAACGCTGGCTTGGTTGCAATACCGGCCCCACTACCAAGCCGAGGAAGACCCCAACACCATTTTGGGCACCTTCGCTACCGGGCCTGCCATCCCAGACACTCCTTCCAACTTCATGTCTGAGTTTCTCGGTACGGCGGCCTTTGTGGTTGCAGTCCTGTTCCTGACGGCGCCAAACTTCGGTACGCCAGACGGGCAATTGGGCTCTTTAGACGCCCTGCCCGTCGCGCTCGTCGTCCTTGCGGTCGGCCTCAGCTTGGGCGGCACCACGGGCTACGCCATCAACCCGGCGCGTGACCTCGGGCCGCGCATCGCGCACGCCATTTTGCCGATTCCCGGCAAAGGCGGCAGCAACTGGGGCTACGCTTGGATCCCGATTTTCGGGCCGCTAGGAGGTGGTGCGCTTGGGGCGTTTGTTTGGATGGTATTGCAGTAGGGCCGCAAGGCCGTTGTTAGGCGCGATGGGCTGATCTCGGCCGTTGGCCTCGATCAACCCATCGCTAAATATGGTACCTTTTCAGGGCAGTTTGGCCACAAAAGCCCCTACCTTTACCCCGTGACCATCCTCCTTTCCATCACCCTGTTGTTGTGCGCCATTGGCGTGCTGCATACCTACGTGCTCTACCCCTGGTGGGTGGTGCGAGGTGCGCAGGAGGTGGCGCGGACGCAGGTGCAAGGAGCGGTTAAAAAGTCCGTCGCCGAAGGCGCATGGCCGCCCGTCTCCGTACTGATGGCCGCCCACAACGAAGAAAGCATACTGGAGCAAAAGCTCCAAAGCCTAGCCAACCAAGACTACCCCGGCCAGCTAAACATCTACATCGGCAGCGATTGCAGCACCGACGCCACCAACCAAATCCTCACCGATTGGGCCAAGCAAGACAACCGCTTCCACCCCACCCTATTTACCACCCGACAAGGCAAGCCCAGCATCATCAACCAACTTGCCAACCTGCAACCTGCAACCTGCAACTTGCAACCTGCCCAACCTGCAACCTGCCCAACCTGCAACCTGCAACTTGCCCAACCTGCAACCTGCAACTTGCAACCTGCCCAACCTGCAACCTGCCCAACCTGCAACTTGCAACTTGCCCAACCTGCAACTTGCCCAACCTGCAACCTGCAACCTGCAACTTGCAACCTGCCTAACCTGCAACCTGCAACTTGTTTAATAATCACCGACGCCTCCGTCATCCTCCGCCCCAACACCATCACCGAGCTCGTCCGTCCTATGCAGAACGATGAGCGCATCGGGGTCGTAGACGCCACCATGATCCAGACCGGCGGCACCGCCGCCGGCATCGGCCAAGCCGAAGAGACCTACATCCACCGCGAAGTCGCCATCAAGCGGGCCGAAGGCCAGCGGTGGGGAACCATGATCGGGCCCTTCGGCGGCTGCTGGGCCATTCGGGCGGATGCGTACACGCCGGTTCCTGACAATTTCCTCGTCGACGATTTTTTTCTCTGCATGGCGGCCTACGAACAGGGCTACCTCGGCATCAGTAGCCCAGATGCGGTAGTGGAGGAGGCCGTGGGGCAATCTATCCCCGACGAGTTCCGGCGCAAGGTCCGCATCAGCAGTGGCAACTGGCAAAACCTCGTCCGTTTTCGTAAGCTGTGGTGGCCGTTCTGGAAGAACCCCTTGGCGTTTGCCTTCTTCAGCCATAAGGTGCTTCGCTGGTGGACCCCTTTTTTATTGCTCATTGGGGCTTTTGCGTGGGCCACGCTCCTCTTATCTTTGGGCTACGGCAACAACTATTGGTTCGGCGTCTTGTTCGCGTTTCTGGTGAATGTGCCGATCATTTTATTGCTACTGGATATACCGCTATCCATCTTGGGCGTAAACTTTCGTCCGGCGCGTTATACTCACTATTTTCTAGCCATGAACGCCGCCCTGCTGGTCGGTTTCTGGCGTTACCTAACCGGAATCAAATCCAATGTCTGGCAACCATCTCAGCGTCACTGATAAGACCTCCGCACCGACTAACCAACGGCTGCAACTCAACACCATCGAAGAAGCCGTCGCCGATATTCGGGCGGGCAAGATCGTCATCGTCGTCGACGATGAAGACCGCGAAAACGAGGGCGACTTCGTCTGCGCCGCCGAGCGCGTCACGCCCGAGCTGATTAACTTCATGGCCACCTACGGCCGTGGGCTCATCTGCACCCCCATCGAGGAAGAGAAGGCCGACCGCCTCGGCCTCACCAAAATGGTAGAAGCAAACACGGACGTACACGAAACGGCCTTCAGCGTCACGATCGACCTGATCGGCCACGGCTGCACCACCGGCATCTCTACCTACGACCGCGCCACCTGCATTCGCCGGATGACGGAGCACTCCGCCAAACCGACCGATTTTACCCGCCCCGGTCACGTTTTCCCGCTCCGCGCCGTGAAAGGAGGCGTGCTGCGCCGCACCGGCCACACCGAAGCCGCCGTAGACCTCGCCCGCATGGCCAACCTCTTCCCCGCTGGCGTGATCGTCGAGATCCTTAAGCCCGACGGCGAGATGGCCCGCCTGCCCTACCTCGTCGAACTCGCCAAAGAGCACGACCTCAAGATCATCAGCATCGAAGACCTCGTTGCTTACCGCCTCCAAACCGAACGCCTCGTTGAGTGCGAGTTCAGCATGGACCTCGATACCCGCTACGGCCCCTTCAAGCTCTATGCCTACCGCCAAACCACCAACAACGACGTCCACCTCGCCCTCACCCACGGCGAATGGCTCCAAGACGAACCCGTACTCACCCGCGTACACAGCAGCACGAGTAGCCGAGACCTCCTGCACAGCTTGCTGTCTGGTTACAGCACCGGCCTCCACGGCCCGCTGGAGAAGATCAGCGAAGCGGGCAGCGGTATCCTCCTCTTCATGCGCCCCCACCAAGACGGCAGCGAGATCATCGCTGGCCTCCGCCTCCTGAAAAGCCGTATGGAAAACGGCGAAAACGCCAAAATCACCCAGCCTGCCAGCATGGACCAGCGAGACTTCGGTATCGGCGCGCAGATTCTGCGCGATCTTAAGGTGTCTAAACTGCGCATCCTGAGCAATAGCCCGCGCAACCGGGTCGGGTTGGAAGGGTATGGGCTGGAGGTGGTTGAGTTTGTGGGGATGTAGACTGCCGATCTAGGGTGATAAGAATGTTGGTAAAGTTGCTACTAAACTCGACAGGCGACCGTCCTATTCCATAGCCTTCAAGAATTGATCCGCATTCATAACCGGGAGTTTAGCGTGCTTGAAGTCTTTTTGGTTTCTGGTAATGATCACCTCCATACCGTTTTCAAGCGCAGAATAATACTGGAGTCCATCTTCGAAATCTGCAAAATCTTTATCGTTCAGTGCTAGGCGAACAATTTTGCCTGATAAGTCTACTATGGTGACCACCAATTCTAGGTCTCTCAAAATTTTAAGCGTCTTTTCCTTTCCCTCATGCTTAACCAAGATGTAATGCGTATTTGCAAAGGTCAAAGAAGAAACAAATAGCTCAAGCTTACCCTGGTCAGCGAGCGTAAACACTTTAGCTGCCGCTACATAGTCTTTTCTTTTGGCCAGTAGGTCGAGGACGATATTGGTGTCAATAAACAGCTTTCTCATTTGTATTTCTCTGTTAGGTAATCAGTGTAGTCGCCCTTATAACTGAAGTCATCAGGTAGGCTTAACGATCCAACTAAACGTGATACTGTAGGCGAGAAGACCTCTTCATCATGTTCATCCGTCTTTGTTAGCAACGCCAAGTAATTCTCAATCATTCTTGATAGGCTAACTCCGTTACTCTGAGCATACTCTTTTGCCTTCTCTATTACTGTTGAGTTAAGGCTGAGCGTGAGTTTCTTATCCATTAGGCCATGTTTTACGTACAATTAAACGATATCAACACGTACAAAGTTGTATAGCCAACAGCAAAATGCCAAAATCTCCCAGCCCGCCAGCACATGAACCAGCGGAGCTTCGGTATCGGCGCGCAGGTTCTGCGCGATCTTAAGGGGTCTGAATTTTGTATTCTGAGGCAATCGTCTGCGTAATTGAGTTGGGGAGGAAAGGCTACTTGGATTTAATGCCCATAGGGCCGAATCGTGGGGTGGCGGGTTGGTTCGACACAAGCGGAACGGTAGGTTGCGGTGCGCTCAGGCTGGCTTTTAGGTTTTAGTGTTGGGTGAATTTATTTTCCATACCTAATAATCATCTTAGAAATAGCAAACGAAAGAATAATATATGCTACCCAAATAAAGGCAGTACACTCATTGAATGGAGCACTATAATAACAACTTCCTCCCCAAGCACTAGATGCATAAGTCGCCATAAAAATGCTTATAAAAAAACCAAAAATGTATGTAGCAACGTAAACCAGAGTAGTCTTTCTGGATTTATCATTATCGTTAGTCCTGTTTTTATATTCAAAAGCCCTGACTTCTTCAGTTAACTGACTAATTCTTTTGATGTTACTTGTGCGCTCATCACGTAGTCGATTTAACTCGGCTTTATGATCTTCATGACTCTTATATACAGCATTCTTCTCTATTTCTATTTTTTCCAATTTGCTCTTTGCTGATTGATATTTTGCTATTATAGACTTATTCTTTTTTTCTAGATCGTTAACTTTTAACTCTAAAGATTGATTCCTATTTCTCTCAATCTTTGCTTCATCTCGTTCTTTGTTAGCTATATTTTTTAACTCTACAGTATTTGATTCTAAAAAATTGACTCGTTCATTTAGCTTGATTACTTCAGAATTATTAATTTCTTTGTTGGTTACAAGGCCTTCTAAATTAGTTAACGCTGTTTTTTGATCTTTAACTATGATTTTTAAATCTCTATTTTCCTTGAGTAATTGTTTTATACTAGTTTCTCTTAGATTGTTACCAAAGGGTATTTTTTCGGCCTCATTGAAACTTGACTGTTGCGGTATTGGTAGAGAACCAATTTTTTCAAATTCAGATTTAACTTCATTAAATATTTCGCCAATTTCATAATATGGCTTATTGTTATCTACTCCTGTTGAGATTACATCGATGATTTTGTTAGTGAAAAATGTAGGTATGCTATTATCATCGGCGGAATATAACGAAGGTTTGTCAGGAGAAGAAGAAGTCATGATGTATGTTCCATCAACAACCGGAAGTATTTTCGATCTTAGTTCAGACTTTACACCGTCTACATTCATTGTCCCGTGAACCTTCCCACTATAACAACAATCCATCAACAAAACTTTTCTTTTTGCATCAGACTTGCTTATCGCAGACTTGATGAATTTTGTGTTAATTCCTTCTGATGATATATATTTTTCTAATGAATCGTGAACTGGAAGGTATAACTCGAAATCATCACTACTAATTATTCCATGTCCAGCAAAATATAGAATTAAAATATCGCTACTCTTAGCAGACGAAGTTATATCAATTATATGACGGGTGACTTCTTTTTGAGATTGATTTAAAGAAATGACTAAATTTGATTCTTTAAATTCTGGAAACAGATTACTATCATTAAACAACTCAGATAATGCAGATAAATTAGATTCTACGTTAGGTATATTTGTTATTGTTTCGTCTTGATAAGTTGAAACTCCTACGCAAAGGACTTTAAAGTCATTATAGCTAAACATATTGTACTTATTTACTGTTTGAAATTAACTCAACCATTTGTTGGATGTTCTCCTTCGTTAATTTACTTGACTTAATCGTTATTTCGGCACCGTCACTTGTTTTTAGTGATACCTCTGACTTAAAGATGTCAGCATAGTTGCCAAGTGCTTTTATCAATTCAACTAATGGAGTTTGAAATGATTCTAATATTGCAGACAAGCCAATTATTGCACCAGTTGACATTTCGCCTTCATTAATTGCGGAACGTTCAAAATCAATTTCACCATCTACATTCCTTTTTAAAAAGGAATGTAGATTTTGCAATGATTTACCACTGTTTATTCCTTTATTATCCTCTATTGACATACTTAACTTCATATCTTAAAATTTTGGATAAATATAGTAATTTTATTTTGTTTCGCCTAACTCAAAGGCCTATCTACCCCCTCACCAGACCCAGAACTCCCCCCCATCGAACATGAACGAAGCCCCACACTCCAGCACCAGCGCCAATAGCCCATAGTCCAAAACGAAAGTGGGCTTTTGGGATTTACCTTCTATGCCCAAGCTAAAAGTACCCCGTTTCGCTCAAATGGCCCAGAGATCAGGCTTTTTTTGCTAATGGTCCCCGAAGCGGGTAAGCAAACACTCAAAGCAGGGCATTATAGGTGCAGGGCGCAGCGCGTTCGCTACACCTATTTTTCTTTACACGGTTATGGCTCAACAGAAAGAAACTTCCATCTGGGTAAAACCAAGTATGGGCACGCTTCAATTCCAGTACAACCCCCACCAACCGGACGCCCGCAGGTCCAGTTAACCCTTGCGCTTCGCTTCAGGATTAACCGGACGCTACGGGGTCCTTCTACGCGTGTGGGAAGGACCCCGTAGCGTCCCTTGCCCTAAAGCTGCGCAGCAGCGAAAGGGGCAAGGGACCTGCGGGCGTCCGGTCTAGCGCGTAAGTA
>CALEDI010000126.1 GCA_937949535.1 uncultured Lewinella sp. | reverse complement strand
AGGGCGGGGCGGGGGAATGGGTGTTGGGATTGCGTCAAAAGGTGGGAGTGTGTAATGCCTATAAACTAGTCCGCCGACTATCATCAAAACGCGCAGCGTTTTTATAAGCCCATCCCCCGTGGGGAGGGGTTTGGGGAGGGGGTTGTACGCGGAGAGAATACATTACAGATTACACACCCTTCGTCAAAAGACTATGCCTGAAGCCATAGCCTAAGGGTACGAAGCCTTACGGGCTGTGGGAGCAGACTTCTAGTTGGGAGCGTACACCCAAAAAGCGACATTGCACCTGCGGCCGCGCCCTAAAATTAACGCCTCAAAAGACTAACACCCTAAGCGCCCAACGCCCTAACTTCGCCGCCTTAAACCAACTCTTTAAGAAAAAACAGAGCCTTGTCTTTAACCGCTGAACTACTTTTCAACTTCGAGTTCCGCAACGGCATTTACCTGCCCAAAGCCTTCGTCGCTGGCCGCAACACTGCGGGCCGGCTGGTTAAGGTCCACCAAGCCGCCAAGGCCTCCGGCCTCGGTATCTACAAGATCGACCGCACCGCCGCGCTCGACCGCGCCCTGAGCCTAGCCGAAAGCCTCCGCGAGAAAAACATCGCCGAAGCGCACCGCAAAGGCGCGAAAAAAGTGCCTACGCTCCCCGGCTTGCTCGCCGAAAAAAACAAGGACCGCGACCTCGTAATCCGCTACATCCACCACCGCTCGGCGGAGCTGCTGGAGCTCTGCCGCGCCCAAGGTTACGCCGTAGCGGTCAGCCTCCCGCCCCGCAAAGAACCGCAGGATTACCTCGTGCCCTTCGCAGAAAAAACGCCCACGCCCCAGCTCAAATTCATCATCGATGAAGACGGCATCAACTACCAATTCCGCATCGTTGACGCGGCCGGGAAGACCTCGCCGCTCCGCTTCCACGACATCCGCGTAATCACCAATCACCCAACCCCCGGCTGGCTTTGCCTAGACAAGCAATTCGTCCAGATCGGCCAACTCAACGGCGATCAGATCAAGCCATTCCTGACCCGCGACGGCGTTCAGGTACCACCGGAAAAGATGGAGAAATACTGGCGCGAGTTCGTTGTTCGGCTAGCCGAGCGCAACAGCATCGAAGCGGAAGGCTTCCAGTACGACGAGGTGCATACGCCAGAAAAACTCCGCTTAGCCGCCCGTCCGCATCCCTTCGAGGGCAGCTATTATTTGTACCCCGAGTTCGTCTACGGCCGCAAGTTTTTTCCGCTCGGAGACCCACGCGCTACGGCGGTAGACCACAACGTCAAACCGCCGTTTCGCCTAACGCGCATCGTTCGAGATGCCGAGCGCGAGGCGGAGTTGTTGCAGCCATTGCTCGACCTCGGCCTGGCGCGC
The DNA here is from genome assembly GCA_937949535.1 of uncultured Lewinella sp. Classification (GTDB taxonomy): domain Bacteria; phylum Bacteroidota; class Bacteroidia; order Chitinophagales; family Saprospiraceae; genus Neolewinella. Next base: position 26,601 of record CALEDI010000126.1, on the reverse strand, counting down.
ATCCCGGCGAACAACGCCTTGAAAACGGAAAGTGAGGGCGCGTTTGATGCGCTGCGCTGGCTGTTGCAGCGGGAGGCCGAACTTGGCGCAATGGGCATCGAAATCGTCCCGCCGGAGGAGGCGGGCAACCGCTTCAGCGTCCATGAAGGGACGGTGAGTTTGGAGGTGGCGGAAGACAATGATTGGCTCGATTTGAAGGGCGTGGTGGTGGTTGGTCCCCACGAGATCCCGTTCGCCAAGCTGGTGCGTTTTATCCAGAAGGAGGAGCGTAAATTCCCGCTTCCCGACGGCGATATTTTCCTGATTCCGGAGGAGTGGTTTGCGCGCTACCGGCCGGGTTTGCAGTTCGCTAAGGTGGAGGGCCGGAAGGTGAAAATGGCCCGTTCGCAGGCGCCGTTGTTGGCGCCGCTCGGGCTGGAAGTTGGGGACGCCGGCCACGCCGACGCGATGGCCGAGGCGTTCAGCCCCAGCCCAAAACTCAAAGCTACCCTACGGCCATACCAGTTGGAGGGCGCGCGCTGGCTCGTCCGCCATTACCACGAGCTACTCGGTGCTTGCTTGGCCGACGATATGGGCCTCGGCAAAACATTGCAAACCATCGCTGTGCTGCTGTACGCAAAGGAGCGTTTAGCTGGCGCGGCCGCAGGTGCTGGGGGAGGTTTAAAAAGTGACGGCCCCGCCCCACAGCTCGACCTCTTCGCCGCCCCAGCCGCCGACGAAGAATTCCTCCAACCCCTCAAAGCCCTAGTCGTCCTCCCCAGTTCGCTGGTCTTCAACTGGCGCAACGAACTGGACCGCTTCGCGCCCAGCCTAACCGTAGCGGCCCACACCGGCCAAAACCGAACCAAAGACCCGCGCATCCTGCGCCGCTTCGACGTACTCCTCACTACCTACCAAACCGCCCTCCGCGACGTAGAAATCCTGGAACAAATCGATTGGGAATACATCGTTCTGGACGAGAGCCAGCAGATCAAGAACCGCCAGAGCAAGGTCTTCAAGGCCCTCAACGAACTCAACGCCAAACACCGCATAAGCCTATCTGGTACGCCGATTGAAAACTCGCTCTCCGACCTCTGGAGCCAAATGCAGTTCATCAACCCCGGCTTGCTGCGCAACTTCGCTTTCTTCAAGAAAGCCTTCATCACCCCCATCGAGGTCCACGACGACGAGAAGAAGAAGGAACAACTCCGCAAATTGGTTTCCCCACACCTGCTCCGCCGCACCAAAGAACAGGTTGCGCCAGACCTCCCCGACCTCGACGTCCAAGTGTTCTACTGCGAAATGACCAAAGCGCAGCGCAAAGCCTACGAGCAAGAAAAGTCTTCGGCCCGGAACGCCCTCCTCGGCAGCTTTGCCCCAAACGATGGCCAGTACAAAATCCGTGTCGTCCAGACCCTAACGCGCCTCCGCCAGCTCGCCAATCACCCCGTGATGCTGGATGCGCAATACGACAAAGACTCTGGTAAGTTCGGCGAAGTCTATGAGCAGTGGGATACCGTTCGCCGCGCAGGCAATAAAGTACTCATCTTCTCCAGCATGGTGAAACACCTCGAACTCTTCCGCGAAAAACTGCTGGCCGCCAACGAACCCCACGCTTGGATCACCGGCTCGGTCAACGCCAAAACGCGCGCCAACGAGGTCAAACGCTTTCAGGAAGACCCCACGGTACAGACCTTCTTCATTTCCATCAAGGCGGGCGGTACGGGCCTCAACCTCACCGCCGCAGACTACGTCTTCATCCTCGACCCCTGGTGGAACCCAACCATCGAAGACCAGGCGATAGCCAGAGCGCACCGCATTGGTAGAACGGGCAACGTCTTCGCCCGCAAATTCCTCAGCAAAGACACCATTGAGGAAAAAATCAATAAACTCCAACAACGCAAAAAACAATTGGCCGAAGACATCATCGGTGCTGGCGGCGGGCTAGACTTCGACAAGGCGGAGCTGGCGTATTTGTTGGAGTAGGTTTTCAAACCGCTATACATTGACGCTGGTTAAGTGGCCCTTACGCTAAAACGCGTAGCGTTTTCACAAGTCCCTCCCCCGTGGGGAGGGATTTAGGGAGGGGGGGGTAGTCGATGTATAGCGGTTTGGTAGGGTTTAGTTGATAACGTAAGGCCCCGCGTCGCTCATCCCGCTCACAAGAACGTGAGCCATGACGAGGAGCAGAAGCAACAGCAACAACATAAGGCTAAGGATGATTTTTGGTAGAACTGGGGTAGGGATATTCATCTGGGGTGGTTCTTTGTGCGTGTTAAGTATAAAAGCGTGGAAACGGGGTGTGGTGTTTGTTTCTGAACGCTTCACAAAGAACAGGCTCGGGGGCAGGAGCGGGCTGGAGTTATCCTGCAAGCACTAGCACAAACCCCCAAACATTGCAGGACTTAAATTGCATGATGTAATGTTGAGGTGTTTATTGAGTTGATAGTCAGTTGTTTACGTTTTTTTCTTCGAAGAGGCACATACCCGCGACTACCAGGCTGCAAGAACTACCAGACTCCAAGACTCCCTCTCTGCACCTGCGCCCGCGCCCAAAACCTCACCCATTACGATAGGCATTGGGCGACTTGCCGTAGGTTTGGGAAAAGACCCGCGTGAAATAGTTGGGATCGTTGTAGCCCACCGCATAGGCCACCTCGGAGATGTTGAAATTGGGGTCAGCCAATAGGCTGGTTGCCTTTTCTAGGCGGTAGGTATTTAGGTACTGAGACGGTGTTTTTCCGGTTAGGGCTTTCAGTTTTCGGTACAGTTGGGTATGGCTGATGCGAAGGGCATCTGCATAGGCTTGTATCCCGAATTCGGGTTCCGAATAGTGGGCGGTAAGTACTTCGTGCAGCTTGCCGAGGAAGCTCTCTTCTGGCCCTTTAGGCGGAGCGGGAACCGGCTGAAAGTTTTGGTAGCGCTCTCGCAACCGGCGACTTGCGTCTACCAGATTTCGGAGCCGGACGAGCAGTTCGTCTTCGTCAAACGGTTTCATCAGGTAGGCGTCTGCGCCGTACTCAAAGCCTTCTAGTTTGTCGGCCATGGTGGCTTTTGCGGTCAGCAAAACGATGGGGATGTGGCTGGTCCGTTCGTCTTTTTTTAGGGCGTCTACGAGTTCGTAACCGGTCTTGATGGGCATCATCACGTCGCTAACAACTACATCTGGGATGGCGGCGGTGGCTTGGTCTATGCCCATCTGCCCGTCGGTTGCAACCGCAACGCGGTAGTGGCCGTGGAGGACGGTTTCTACGTATTCCACTACGTCGGGATTGTCTTCAACGAGTAGTAGTTCAGGTAGGTTTTTGGTGGTGGCGGGGTCTTTTTCTTTAGGTGCATCAGGGCGAGGGGCCGCAGGTTCGAGGGGCGTTAGGGTGGGCGCTGCTTCCGCAAGGTTGGCAAAAGGTTGCTGCCGGATGGCTGCTTCATTCTTGATGGGGAGGCAAACGGAAAAGGTAGTCCCTCGCCCGGTTTCACTCACTACCGAAATGTTCCCTTTCATGAGTTCTGCCAGTTCCTTCACCAACGAGAGCCCGATCCCCGTGCCCTGCCCTTGTCGGCTGGCTGGGCTGTCTACCTGGTAAAAACGGTCAAATATGCGAGCGATGTCTTCCTCGGGGATGCCGGCCCCGTTGTCTGTCACCTTCAGGAGGAGTTGTTGTGCTTGTTGGGAGAGGTGCAACACTACCCGGCCGCGCTCCGGCGTAAACTTGATGGCGTTAGACAGTAGGTTGCTCACAATCTGGCGGTACTTCTCGGCGTCAACATCCATCAAGCAGGAAGGTACTTCGCTGTAGATCGTGAGCTGGATACCTTTCTGCTCCGCAAAAGACTGGAAAGACTCCCCCAGGTATCGGGTATAGGCCACCACATCAAACTGTTCGTAATTGGCCAACATCTCGCCGGAGTTGAGCTTAGCCAGGTCTAGCAACTGGTTGATGAGGTGCAGCAGTTTTTTGCCGTTGCGCGTTATCAGGCCTGCCGCTTTGGGGTTCTCGGCTTGGTTGGCCATGCCGAGAATGACGGTCAGTGGTGTCCGGAATTCATGGGTTATGTTGGTGTAGAAGCGGGTCTTTAGCTCATCCAGCTCTTGCAGCTTGTCCGTCTGCCGTAGTTGTTCAATCAGCGTTTCTTGCGCTTTCAGGCTTTTGGCGGTCGCGACCTTACGCTCCTCTTTGAGCCGTTTGGTGCGGTAACCAACGATGAGGGCCAGCAGGAACAGCATCGCTACAACCGCCAGCTTGAGCAAGTCTATAAGGGAATACTTTTGGAGGTTTAGCGGAGAGTCTAGGCCGATGGTGTGTAGCGCACTTACCTGAAGGTATTGCAGCAACACCAGCACCGTTAGCAACAGCATCGGGCTGAGGGCAATGAAGTAAAACACACGAGAAACCCCCGGACTGGCCGGTGCGGTGAATATGATGTAAACCGGCAGAATGAGCGGTATAAGGCCGAACAATTGATGAACGCCGTGCATGAACGGCAGCGTCCGGCCAGTAGGGTAAACCACCTCCACGTTAAAGGCCATGTAAAGGTTCAATACCACGGATAAGACCACAAAGCCAGGAAGAATGACACGAGACAGCAGGCTGTTATCCGGATAGCGGAAGTAAGATTTTGTGAAGTACAACTGCCCACACTGGCTAAAAATGTAACCGATATAAGTGAGCGGGATGGTCCATTCGGCCCAAGACGGGAAAGGCACATAGCTGGTATAATTGGTCCGTGAAAAACCAAACATCATCACAATACCTAGGCAGAGCAGGGCGAAGTAAAGATGGATACGCTCTCGGTCAATCACGAAGAGCAGCAAAAAGAAGAGCACCTGCACGATCAGGATACCATAGAAAGCTCCCGCTCGGTAAGACTCTATTGTTTGACGACCAGCCAGCGAGGCGGGGTCGATGTGCCAAAAGCGCAACACGGAAGGCGTCATGCGTGGGTTGGCCCCAGACAGCCGAACGAATAAAACCGTAGTGTCTCCTGCGCTAACGGGCACGGTAAACAAGCTCGCCCAGTGCCGGTAAGCCCGGTCTTGTACCGAGACGCCGTAGCCAGACCGTTGGTGTACCCGATTGCCGGAAGCATCCCAATAATACGTATCAATCTCCTTGAAACCGAATTCGTCGTGGCCCAGTTGCGGAGACTGGTGCAAGACGACCTCGGTAGGGTAGGGAGCCGCGCCGGTGAGGTGCAGCCTAGCCCAGTAGGCTTTGCCCGGCTCAATGGTAAGCCCCTCCGGCCCAACGGGCCGGCGCGCCGACCACGAAGCCCGGATGGCCTCCGGCGCCTCGTCGTCGGAACCCGTCACCAAAACGACCTCGGAGCAAGGAACTGCTACACCACTGAACGGAATACCCGCATCTGGGATGGCCGAGAACCCTTCGGCTACGTATACCGTAGGCGTCGTTGGGCTATTCGCCAAGGGCTGCTGGGCGATGAGTTGTACTGAGCAGCACAAAACCAAGAAAGCGATTACGTAAAACTTCATTCAGGCTGGCCTCTGGGTATTCGCGAGCAGCAACTACTGGCGGGCAGGGTAAAAGTAAGCCTAAACGAGTAAATAGGAAATTAGCTGCCTAAAATCTCGGCAAGCCGAGTTCGTAAATCGGAAACCGCAATGGGCTGGTATTCTAATGGCTCAGCAACTTCCGCCTGAGCCGCGCCAACTTGTTTGTACGCCATCACGAGCTGGCCTTCGCGCACTTGGTAAGCAATTACCTGGTAGCTGAGGTTGCGTGGAATGCCGGGATTGACCCAAGTCCCTCCCTCACGGTAACCGTAAGGGATAACGGAGCGGCGGTTGTCGGGGAGCAACATTACCTTAGCCGAAGGACCACTTTCTGGTATGTTAGCCAAGACTTGTACCCGCTCTTCTTCTTCGTAAAACATATCACAGTTGGCCCAGCCTAAGCTGGTAAGGTTAAAGAAGTAACGTTGTAGACCAGACTCTTGCCCGGTAAGATCATCTGCGTTTACGAGGCTTTCTTCCAACTCTTTGATCTTCATGTTGCGGTATTTCTCGTAAGCTTTCCGGCGGGCTTCGTGAATGGCGAACATCTCACGACTTACTTGGCCCATCACGATGTCTTTCTGCTTTTGCAACGCTACTTTATAATCGGCCAATTCCGTATCGTAGGCTTTCTTTTTTCGCTTGTTTATCTCGGGCAGCTTATCACGGTAGGCGACGGATTTTTGGTGGTTTTTCTGTTGGCGCTCAAAACGTTTTTGGGCATTTACCCGCCGCTGGTGGGTGAGGACCGTACGGCGTTTGGCAGACATGAATATCTTCTCACTACCCCGAGGTACGTAAACAATCGTATTGGTATCAATTGGTTCGGGTTGCTTGCGGAGACGGTAGGTTGCGGGGTTTTGATAGTCGGGAATTTTTGGCTCTGGGTTCGTTTTGACCCATGAGAAATAGCGCGTTCCGGCTTTGTAGCTAAGGATTGTGAGGTAATAATCCGAACGTGCATCACAGCGACCATAGATGTTGGCTAGGTTGTTTACTTGGTCACTTACCTCTTGGTAAAACTGCTCGTAGGTTTTACTGGTTAGCGGCGGCGGAATGAGGCTGGTTGCGGATGAGCGTAATCCGCCACCCGTCAGTGTCCAGTCGGTAGGAGTGCCTTCTTCGTCGTGGCCAGCACCGACGAAGAGCTGCATTTGCTCATTGAAATTTTGGGTGGGTATAGAGGAGGCTAGTTTGGCGCCTTCTTTTAGTTGCAACTCGCGGCCAGCAGCGTCGGTAGCTACTAGTTTGATCATGCCACCGGTTTCTAGAGGGCGGTTGCCGGAGGTGGTGGTGAGGCCTGCAATCAACATATCGGAGAGGTCGTAGGCTTCGATGAGTTCGATGCTGACGGGACCTGTCACTGGTTCGCCGTCGGGCCCAACTAGACTGTTGGCATCGATGAAAAACACGCCTCCTTGTTTGCCTCGGACGGTCTGGCGCACACTCGGGTCCGTGATGGTAAACGACTGCAACTGCTTGGCGCGGGCTTGCAGGATGGCCGCGTCGGCGCTTTCCCAGTGGGTGACGGTGGCTACCAGGTCTACCCGTCGGTCATTTTGCCGCTCGGCGTCGTCGGTGGTGTTTTGGCGGGCGCGTTGCTCGCCGTAGGTGAGTACTTCCGAGGTGGCGGGCACTACGTTTTGTAGGGCTAGGGCGGAGGTGATGGCGGCGGCGCGGCGTTCGGCTAGGGCTTGGTTGTAGGTGTCGGTTCCTTTTTCGTCGGTGAAGGCCTCCACTTTCAGGGTGTAACTTGCGTAGCTGCTTAGGGTATTGGCGAAAGCGGCGAGTTTTTCGAGTTCGGCGCTGCTGGGTTTGTCGCCGTCGGAGGCGAAGAATACAGATTCCGTGAGGCGGACATCATTTTGGGCGCTGGCGCAGGTGCAAAGAAGGCTAATGAAGCAAAGCGTGAACAGGTATCTCATAGGTATTGGGTTGTGTGTGAGGGTATTGAATGTTAAATCTAATGTGAAGTTTGCCCATAAGCACCGGACGCTCAAAGGATTATTTCTGCCTCGACTTCGTCAGAGGCAGAAATAAACGCTTCGACTGAAATGCCTGGCGTAGACCGGCATTTTAGTCGATCCTTTGAGCGTCCGAAATCCAAACCTCACGTTAAATTTACAAAATTTGCATCAAATTATCAGCGGGCAGGTAGGGGTAGTTATTTTATAGAATGCGCGTTTTAACGGTTTTGGTGTTTTATCAGCCTAGTCTGTCGAGTTTGGTAGCAACTTTACCAAAAAGAAACCCCCACCTCCACCCGCCCCCTGCTCCCGTTCAACGAGCTGGCCCTGCACCTGCGGTCGCGCCCGAAATATTAACTACACTTGTAGTACTACATAAGCTAGTAAACAATTAACTTGCGCCCATGTCAGACCCAGAAGTTACAAACCCCAACGACGAAACGCCACCAATTCTCGGCAGTTGGAAAAACATTTACACCGTGGTGCTCGTGCTCCACGTCGTGCTCATTATCCTATTTTATCTTTTTAGCAACGCTTACGCATGAGCACTATCGACTGGCTGGTAATGACCGGCACCCTCGCTACCATCGTCATCTACGGCGTGCTGAAAACACGCTCGGTAGACAACGTGAAAAGCTACCTCCTTGGTGATCGAGACCTGAAATGGTGGACGATCGGCCTCTCCGTAATGGCCACCCAAGCCAGCGCGATCACCTTCCTCAGTACCCCCGGCCAAGCCTACAACAGCGGCCTTGGTTTTGCGCAGTTTTACTTCGGTTTGCCCATCGCGATGGTCATCTTGTGTGTCTTCGTACTCCCGATTTATTACCGGTTGGAGGTCTACACCGCCTACGAATACCTAGAAAGCCGGTTTGATGTGCGGGTACGTACCATGACGGCCCTGCTGTTCCTAATCCAACGCGGGCTGGCGGCTGGCATCACGATTTATGCGCCGGCGATTATCCTGTCTAGTATCCTGGGCTGGTCGTTGGGGCTAACGATCTTCCTGATCGGTATTGTCGTCATCTTTTATACCGTCATGGGCGGCACCAAGGCGGTTTCGGTTACCCAACGGCAACAGATGATCGTGATCCTGTTGGGCATGGTTGCGGCTGGCGTGGTCGTGGTTTCCAAACTCCCCGAAGGGGTCGGTATGGGCGATGCGCTCAACGTTGCGGGCTCCCTCGGCAAGCTAGAGGTGATCGACTTTAAGTTCGACCTCAACGACCGCTACAACCTTTGGTCTGCCATGCTGGGCGGCACCTTTCTTTTCCTCAGTTATTTCGGCACAGACCAGAGCCAAGTACAACGCTACCTCTCAGGCAAAAGCCTGACCGAAAGCCGGTTGGGCCTGTTGTTTAACGGCATTTTTAAGGTCCCGATGCAGTTTTTGGTCCTCTTTGTGGGCATCATGGTTTTCGTCTTTTTCCTCTTTGCCGCGCCTCCCGTACACTTCAATACGGCGAACCTAGAGAAGGTCCGCCAATCAGAATACGCCACAGAGCTGGTTGGCCTAGAAGAAGAATACAAAGAACTGAGCGCAACTACTTCCGCTGCTTCTACCGCCCTCGTGGAAGCCCTCCGCACTGATGATATGGCCCGCTCTAGTCAAGCTAAGGCGGCCCTCTCCGCCGCCGTTGCTAACCGAGACGAAGTAGCCGAAAAAGTTGATGCGCTGATCAAGAATGTAGATGCCGAAGCGATCACCGAAGACCGCGATTATGTTTTCATCACCTTCATCATCAATTACCTCCCCATCGGGCTGGTGGGCTTGTTGTTGGCGGTGATCTTCTCGGCGGCCATGTCGAGCACCAGTTCTGAACTCAACGCCCTCGCCACTACTACGCTGGTAGACATCTACCGCCGCAGCCTCGTGAAGAATAAAACCGACGCCCACTACTTCAAGGCCAGCAAGGCCCTCACCATCATGTGGGGCTGCGTAGCGCTTGGCTTCGCTGCCGTCGCCAACCTGTTTGACAACCTGATCCAGGCCGTCAACATCATCGGCTCGTTGTTTTATGGCGTCATTCTGGGCGTCTTTGTGGTGGCCTTTTTCTTCAAGAAAATCGGCAGCAAATCTGTCCTCAGTGGTGCACTCATCGCGGAGGCCTTCGTAATGCTCACTTTCGTTGCTACTTACCTCGAAATGTTCAATTTGGCCTACCTCTGGCTCAACCTCATCGGGTGCGTACTGACGGTGGTATTGGCCTGGTTCTTCTCTTCGGGGAGTAAGGTGGTGAAGCGGATGATTGGCGTAAAGGGATAAGAGGCGCGATCGCAGGATGCAAGGAGGGTTGAAGAGGACGGGCAGCACTAAGAAATACGCTCCCTTCCCCCTTTACTCCCTTATCCCTTTACTCCCTTACTCCTTTCCTCCCTTAAATAGCCAAAATAGAAGCCATCTTTATCAGTGCTTCCCGTGGTTGCTTCTGCATCGTGATGGATTCCTCAAAGGGGCAGGTGAAAATATTGCTGTTCACTACCCCGATGGCGACGTTCTCTTCGCCTTCCAGCAGTCGGTTTACGGCGTGGTGGCCTAGGCGGCTGGCGAGTACCCGATCTAGGGCAGTGGGCGCGCCTCCGCGTTGGAGGTGACCGATTACGGTCACCTTAGGTTCCATGCTGGCCAGTTCGTCTTTAATCATTGCTGCTACGCCTGCCGCGCCGCCCATGTGGTGGCCTTCGGCTACTACCACAACGCTGAAGAGCTTGCCCCGCGCTTTGTTCTTGCGCAATACCGTCTTCAGGTCTTCGAGGTTGGTCTCTGCTTCGGGGATAAGGACGGAGCTGGCGCCGGAGCCGATGGCGGTGTGTAGGGCGATGTAGCCAGAGTGCCGGCCCATGACTTCTACGAAAAAGAGCCGGCTGTGGCTGTCTGCCGTATCTCGGATTTTATCTACGGCTTCAATGGCGGTGTTCACTGCTGTGTCGAAGCCGATCGTGTAGTCTGTACCGTAGAGGTCGTTGTCTATCGTTCCGGGCACGCCGATGAAGGGTATGTTGTGCTCTTCGCTGAAGACCTTAGCTCCGGTGAAGGTGCCGTTGCCACCGATGGCGATGCAGGCGTCGATGTCGTACGCTTTCAGGTGTTCGGCGGCCATTGCCCGCCCTTCGGGCGTCATGAAACGTTTGGAGCGGGCGGTGCGGAGTACTGTGCCTCCGCGCTGAATGATGTTGGCTACATCTCGGCGCTCCATTCGCTTGAAGTGCCCGTCTATCATGCCTTCATAACCACGTTCAATACCATAAACATGAAGCTTGTTCCAAGCTGCGGTACGCACTACAGCGCGCAAGGCGGCGTTCATGCCCGGAGCGTCTCCTCCGGAAGTAAACACGGCGATTCTGCGGATATTTTCTCTTTTCATTTATGTTTTCTTGGGGTAGCGGCTAGAGCGCCGCAAAACTACGAATAAACTTAGGAGCAAGGGAGGAAGGGAGTAAAGGACTACCGGAGGTACCATTCCATTCCTCCTTTCTCCTTTCTCCCCTTCCTCTTTTACTCCCTTACTCCTTTCCCCCCTTACTCCTTTACTCCCTCGGCTGTACGGTGGAAGTCTGCTAAAGCTTCGATTGGCTTATGCACAAACCGGCCCACCTTGAGGTCTCGTTCGTGCATAGCGGCCAGTAGGATTGGTTTGAAGTGAAAGGCGATGGAACCGATGAAGTTTACCGGCACGTCGAGGTGGCCCCGGTATTTACGTACATGGCGGTCCAGAAACTCGGCGAAGCTGGTAAAAACAATCTTCTGAATTAGTGGGTGCGCCTGGTGTTCGCCCATAAAGCGCGTAAAACTGGCTAAGTAGGTATTGGGGATGTTGGATTCGTAGACCTTGTCTAGCACTACCGACTTGTCCATCTTAGAGAATTGTTCAAATGCATCCATGAGGTTGTCGTCCAGTTCGCGGTAGAAGTAAGAGCGCAGCAGGGCTTTGCCAAGGTGAGAGCCGGAGCCCTCATCGCCTAGCATGAACCCTAGGTTGATTACGTTGTCGGTTACGTCTTCGCCGTCGTAGAAACAGGTGTTGGAGCCAGTTCCGAGGATGCACGCAATGCCTGGGTTGCGGCCGCAGGCCGCGCGGGCCGCGCCCAGTAGGTCATGCATCACGAGTACCTTGGCCTCCGGCCAAGTCTTCTGTATCCTATCCTGAATTACCTGCTTGCGCTTATAGTCCCAACATCCTGCGCCGTAGTAGTGTACTTCTTTGGGCCTCAAACCGGGCAGTAGTTCCTTGGTCAGTTTGTCCATCTCCCCGTAAAACAATTCTTTGGGGTGTACAACTGGGTTGTAGCCTTTTGTGTGTACGTAAGACGTCTCTCCGTCTTTAGTAACCCACGCCCAATCGGCCTTCGTAGACCCAGAATCTGCAATCAATAACATAGTGGATGTTTTAGCGAAACGAAGGTAGTGTATAATTTACACTAAGTAGGCAAACATGGCCCTGCATATTGCTACTCCACCGATAGGCAGTACTTGAACGCTAAAAAGGCTACCTTTGCGCCAGAACTATTGAATGTATTATGTCTCAAGAAACACCAGACTACACCTTTATTAAAACTTTTGACGAACTCGAAGACTTTGCGGACGAATGCCGCGACATAAAATGGATGGGGTTTGATACTGAATTCATTGGTGAAAAACGTTACCATACACTGCTTTGCCTAATCCAAATCAGTTGCGAACACGGTTATTACCTACTCGACCCCATCGCTGTAGAAAACCTCGATCCTTTTCTCGATATTCTCGAAGACCCCGCCGTAGTAAAAATCACCCACGCAGGAGACAACGATTACCGGCTGATAAACAAAGAGTTCAACTGTATTCCGCAGAATGTGTTTGACACCCAAGTCGCCGCTGGTTTTATCGGCCACCGTTACCCCATGAGCTTCGCCAAACTGGTCGATGCAGAAACGGGAACCATGCTCGCCAAAGGCTCCGCCGTTACCGACTGGAGCAAACGCCCAATGAGCCCCAAACAGATAAGGTACGCCCTCAACGACGTTATCTTCCTACGCGAACTCTACGACAAGATCATGGCAAAACTGGCCGCCAACGGCCGCCAAGAATGGGCGTTAGAAGAGTGCGACGTCATGACCACCGAAGAATACTACTACCGAGACCCCAACCACGAATTCCTGAACAGCAACATTGCCCGTAGTAGCCGCACCAAAGACCGGGTTTTCCTACTCCGCCTCTACGAGTGGCGCCGCTCTACCGCCGAGCAGAAGAACTACAGCAAGGAGATGATCTTGCAAAGCAAACTCATCTCCCAACTCACCCGTGGGGTCCGAGGGGGGCTGTCTTCTATGCTAGAAAACCGCCGCTTGCCCCAGAGTACCGTAAAACGACATGGCAAAATGTTTGTCGAAATGTACGAGCGCGAGGCTACCGATGAAGAACTGGCCATCGCTAAAAGCATCCAGCGAAGCAAGCAAGAAGACGAAGAAGACGATATGCTCATCGAACTGCTCTACCTCCTAATGAAGTACCGCGCCAACGAAGCAGAAATCAGCCACGCACTCGTCATGCCTCGCAACGCCATCAAACGGATGAAGCAAGACCCCGAAACGCGAGACAAAATCCTCGGCAGCGGCTGGCGCCAAGACCTGCTCGGCCCCGATTTCGTGAACTGGCTCAAGAATTTTGATAACCTCTCCCTGAAAATTGATGGCGGGAAGATTTCTTTGGAGGTATAAAAAATAAGTAGAGGATAAGCCTTGGTACAAATTAGGTTTGCCCATAAAACACCAGACACTCAAAGGATTATTTCTACCTCGACTTCGTCAGAGGCAGAAATAAACGCTTCGAGGTCCTGAGTACGCTTCAGGACCTCGAAGCGTTCGACTGAAATACCTGGCGTAGACGGCATTTTAGTCGATCCTTTGAGCGTCCGACATCCTTAATTAGGTAAGCGTTTTACCGCACCAAAACTACCCGCCGAACAACCGCCCCGACCTCTGTTGGCAACACTAAAAAATAAGTCCCTGCATTCAGGTGCCCAAGGGAAAGTTCCGTCTGTGCGTTTTCGTTTGGCGCAAATTTCCCAACTTTTCGGCCCGAGAGGTCAAGTACCTGCACATTTCCGTTTAGGGCGTTTTCACCAGCTTCGACGGTGATCAGGTCGTTGGTAACCGTTGGGTAAACCCGGATGCTCGCATCTTCAACAACGGGGCTTTCCAAGCTGGTACTCAGGTCGCGTTCGCCGTTGGCGAAGAAGTAGCCCCAGTGGCCGCCGGTAATGATGCCCTCAGCGGCACCTGCGGGGGAAATTTTATCTTCCGCAATCGGGATTACGGCCAGCACGCGGGATCCGTCTGTGGCTTGGGCATCAAACACCATCCGGTCGTCGTCGAGGCCGTAGTTGGGGTAGTTGATGATGCTGTTTTCAAAGATGGTGGCCGAGGCGCCGGTCTCGATGTTGGCCCCAATGATTTTGTAGGACTCATTCGCAAAGTCTACTTCCTCGAAGGCGATGATGTAGGGGGAGTTTTTGGAGAAGGTCGGGTTGCCGATGGAAACACCATCGGGCAAGTTGCTAGACAGCTTCTGGATGTTGCCGTCGCCGAAGTTATTACTCGCTTGATCCCAAGCACGTAGGAAGCCAATGTCCCAGAACTCCAGCCCGTCGTCTAGGCGGCTAAGGGCGTCGTACATCAAGAACTCACCGCTGGGCTCCCACTCAAGGGCGTCGGCGTAGAGCACATCGCCGGTGCTGATGCCTCCGGCAGCCGTAGTTGGGTTGGTGAGGGGCAAGGACTGCCCGCTCTGGCTTACGAAGTCGAAGATGAGGATTTCGTTGTCTTGGTCGGAAGTTGTTACAGCAATGCGGTTGCCGTCTTTACTGATCGCGATGTTGCGCCAGATGGTCTGTGGTTCGCCCTCAATGAAGCCCAGCGCCGAGGTGTTGAAGTTGTAGCTCCGTAGGCGGCCCTGATCGTCGACGAAGACGGCGATCTCCCCATCATCAGTTAGACTTGGGCGGCTACTGATGCTTACGCTTTCTAGCGGGTTGTTGAGGAGGTTGCCTGCTTCGTCGGCTAGGAAGAGCGCGCTTTGGTCGGTGTTGGCCAAGAGGATGAAGCGGTCGCCTTCGTTGGCTTCGAGGTCTTCGGTGTAGTTGCCGGCTTCGCCGCCAATGCCGACCCCATCGAAGGCCGCGTTGGCTGCCGCAACTACGCTGCTGCCGTAGAGGTCTTCGGCGGCGCGGACGACTGCGATGCGGAGGTCGGCGAAGCGGCTAGAACGGGTCAGGTAAGTGCTGAGTGCGCGGTAGTACACCTGCTCGGCGCGGGCATCGCCCACGGCGGAGTTGGAACTGAAGAGGTAGAACGCACGGTTGGTGATGCCACTGTTGAAGTGAACGCCGCCCCAATCGCCTTGTTGGGTGTTGGGTAGGTTGACGAACTCATCCATGTGGGCGGGTTGCCAGCCGCGCTGGCCGAAGGCGGAGGCGCCGTTGTTGGGGTTGCGCAGGTTGCGCAACGTCCCAGAAGAGAAAGCACTCGTAACAACGTCTTCGCCTAAGCGATAATCCCCCGTTTCACCTTCAATGAGGTAGCCGAAGATATCGGCAAAAGACTCATTCAGCGCGCCGGGCTCTTGTTCGTATACGAGGTCTGCGGTAGCTTGGATGACGCCGTGGGCCATTTCGTGGCCGGCTACGTCTAGCCCGCGCGGAAGGCGCTGGAAGGCATCGGCCCCGTTGCCGTAAAAGAGGGCGCGGCCGTTCCAGAAGGCATTGTCCATCTGCGTGCCGTCTGTCTCGTTGACGTTCATGATGGAAATGATGTTGCTGCCGTTGCCATCAATGGAGTTGCGGCCAAATTTGTCGAAGAAGTACTGGTAGGCAGTTCCGGCGTTGTCGTGTACGCTGGCTTCCGTTCTGCTCCAGTCTGCGTTGTTGGTACTGGGGCGCAGATTGGGATCAAAATCATCCCGCTCTGGGCTACCGCTTTGGCCATCGTAGCTCAGGATGATGCCGTCAGCTTCCCCATCAGTGACGGTGAACATTGGGCGGCTACCGTCTACGAGCAAGAACTGGTTCTGGAGGCAGAAGGTGTTGAGGGTTACGAACTGATCGAAGAGGTCGATGGCGTTTGCCGTGGCGGCCCCATCGGGCGAAAAAACGGTTTTTGTAGCTGCTGGTACGCGGTGTTTAGGGTGGTTTCCGGCGTGGGCAGGGTCTACGCCAGCTTCGAGGCCACAAGTGTGGGTGCGTTCTTTAAGGATGGCTCCGGTGTGGGCGTCGAGGAAGAGACTGGTATGTTCTTTCAGGTTGGGGCGTACGTTGACCAGCCAGGCTAGGGTGGGGGAGTTGCCACCGGCGTAGACCACCAGTTCGGTTTCCAGCTGGGGGCCGGATATCCATTTCAGTTGAGGAGCTGATAGGTTGATCCACTGCTCCGAAAACTTGCTTTGCACCTGCGTGCGCGCCGCCGCTTCATCAATCGTCGGGATGGTGCTCAAACCCTGCGGGCTGGGCTGCAAGCGGCCGGTAAAGAAGTCAAAACCTTCGTCGTTGCGTGCGTGCAAACGCGCATCGGAAGGTAGCACGGTGAGGCCTTGGTAGACCTGCTGCAACCGTAAGTGTTTTTGCCCCTGCGCGTCGGTGGTTTCTTCCGTAATCCGGATTTCTTCTGCGGGGTTTTGCAGGCCGAGTTCTTTGGCTACGACGGCCAAGTAAGCGTAGGCATCAGCTTTATCGGCGCGTGCTGCTCCGAGGCTGTTTGGCCGTCCTTCGAGAGCATAAACCTGGCCGTTGCCGTCGTCTTTCCGGACCCGAACACCGGGCACGCCGGGCAGCGTGATGTTCTGCACCTTGGCCATGTTTAGGCGCGGCCGCTGGTGCAGAGTAGGGTTTACTTGGGCCGTGTTGCTCCGGTTGAGTTTGAAATCGAGGCGGCTAACATCAACGTTCGCGGGCGTAGCAGCAGGCTGGTATGCAGGTTTGAAACTCTGCTGCGCAGCAAGAAAAACAGGGAGTAAAATGAAAGCAAGGAAAAATGAAAATCTAGACATAGTTAGGGAGGAATTTGGAGTATAGTGTTTAGAGCTTAGGTGTCTAATCTGTTGGTGTTGCTCCGTAGCCACCTCACCCCAGCCCCTCTCCATCAAGCTTCGCCTCCGGCTCAGCGGAGAGGGGCTTTTAAGAGAAACGCTTTGCGTTTTGGTGGTGGAAACCCGTAATGAGCAACAACCAGTAGATTAGATACCCTACATTTAGAGGTGAGGCGTTAGTCGTCAGGCTCCAGCGTAGCTTGTTCTGAACCCTGAGCGCTGCCCGCTACGACTTTTCCCGTAGCGCCCGCACCTTCGCCATCAGGGCCTGAAAGCACGCTCCGGCTTCTTTGCTGGGCGCGTTCTTTGGCCCAGACCATTGCAATGGTTGCGCCACGCCATCGGAGTAGCGCGTCAGTACGGTGTTCCTGTTCGCAGGCTTGTTGGCGGCGGCCTTGAAGTCGATTTTGTCGATCTCGGCCAAGAAAACGGCGAGTTCTTCTTTTTTGAGCTTACCGATTTTTTCTAGCTCTCCGGTGATGGAGTTGTTGAAGAGCACGCGGCCGTTGTTCAGCAAGAGGATGTACTCCCGGATTTCGCCGGTGTAGCCACCGGCGTTGCCGAAGTGGAGGCGGTTGTCGGGGAGTGTGTCTATGGTATATTTCTGGCAGCCAAGGAAGAGTAAAGCAGGGAGTAGATAGCTAAGTAGTCGCAATTGGTTTGTTTGGTTGGTAGGCTGCAAGATAGTGTATCTGCGGGGTCTGCGGTGGTTTTGCTGAAAGCCCAACTACTCCGTCACCCCATATTCTTTGATCTTGCGGTAGAGCGTCCGTTCGCTGATGCCGAGTTCGGCGGCGGCTTCTTTGCGGCGGCCGTTGTGTTTGCGGAGGGCTTTCTTGATGAGTTCTTTTTCGGCGTTGGCGAGGCTGAGGTCTTCGTCTATCACTTCGCTTTCGGCGTAGGCGCGGTGCATGCCTTGGTCAACGATGATGGGGTCTCCGGGCTGGTACTCGGGCTGAGTAGGGCGTTGCCGCATACCGTTCCCTGTACCTGCGTACGCGCCACTTCCTGATACTACTGGCGCTACGTCAACGTCGAGCTTGCGCATATCGTAGGCTTCGGTAGCGATGTTGCCCGCGTCGGCTGCGAAGCGGTCTATCTCGGCCGCAGCGGCGGGGTAGTTGCCCGGCATGGCGAGCGATTGTACGCGCTCTAGGTCCCGAACGCTGAGGTTGTTGCTCCGGATGAGGTCTGCGATGAGGTTCTTGAGCTGCGTCATGTCTTCCTTCATGTCAAAGAGGACTTTGTAGAGGATGTCGCGCTCCTGAAAGCTGTTGGCCCCGCTCTCTGCTTGGTCTTCTCGCCTAATGGCGGGCAGGTTGCGTTGCATCAGTTGGGGCATCAGCTCGGCGAGGTCTACCGCAGAAAGCTCTCGCTTTTCGGAAAGGATGCTCATGCGCTCCGCCACGTTTTTCAACTCCCGGATGTTCCCCGGCCAAGTGTACTGCTCCAGCAGCCAGCGGGCTTCTTCTTCGAGTTGAATGGCCTCAATGCTCTGCTTCTCGGCAAAGTTGTTGGCGAAGTAACGGAAGAGCAGATAAATGTCTTCCGGCCGCTCCCGCAAGCTGGGCATCTCAATCGGTACCGTACTGAGGCGGTAGTAAAGGTCTTCGCGGAATTTGCCGTCGCGGACCCGCTCCAACAGCTTCCGGTTAGTAGCGGCCACTACCCGGACGTCTGTCTTTTGTACTTTATTGGAACCCATCCGGATGAACTCTCCGTTCTCCAACACCCGCAGCAGGAAGGTCTGGGTTTGGGGCGGCATTTCGCCGATCTCGTCCAAGAAGATCGTTCCCCCGTCGAGGGTCTCGAAGTAGCCTTTCCGAGCCCCATCGGAACTGGTGTAAGCGCCCTTCACGTGACCGAAAAGCTCGGAATTGATCGTCCCCTCCGGCAACGCACCGCAGTTGATGGCGATGAAGCCCTGGTGCTTGCGCGCGCTGTTGTCGTGGATGATGCGGCTCATCACTTCTTTACCTACCCCAGACTCGCCCATGATGAGCACAGATAGATCGGAGGGTGCTACCCGCACGGCGGTGTTGAGCGCGTTCTCTAGGGCGGGAGAGCGGCCTACGATGCCGTAGCGGCGTTTTATGGTATCGAGCTTAGACATTTAACATGTTTGATTTAACATTCAGCATTTAACATTTCCCGTCTTACACGCTGCCGCACGAGATGAAAGCCAAATCTATAACTAGGGTTGAGAAATGAGGGCGGCGAGCAGGAAGCAGCGGTAGCCCAATGTTGAATGTTAAATGTTGAATCAAGAATGTTCAATTTTTCAGAGCCGCTCCCCAAACAAAGTAGCAGAAGTAGAGTCTACCACCTTTACGGTTACGTAGTCTCCGGGCTGCTCACCTTCCAACTTCGGGAACACCACCATCCGGTTCTGCGTAGTGCGTCCTTTCCAGTCTTGGTCGGATTTCTTGGAATCGCCTTCAATAAGAACCTTGAAAGTCTTGCCTACTTCGGCGGCGTTCAGCTCGCGGCTGATGCCGGTTTGCAGCTCAATGATCTCCGTCAGGCGGCGTTTTTTGGTGGCCAGCGGAACGTCGTCTTCCAGCTTGCGGGCGGCTGGGGTGCCGGGGCGCTCGCTGTAGAAGAACATATAACTCATGCTGTAGCGAGCAAACTCCACCATACTCATCGTGTCTTGGTGTTCTTCTTCGGTTTCGGTACAGAAACCGGTGATGATGTCTGACGAGATGGCGCAGTCGGGCATGATCTCGTAGATGCGGTTCACCTTCTCTTTGTACCACTCGCGGGTGTAGGTCCGGTTCATCAGGTCCAAGATGCGGGTATTGCCGGATTGGACGGGGAGGTGGATGTACTTACACACGTTTTCGTGGTCGCGCATGGCGTAGAGCACGTCGTCGGTGATGTCTTTGGGGTGGCTGGTACTGAACCGGATGCGCAGGTCGGGGTCGACGGCGGCAGTCATGGTGAGCAGCTCGGCGAAGTTGGTGATTTTGCCAGACTCCGGGTTCTCCCATTTGTAGGAGTCTACGTTTTGGCCCAAGAGGGTCACTTCGCGGAAGCCCTTGTCAAACAGGTCCGTCGCTTCCGCCACGATGCTGAAAGCGGAGCGGCTCCGCTCGCGGCCTCGGGTGTAGGGCACTACGCAGAAGGAGCACATATTGTCGCAACCGCGCATGATGGAGATAAAGGCCGTTACGCCGTTGCTTTGCAGCCGGACGGGGCTGATGTCGGCGTAGGTTTCTTCTCGGCTGAGGAAGACGTTGACGCCTTTCTCGCCGTCTTCGGCCCCGGCCACTAGGCCGGGCAGGTCGCGGTAAGCATCAGGCCCAACAACGATGTCTACCAGCTTTTCCTCTTCTAGAAACTTTGCTTTGAGGCGCTCTGCCATACAGCCGAGCACGCCAATCATGGTGCCGGGCTTGGCTTCCTTCACTTTATTGAACACCCGCAGGCGTTTGCGCACGGTGTCTTCCGCTTTCTCACGGATGGAGCAGGTATTGACCAATATTAGATCAGCCGCTTCCATATCTCGGATGGGGCTGTAGCCCGCTTCTCCGAGAATGGAAGCGACGATTTCGGAATCCGAAAAGTTCATCTGGCAGCCGTAGCTTTCGATGTAGAAGTGCTTTGCGCCGGGTTGCTTTGGCGCAAACTCAGCACCGAAGGCCTCGCCTTGGCGGGTTTCGTCTACCGTCTTCGCGTTGATGTCTACCAGCGTAGGGTTGTCATTATACATAAGGGGTGCCCTTTAAGATCGGCGAAGATACGGCTAGGGCGTGACAAATTGGCAGAAGCGGAGCGGGTATTTTATTGCCGCAGCTCAATATGGTATCTTTTCCACTACAGGAAGCGCACAGCAACAAAGAACGCAGAAAAAACGAGCGGCGTTTCTACAGGGTTCTTCCTCTTCAAATAGTAGTTAGTTTTTCCTTATTGAAATTGAAGAGCCTTTAATCAGTGGTCGGCCAGTTTGCTGTTCGTAGAGTTCTAGGAAGCGAGCGTGGCCTTCTTTGGATGCTTTTTTGCCGTTTACCTTCAGGTTGTCGGCATCGACGGTGAGTTTGCGCAGCCGGCCGGAGTCTTCAATCAGGCCTTCCCGCTGGAGCTGTTGCACGATGACTTCGTAGCTGGCTTCACGGCGTTCTATCTGTTCTTTCTTGATCTCGATGCGCTCAATCTTACGAATTTCGCGTTCGGTGTCGCGCTCTGCCTCTTGGCCTTGCCGTTCGAGGTCGCGTTGTTGCCTTTCAAGGTCTCGGCTTTGGCGTTCCAAGTCCCGGCTTTGGCGTTCGAGGTCGCGTTCCTTGCGTTCCAGATCTGCTTGCATGCGTTCTTTGCGGCGCTCCATTCGCTCAATCATGGTTTCCATTTCCCGTATTTCGGCTTCGGCTTCGCTGCGGCCATCGGCGGGCATTTCGCGGTTCAGGCCCTTGGGGTCCATGTTGTCGTCGGAGTGCCACTCGAAGGAACGCATACCGCCGATGCTGTCCATGTCCCAGTCTCCGTCGCCACGGAACTCGAAGCGCATGGTGCTGCCGTTGCTATCAAACTCAAACATGCGTTCTAGGCTTTCGCCGAGGCGTTCGCCCATTCTTTCGAGGCCTTCGCCCATGCCTTCAAAACGGAACTCAAAGTTTTCGCCCATTCTTTCGAGGTCTTCGCCCATGCCTTCAAAATGGAACTCAAAGTTTTCGCCCATTTTATCGAAACTATCGCCCATGCCTTCAAGGCGTTCTTCTAGGCCTTCCATGTCTTCCTCAGACCAGCGGTACACGCGCATTTTGGAGCTAGAGCGGCGGCTTTTTTCGTTGGTCCCGAGTAGTTCTTCTACCCGTTCTTGGTGCTGGTCGTATTCGTTGGCGGGTATCTCGTCTCCGTCTATTTTCAACGACTTTATTTCTTGGTCTTCCACCACGACTTCAATTGAGGAGCCGTTGCGGTACGAGCTTACCTTGTGGCGGCCGGAGGGTAGGCTGTCGGTTGGTGTGGGCGCGGCCGCAGGTGCAAGGAAGGTTGAAGAGGCGTCGTTCGTTGCGGCAGAGACCGCCGTGACGCTAAGCAGTAGGGTGAATAAAGTAATGTATAGTTTCATCGTAAACTGTTTGGTAGTTGTGCAAAGTTAGGGGGGAAGATGGGGAATGTGAAAAGCCCACAATCTATTGGTTTGGTGTCCCTAAATATAATAGACGAGCCCAAAAGTGTTAGGGTTGCATCTGCTACGCAAACGTTTTACCGTACCAAAATCCGGTCTGCGGCTACCTTGCTGAACACGACTTCTTGGTGGCCGGTGTAGGAAATGGTCAGTGACCCATCAAACGCTTCCCGATGATGAACAGTGATGACGGAGTTGAGCTTAAGCTGCCGGTCGTTGAGGAAGTGCAAGAAGTCGTTAGAGTTGTGCGCGAGGCCAACGATGGTAACGGTCTGGCCGCCAGTGCAGTCGCTCAATCGGCGGTGGTTTGCTTTCACGAAGTTTCCTGCTTTATCGGGGATGGGGGAGCCGTGGGGGTCTACGGTGGGGTAGCCCATCAGTTCGTCCATCCGGGAGAAAAAGTCTGGAGATTTTACGTGTTCGATCTGCTCCGCGATGGGGTGTACTTCTTCCCACCCGAAGCCCATTTGCTCAACGAGGAACATTTCGGTTAGGCGGTGCTTCCGAACGATGAGGGCGGCCGCTTTGCGGCCCTCCGGCGTGAGGCGCAAAGGTTTGTACCGCTCGTAGTAAACCAACCCCGCCTCCGCAAGCTTCCGCACCATGCTGTTGGCTGAGGGCTTACGCACACCCAGCGACCGAGACAGCTCGGAGACCGCCACCTTCCCTTCCGCGTCGGCTAGCGAAATAAGTGCCTTCAAGTAGTTTTCTTCGGTTACGGTTGCCATCAGGAAAGCAAAGATAGGCGGAAGCGGGAACAAAGCCCTACCTTTCATTGTCTTTAGAATACCGATCGTGTTCCTTACCTTCCCCCCTACCATGATACGTACCTTATTTATTCTAACCGTCTGTTTCCTAATAACAGCCTCTGCCTCCGCCCAGCAACGCTTGCCGGGCAACAGCAATATTTACGGCGCTACGGGTAAAGGGCTGGTATACGACAACGAGATGTCTTTCAACTTCTCGCTCGCTACGCCTCGCAACTTCCTAATCGGGATGCGTTCCGGGAAGCTCGTCTCGTTTGATGAGATGAAGTACTGGTCGCTTTCCTTCGGAGACCTCCGCCACAGCCGCGAACGCCGAGAGAACCCAGACCGGATCAACCTACTAACCAACCGGGTAAGCAGGGCCTACGTATACGGCAAGCAAAACCAACTGTACGCCTTACGCTTCGGCTTTGGCAAACGCAAATACCTCAGCGAGAAAGCTCGCCAGCGCGGGGTAGCGATCGGGTATTCCTATGAGTTTGGCCCAACACTCGGCATCCTGAAACCCTACTACCTCGAAGTAGATGCCGGAGAACCCGGCAACAACCGAATCATCGACATTCGGCACACCGGCATAAACACCGCCGAGTTCCTCAACCAAGACCGAATATTCGGTGCTTCCGCTTGGACGCAAGGCGTCGATGAGATCTCCATCCGCCCCGGCGTACACCTCAAGGCTGCTGCGCATTTTGCCTTCGGAGCCTATGACGAGATGGCCAAATCCTTAGAAGCTGGCCTCTCCGCAGATTTCCTCCTAGGCAATGCCGACATCATGATCGAAAGCGACCTCACCCCCGGCATTTCCAACAGCCCGCTCCACATCAACCTGTTCATCAATGTACAGTTGGGCAAACGGTGGTAACGGTTGCCCAGCCGGTCAAGATCGGCAACAGTGCCTTCGGCGAGCGTCAATTTACCCGCCCTGCCTCATCACCCAACCCTGTATCCCGCGTGCGCGCCTTCACCTTCTGGTTGCCGAAGTTGTAACTCAGCGAGAGGGCTACCCTTCGGCTGTCATAATTGCCCGCGCCGAAGCCCTGCTGGCCGTTGAAATTCGTCTCGCCAGACCAGCCAACTTGGTAGAACAGGTCGTTGCCCGCCAGCTTAACATTGAGCTGATCGTTGAAAAACTTGCGCTGCAAACCTAGGTTAAACGACCAGCTCTCGTCGTACTCAAACACTCCGCCCCAGATGCCGGGGCCAGCAAAATACCCACCAACTTCTCCCGTCAGCTTCCAGGGCAGCTTAAAAGTATGCTGCGTGAAAATGGTATAACTGAAAGCCTGAAGGTCAACCACCGCCCCGTCTCCATAGTCGGCCTGGTTGTCGATGTGGCTAGCGCTGAGGTTGAAAAAAGCGTCCCATTTTGGCGTAACGGTAAAGGGTAGGGCCGCGTTGAAACTCAGCACGGTATTGGTCGCTAAGTTGTCCCAACTGATGAAGCCTGCGCGCGGGTCTACTGGGTCTGGGCCGATCAAGCGGGTAATCTGGTCGCTGGTTTTGGAGTACGCCACCTTGAAGTTGTAGCGGTAGGCCAGGGTATAACCCAGTTCGATATTGTCAACAATTTCCGGATTCAAACCGGGGTTGCCCAGCTCAAAACTGAGCTGGCTGACCTGAATACGGAACGGGTTCAATACGTTGTAGTCTGGCCGGTTGATGCGGCGGCCGTAGTTGAGCGCAAGGCTGTTGCCCTTCTGTTGGTTGAGCTGGTAGGTGAGGCCCGCCGAAGGGAAGAAGCTCACATAGTTGAGGTCAACTGGCGGTTCGGCCTGCCCGTTGAAGGCCGTCAGGATGCCGACGGCATCGGTGATTTCGGCCCGCAGCCCTGCGGAGTAGCTCATCCGGTCAGAGAAGCTGCCCGCGTAACTCAGGTAGCCCGCGTACACGTTTTCGTCGTAGCCAAACTGGTTAGACTGGTCGGTGTCAAAGGTCTCGTTGCCACCCACGACGTTGAATAGCCGGAAGGTATTGTCGGTGCCTACCTGACTGATTTTGACGCCCGTTCCGAACTGGCCACTCCCCAAGGGTTGTTCGTAATCAAGCTTGAAGGTGTAGATGTTGATGTCGGTTGGCGTATCGAAGTTGTTGGTGATTTCGCTGAGTTCGGTCGCTCGGTTGGGGGCGAAGTAAACGTTGGGTTGGCGGCGGAAGGCTTGGTTGCGGAAGCGCCCATAATCGAGGTCTACGTTGAGGCTTTTGCCCTTTCCCGCGTCGAAGCGATAGTTGAGGTTGAAGGTGGCGCGGTCGCGGTCGTCGTCGGAGCGAGACTGTGCGAGTAGGATGGAGTCTACTGGTTGGTCAATCAGTGCAATTTCGATGTCGGAGCGGTTCGTCTGGATACCGTGCTGGGTGCTCCCCTGAAAGAGGAAACCGATGGTGTGCTTATCGTTCAGGAAAAAATCTGTTCCGAGGCGGTTCCAGACGTCGTTCCAGGTGAAGAAGTTGCGGGTGTCTTCTAGCGTTTGCAGTCCGTTTTGGAAGGTAAGGAAGTCGATCTGAGAAAACTGCCGCCCTTCATTACCACCGATGGTACCGAACACGTTCAGTTTTTTATTGCGGTAGTTGCCGCCTACGGAGCCGTTCATTTTCATGTACCGGCCCTGGCTGATGGTGTAGTTTGCGGTACCGTTGGCGCCTTCGTTTTCGTTTTTTACCAGCCGGATATCAAGAATACCTGCGTTGCCTTGGGCCTCGTACTTTGCGCCGGGGTTGGTGATGATGTCGATGCGGTCAATCTGTTCGGCGGTGAGGCTGCGCAGGTAGGCGGCTAGTTCGGTGCCGGCCAGCGGCAGGCGTTTGCCGTCTACGTAGACCAGTACGCCAGCGCGGCTCAAGACGTTGATGTTGTCGTTGTTGTCGATCGTTACGCCGGGGGCCTTGCGCAGCAGGTCTAGGCCGTTTTCTCCTACGGCGTTGATGGTTCCTTGGACGTTGAAAACGGTGCGGTCGGGTTTGATTTCTACTAGGGCGCGGGTGGCGGTGACGGTGGCGGCTTCGAGTTCTACGGCGGCGGGGGCCATGCGTAGTACGCCGAGGTCTAGGTCTTCTCCGGCTACAACCAGTGCTTGTGTTAGGTCTGGCGCACCGAGGTAAGTGGCTACCAAGGAGTAGGAACCGTTTGCTACGTCTTGTAATACGAAGATGCCTGCGTCGTTGGTCGTCTCTACTTTTACCAAGTTGGAGTCGGCGTATAGGGCAACGTTGGCGTAGGGTACCGCTTGCTGTTCGGCGTCTTGTAGTTGGCCTTTGATGGTGTTTTGGGCGCTAACGCAGGTGCAGAGGAAGGTCAAAAGCAAGGTTAGGGCTGCGGCTGATAGTTGGTTCATCTAGTTATGAGGTATTCAAGTGAAAGTATGGGGGAGGAAAAGATCGTTAACCGGGTAATACCTTACCGCTAAATCCACTCACAAACCTCTACCGTTTTCTCATCCACAACGTCTCCGGTGTGCTTGATGCCGGCGGGCTCGATGAGCATGAGCCAAACCTCCTCATCGCCCTTTGTGCGGGGGCGGTGTTCTACGCTTTTAGGGACGATGTAAAACTCGCCGGGTTGCAACTCCACGGTAGTTCCGTCGCGGAAGTCGAGGCAAAGAATACCTTTATATACCAGAAACAGCTCGTCTTCATCGGCGTGGTCGTGCCAGACGAATTCGCCTTTGACCTTGGCCAGCTTGAGGTGTTGGCCGTTGAGCTCACCGATGACTTTCGGGGTCCAGTGCTCGTTGAAGCACTGGAACTTCTCGTTGATGTTTACCTTTTTCATCCGACGAAGGTAGTTATGCCTGCTCCAAGTCTTCATCCTTTTTGCGGTTCTTCCACCACAGGAAAGCGATGGTGCCGATGAGGATGTAAGGCATGCCGAGCATATACAAGATGCCGTTGTTGAGGCCTCGGCCTTCCGTTCCTCCGTTGGCTAAGTTAGACTCCGCAGTAGCACGACACATTGGGCACTGGGCAAACAACTCCGCACCAACACCAGAGAAGGACAAGAGTAGTAGGGCGGTAAAAACCAATAACAACTTTTTCATGGTTCGGTATTTTCGGCTCCCTAGTACAGTGTAATTTAAATTTGTTGACTTTTGTGCTGGTGGATTTTATTGGCTGGCAAGGCGGTAAAACCGGAGTTTAGCCGTAGCTAAATGAGGATTTTACCAACGCAGCCAGCCGATAAAAGACGCCGCAGAAAA
>CALEDI010000125.1 GCA_937949535.1 uncultured Lewinella sp. | reverse complement strand
GGATGCAAGGCGTGTTAAAAAACCGTTCCCTGCATCCTGCGCGCCGTCGCCCTCCTTATTTTTGAGCTTGCCTTATTACTTTTTCAGCACCGACACCTTCGGCGCCTCAGCACCGTTGGGCAACTCGTTCCGGAGGCGTTCGGCGGTAAAAGGGGAAGGGCCGTAGGCCGTCCATCCGCCATCAACCAGCAGGGTTTGGCCGGTGATGTGGCGAGACTGTGGACTGAGCATGAAGCCAACCGTGTGGGCAATATCTTCGGGCTTTCCTACCCGTCCGTTGGGGTTCAGTTGGGCCCAGATGCCGGCGTAGTCTGGTTCTTCCTGCTGGGTGCGTTCGGTAAGCGTTGCGCCAGGCGCAACACAATTGATGCTGATGTCTAGCGGACCAAGAGGAAGGACCAACTGCTTGGCCAACATGCTGATACCAGCCTTAGACATCCCGTAGGCCGCCAAGTTCTTGTATGCCCGAGCGCCTACATTGGAGCCAATCAGTACGATGTTGCCGCCGCCGCCTTGCTCCTTCATCACTTTTGCTGCTGTCTGGGCCAGAAAGAACGAACCACGGAGGTTGAGGTCAACGACCTTCTGGAAGCTCTCAGGGCTAAACTCAAAAAAGTCTCCGAACTCGGTAAGGCCAGCGTTGGCTACGATCATGTCTAGCTTACTGTCTTTGATGCTTGCCGCATACCCAACCATCTCTTTGATGAAAGCCGGGTCTCCAGCATCGCCAGCATAAGCGTACGCTTTGGCGTCGCAGTATTCACAGCTTTTGTTGATCTTTTCCGTAGCGGCTTCTGCGGCTTCGGGGTCAATATCATTGACGATTACGTTGGCGCCTTCGTGCAAGAGGTGCTTCGCAATGGCGAAGCCAATACCGTTGGCAGAGCCCGTTACAATGGCGGTTTTACCGATAAATGGTTGATAGTTCATATTGTTTGGCTTGGTAGGGATAAAAATAGGCTAGCTAAATGTTGGTTGGTCTGTTGTGCGCTAGCAACGGCTGCCTCAATTTGTAAGCGTTGCGCCGTGTGGTGTTGTAATAAGGAAACGGCTGAAATGGTTCGGTGATCGGTCGGTCAACTTGTCCTTAAACGTCAATTCATGTTTTTATGCTGAGTTCTGTACTTTTTGAGGAAGGGGATATTTTCGCCTTAATTCGGCGTTCCTTAACTATGTCACTATATTTGCCATCCAACAAAAAATATACCAATGGGACGCGCATTTGAATACCGCAAAGCGGCAAAAATGAAACGCTGGGCTGGCATGGCCAAAGCTTTTACCAAGGTAGGCCGTGAAATCAACATCGCCATCAAGGAAGGTGGCCCAGACCCAGACTACAACCCGCGCCTCCGCTTGGCGATGAACAACGCCAAGGCCGTCAATATGCCAAAGGCAAATATTGACGCAGCCATTAAGCGCGCAACGGATAAAGACACCTCTGCTTACGAAGAGGTAACTTTTGAAGGCTACGGCCCCCACGGCATTGCCGTTTTTGTGGAAGCAACCTCAGACAACAACAACCGAACGGTAGCCAGCATCCGCCACGCCTTCAGCAAATACGGTGGTAGCCTAGGCACCAATGGTTCGGTAGATTATATGTTTGAGCGCAAGGGCCAATTCATCGTCAAGGCCGAAAATTTCGACCATGACCTAGAAGAACTAGAATTTGAACTGATTGATTTCGGCCTCGACAGCATTGAGCAAGAAGACGACGAAATCAACTTCTACACCGCCTTTGAAGACTTTGCGACCTTGCGCGACGAACTCGAAAAGCGTAAAATTGACGTCGCAAAGGCAGAGCTTATCCGCATCCCGACCCACACCAAAAAACTTACGGATGCGCAGGTAGACGACGTCGTCGTCTTGATCGATAAGCTGGAAGAAGACGATGATGTAGCCAACGTTTTCCATACCATGGATGAAAGTGAATAGCAGCCACGCCATGCTCCCCCACATCGACGCTTACCTCGTCGCTCACGCCATCCCCCAGGAATTTCCATACGCATACTTCTCTCCCGGCCGGATCAACATCATCGGTGAGCACACCGACTATACCGGAGGCTTGGTGATGCCAGCCTCTATCGATAAAGGCATACAGTTCTATGCTCGCCAGCGCGAAGGCGCTGCCTTGAAGTTGCACGCCGTAGACCTGAACGAAAGCTTTGAACTAGCCCTACCCGTCAGGCCAGAAAAAACCGGCCTTTTGTGGGTAGATTATCTAGCGGGTATCGTTTATGAATTCCAGTTGCAGGGTTTTGAAGTGCCCGCACTAGAAATCGTTTTCGGCGGCAACGTGCCGCGCGGATCGGGCATGAGCAGCTCCGCTGCGCTGGAAGGAGGCATGGCTTTTTTGTTGAACGAGATTGTTGGCGCAGGTATTAGTCGCCCTCAACTAGCGGTGCTCTGCCGGCGCAGCAGCAACAGCTACATTGGCGTCCCTACGGGCATCATGGACCAATTTGCGAGCTTAAATGGTTCGCCAGATGGGCCGATCAAACTCAACTGCGACACCCTCCAGTTCTCCCCCGTTTTAGCAAACACCCCCGATTGTACGTGGCTACTGATCAACTCGATGGTCACCCACGAACTCGGCAGCAGTGAATACCCCGTCCGGGTCCGGGAATGCGCCGCAGCATTAGCGGCCATCAAGCAACAGTACCCCGAAGTTCCGTGCTTGAGCCAAGCAACCAAAGACCAACTAGAGGCGGTAAAAAACAAACTGGACGAAACCATATACCGGCGAGCATATTACGTGATCGCTGAAAACGAAAGGGTACACGCGATGGAAACAGCACTTTCCCGTGGCGACATCGCCCGCGCCGGAGCACTCCTGAACGCAACGCACCGGGGCCTAAGTGACGACTTTGAGGTAAGCTGCGAAGAAGTCGATTTCCTCCAGCAGGAAACCATCAACCACTTCCCTGACACCGTGATGGGCGCGAGAATCATGGGCGGTGGCTTTGGTGGCTGTACCATCAATTTGGTAAAAACCGTTGGCATCCCTGCGCTCAAGACCCACCTACTCTCGGCCTACTTTGACGCACACGGCCAGCGGCCGGAGTTCTACGAAGTCAATATCGGGGCCGGAACACACGCCATTTAGGAGGCCGCTTTTTTAAGCGCTTATTGGGATTGCTCTGGGTCTGACTACAAGGCCATCAAACTACCAGACTACAAGACTATTTAACTAACTTTACCGCTTATCCAAAACTCCCTTCCCCAATGGCGGCAGCCCACGAAATCAAAGCAGACGTAGAAGTAGCAAAAAACCTCGGCCTCACGGCTGATGAGTACGACAAAATCGTCGAAATCATGGGCCGGGTGCCCAACTTCAACGAGCTGAGTATCTTCTCGGTCATGTGGTCTGAGCACTGCAGTTACAAAAACTCCATCATGTGGCTCAAAACCTTGCCGCGCGAAGGCGAACGCCTGCTGGTGGAAGCCGGAGAAGAGAACGCCGGACTGGTAGACATTGGCGGCGGAATGGCCTGTGCCTTCAAGATCGAGTCCCACAACCACCCTTCCGCCCTAGAGCCTTACCAGGGCGCAGCAACGGGCGTTGGTGGTATCCACCGCGATATTTTCACTATGGGTGCGCGGCCAATCGCGAGCCTGAACAGCCTCCGTTTCGGAGACCCAAGCCTAC
This sequence comes from uncultured Lewinella sp., assembly GCA_937949535.1. Classification (GTDB taxonomy): domain Bacteria; phylum Bacteroidota; class Bacteroidia; order Chitinophagales; family Saprospiraceae; genus Neolewinella. The sequence goes on along the minus strand of CALEDI010000125.1, from coordinate 1,819 downwards.
CGCACACCAAGCACCTCGTTGATGGCGTAGTGCGCGGCATCGGAGACTACGGCAACTGCTTCGGCGTACCCGTTGTTGGGGGCGAGGTGGTTTTCCACCCGGTCTACAACCAGAACATTCTCGTCAACGCCATGTCTGTTGGCTTGGTGAAGCACGGCGAAACGGTTTCGGCTGCGGCAGACGGACCGGGCAACCCAGTCTTCATCGTCGGTTCCGCAACGGGCAAAGACGGCATCCACGGCGCAACCTTCTCCTCGGCAGACCTGACAGAAGACAGCGCCGACGACCTCCCGGCCGTCCAAGTAGGCGACCCTTTCCAAGAGAAACTACTCCTGGAGGCCAGCCTCGAAGTCATCAAGACTGGTGCAGTTGTTGGTATGCAAGACATGGGCGCAGCGGGCATCACTTGCTCCACTTCAGAGATGTCGGCCAAGTCTGGTACTGGAATGCGGATCGACCTCGACAAAGTCCCGACCCGCCAAGCCAACATGAAGCCGTGGGAAATCCTCCTTAGCGAAAGCCAAGAACGGATGCTCATCGTTTGTAAAAAAGGGATGGAGAAAGAACTACTCGCCGTCTTTGACAAGTGGGACCTAGAGTGTGAAGAAATCGGGGAAGTAACCGACACCGGCCGCCTACACTTCTACGCTGGCGGCGTATTGGTTGCGGATGTACCATCGGAGCCGCTCGTCCTCGGCGGCGGAGCGCCGGTTTACGAGCGCGAAACCGCTCGCCCAAAATACATGGACAAGATCGACGCTTTCAGCGCCGACGACATCAAAGTTCCCGCAGACCTAAAAGCCACCGCCGAAGAACTCTTCATCAGCCCCAACTTGGTCTCCAAGGCGTGGGTAACGGACCAGTACGACGGTACGGTACGGACGAACTCGATGTCCGAAAACCACAAATCCGACGCAGCCCTAGTGCGCGTTAAAGGAACGACCAAAGCCCTTGCGGTTACGACCGATTGTAACTCGGCCTACGTCTATGCCGACCCGTACAAAGGCGCGATGATTGCGGTAGCGGAAGCGGCCCGTAACATCGTTTGTTCGGGCGGAGAGCCCGTAGCGATCACGAACTGTCTCAACTTTGGCAACCCTTACAATAAGGAAGCCTTTTACCAATTCGTCAACGCCATTAAAGGTATGGGCGATGGTTGCCGCGCCTTCGGTACGCCGGTTACGGGCGGCAACGTGAGCTTCTACAACCAAAGCCAGTACGAAGGCGGCCGCGTTGAGCCCGTTTACCCCACCCCAACCATCGGGATGCTCGGCATCGTGGAAAACATCAAGCGCCGCATGACCCTCGGCTTCAAGGACCGTGGGGATGTAATTTACCTCGTTGGCGACAGCAAAGACTGTATCGGAAGCTCGGAATACCTACGCCGCATACATGGCGTAGAACACAGCCCTGCACCCTACTTCGAGTTAGAGACTGAGCAAAAACTACACAAGACGATAAGCGGCCTCATCAAAGCTGAGTTCATCAAATCAGCACACGACGTTGCGGATGGTGGCCTTTTCCAGGCAGTTACGGAGGCTGCGCTTGAGGGCGGCCACGGCTTTACCTTGGATACCGACAAGGCCTTCCGCAAAGATGCTTTCTTGTTTGGCGAAGCGCAGAGCCGCGTCGTCGTTTCCGTCGACAAATCCCGGACGGGAGACTTTGAAGACTTCGTGCGAGAGCACGGCGTTGGCTTTACCGTTCTTGGTTATGTAGAAGGTATGGACGTAGTCGTTGATGGCGAAAACTGGGGCGATTTGGGCCAGTGGATGGTCCGGCATGAGCTAACGCTGAAGGCGGTGCTGGAGGATTGATG
>CALEDI010000124.1 GCA_937949535.1 uncultured Lewinella sp. | reverse complement strand
GGATGTGTAATCTGCCTATAAATCAGCCCGCCAATTATCATCAAAACGCGCAGCGTTTTTATAAGCCCCTCCCCCGTGGGGAGGGGTTTGGGGAGGGGGTTTATGCGCGGAGACAATACATTACAGATTACACAACCTACGTCCGAGGTCATCCGAAGGGGAATCGCTACGCGATGGCTTATGTTGGAGCGTTGGAGTATCATGTGTGCGGGTGAGGTAACGTTTTAGAGCTTGTAGAGGGGCTCGATGGCGCGGTAGAAGCGGACGAGTTCTCCGTCGGTGAGGTATTTTTTGGATTGTACGAACCGGATTTCGGCTAGGGCCCGGAGGGCCATCTTGTCGCCTACGCCGATCAGTTCGGCTAGGTTTTCTGGAGGAGGCTCGCCTTCTTTCCAGCGCACGGAGAAGCGGTCTTGGAGGAAGAACCGAAGGCTGGCTAGTTCTTGGCGGGCAATCGCGATGTGGTGGCCTTTTTGGTAAACGAGCCGGCTGATGGTGTCGATGAATCGTTTACTGGAGTTTTCCCGCTGGTGGACAACGGGTATGATCCGTTGGCGGCGTTTGCCCCTGAAGACTACGTACAAGAGGGTTGCGAGTAGCAATGTGTACCAAGCTAAAGCCAAGGGAGGTTGCTCTTGGATGTAGCTCAGGGCTTCGTTGCCGGTAAGCAAGTTGCGGCCGCCGTTGTAGTTGCGGCCCTGGTTGTTGCTGGCTTGCCGGTTGCGCTGCCGCGCAACGGAAGGTGGCACGCGGCTCGCTTCGTCCCAATACACTGGGCCTTCGCCCAAGATGGCGAGCGCGGCCTCAGCGTATTCGTGCTGGAGGCTATCAACGAGGTAGTAATTGGTGAAGAAAACCGGATTGTTGTGGAAGTAAAACTGGCCTTCTCCCCAGCCCAGGCGGGTGAAGTTGATGTTGTAATGGTCTAGCGTACCTAGCACTTCGTTGTCTAGCAAGGTATCGCAAAGCATCCCTCCGTTGAGGTAGCGGGTAGACCGTTGCCAAGGCTCGAAGTCGTAGATATTAAAGAGCATATAATCACGGTCTTCGCCGCTGAATTGCATCACGACGGTATCGAGATTGATGGTTCCTATTCTTTCGCTGGCATTGTAAAACCCGTAGTAGCAGTCGTCGCCGAAGAGGTGGTGAGCCAAGTCTTCGGGCAGGTCATTGGCGGCGATGAAGGCGGTGTTGCCCCGCTCTACAAAGTCTAGTAGTTGCGTAACGGAGCGTTCGTTGTAATAGGCGTAGCTACCGATGAAGAGGTAGTTGGCTGTGGTTACTTCGGCTTCTGTTAGTTGGGTGAGGCTGTCTTCTACAAAGACCAAGCCTTCCGGCCGTGCTTCCAGTAGTTCGTAGAGGGCGTAGAGGTCAAACGGCTGTTGCTTGTTGTATCGGTAAGACTCCTGCCAATTGGTCCAACAACCGGAGCAACCGGAAACGAACAGCACTATGCAGGCATAGAACAGGTAGTGTGTGGTTCGGGCCCTAAACATAAGTTTCGGGTTTTGTGGTGGCGGCCTGGATGGCCGCGTTCAGGGCGGTGAATTTGCGGTAAACGAGGCGGTAGCTCAACCGGTCAATCGGGTATTTTCCGTACCAGTAACGTTCGTAATCTGCGGTAACCTCTCGGAAGTCGTTGAGGAAGTTGCTGCGGCGGAGTTGGTTCTGGTAGTCGCGGTTACTAAAGTCTCGGCGGTACTTAATCAGGCCGCCGTCTTGAAGTTCTTTGAGCAGTTGGATGTAGAGTAGGCGCACCGCGACGTCGAACTGCCCTGCGTTTTCTGCCCGTTGCAATAGGGTCAGGGATACGCCTTCAGCAACGAGCTGCTCTTCCTCAATTTCGGATATGTTGATTTTGTCTTGCTCTTCCTCTTCGCCTTTCGTACGCTTACGCATGTCTACATCTCCGAGCATGAGGTAGATGAGGTAGCCCAAGCCAGCCAGAAGGATAAAAAGAATAACCAGTGTTGTGCTGTTGGAAAGATCAATGTTCCAGTTTTCATAGCTACTCATGCCGTCCCACCAATCGTCTAGGTCTTCCTCAACTTCTTCCTCCTCCTTCTTATCTTTTGAATAGTCGAGTTCCTCCGTTATTTCCTCGTGTCGCTCAGCGGGGAAGACGGGGCTGGCATCGTTTTGTGCGTTAAGTGTTCCGAACCCAAGCCCCAACACCAGTAGTGCCACCAACCGGAGGCCGGAGGTGCGGGGCAACAGCAGCAAAGGCCATGAACGGGTTAATTGAAGGTAGATTGGGCGCATATTTGTTTCGAGGACGGGTAAGATACGGCAGTGTTGGGAAACTGAATTGAAAATGCCGGTTTAATCTAAGCACTACCCTTCCTCCGTTCCGCAATCATGTAAGCATAACGCAAGAACACCCCCCACGCCAAAACCCCTGAGATGATCAAGCCTTCGCGCCCGTCACGAAAGCCACCCTGCATCACGTAGTGCTTAAAAAACCTGTACACAGGTTTGACAAAAAGGTGGTAGCCCCCAACACTCGGTGTTCGCGCAGCGTAGTCTTGGGCAGACCATTTGGCGTACCGTCGAGTTTTGGCTAAGAAATGGTCAAGGTTTTTGAAGGTGTAGTGCTCCATGCGGCCCTTCAGCAGCCCAACACTAATGTCTTCGGTGATGATTTCCTCGTGTACCTGGTTGTCGTTGTAGCGGCAACGGTCTCGGTGAAAGAAACGGACCACCTTGTCCCCCGCCCAACCGGAGTGATAGATGCGGCGGCCCATGAAGTGATTGTCTCGGCCGATCCAGTAAGCATCGTGCGGGATGTCGCCGCTAGCGAGCATTCCTTCGATTTCAGTACGAAGTTCTGGCGTCACAAGCTCATCGGCATCCAGCAGCAATATCCACTCGTGTTTAGCGTGGGTGATGGCCCAGTTTTTTTGGTCAGACGGGCCGACATATTTGCGCTGGCGCAAGGTTACTCCCGGGGTGGTCCGTAGCCGTTCGGCCGTTCCGTCGTCGCTGAAGCTGTCTACAACCACCAAGTCATCAGACCACCCCTCCACGGTCTTAAGCGAGCGTCCGATGATGTCGATCTCGTTAAAGGTGGTGTAGATGATTGAAAGCATAGCGCGTAGTTATTGGGGTAGCGAGAGCTAACAAGCCAGCAATTCCTCCCGCACCGCGCCGTAGCCAATGAAGTGAGGGTTCAGCAAGTTTTCTTTATTGTACCGCATTTCTTTTCCGGTTCCGTCGTCTACCATCTTGCCACCGGCTTCGAGTAGGATGGCGTGTGCTGCGCCGGTATCCCATTCCATCGTAGGCGCGAGGCGGGGGTAGAGGTGGGCGTTGCCTCGGGCAAGTTCCATTATTTTCAACGAGCTTCCGCGCTGGACGATCTCCGGCCGGTCAAACTGTTCCATGAAGTCTTTCGTAGCTTGGTTGAGGTGGCTCGCGCTAGCAACGATGCGGAGGTTGGCGTCTTGGAGGGTGAAAGACGCAGCCTTGATCGGTTTGGGTTCACCGCCTTCAGACAGCACCTCGTAGGCTCCTTGGCCAGGGGCGGAGTAGAAAAGCTCGTTGGTAACCGGTGTAAACACCACCCCAAGGATCGGTTTGCCCCCTTCAATCAGTGCGATGTTGACCGTAAAGTCTCCGTTGCGCTTAATGAATTCCTTCGTCCCATCTAGCGGGTCTACCAACCAGTGGCGAGCGAACTGGGAGCGGGTTTCGTAGCTCAGTGTTTTGCCTTCCTCACTCACAATCGGAGCCTGAAACGCTAGGGCTTCAAGCCCAGCCACGATCACATCGTTAGCGGCTTTATCTGCTTTGGTCAGGGGGCTGTCGTCGGCTTTCATTTCTACACCGAAGTCTTCGGTTTCGTAGATGGCCATGATGGCGGCACCGGCTTTGCGGGCAATTTCGCCTACTTCTGCGGCTAGTTTCAGGTAATCGTTCATGGCGCAAAGATAGATTGATAACCCGACTCAGCCCAACAACGCAGCTCCGAATACCCCTGCGGAGTCTCCCAGCTTCGGCTTCAAGAAAACCGTATCCATTCTTGGGTTGAAAAGATGATCTAGTACTTGAGGAATAGCCTTGGTGTACAGCTCTTCAATGTTGCTAAGCCCACCACCAAGCACGATCACGTCTGGGTCGATAACGTTGATGATGGTACTGATGCCCTTTGCGAAAAAGTGAAACCAACGCTCCATCGCGGCCGTCGCCGCAGGGTCATTGCCAGCGCGGTAGCGCGGTACGATTTCCTTCACCGTCAGGCTACGCCCCGAAATTCCAGCGTAGTATTTCTCGATGGATGGACCCGCCAAGATGCGCTCCGCGCAACCAACACGGCCGCAGTAACAGTACCCACCAGAATTGTCGAGAAACATATGCCCCCACTCCCCACCAATGCCTTGTGCTCCGCCAAGAACCTGCCCGTCAACAACCAACCCGCCACCAGTTCCCGTACCGAGGATTACGCCAAAGACGACCTTAGCGTCCGGCTTTTCTTCCGGCACGCAGCCCATCCGGGCTTCGGCAACTGCGAAGCAGTTGGCATCGTTGGCCAAGATGAGCGGAACGCCAATGGCGGCTTCCAAGTCTTTGCCCAATGGCTGCCCGTTGAGGACCGTCGTATTGGAGTTCTTCATCAGCCCCGTCGGTGGGTCGATGGTTCCGGGGGTTCCGACGCCAATTTTATCCGGCTCTAGCCCAGTAGCCTCCTTCATCTCCTCCACCAGTTGCACGATGCGCCCTACGATGTGGTCGTAGCCATGTTCCCGTTCGGTCGCAATGCGGCGGCGATCAATCACTTCTCCCGCAGGACCGAGTATTACGCCTTCGATTTTGGTGCCGCCCAAGTCTATTCCCCAGTTCATATTCCTTGGTTTTTCAATTTCATACGATGTAGTGATGGTAGCCTTGTTTCTGACTCTAACCTCTGTGGTGAGTCTATTGCCGGATCAGCCGCCGCGTCCCCGCGCGCCCATCTTGTGTAATGATTCGGACGAGGTAAACACCAGCGGCTAAGCCCTCAAGGTTCAAGTCTGTAGCGGTGCCGGAAGTTACTGCCGTAGTGCTGACCCTCCGCCCGGTGAGGTCGAACAACTCGATTTCCTGCGGCCGGAGGCTCGCAGACCAGCTTACCGTAGTGAAGCTAGCAGTGGGGTTCGGAAAAACCGACCAGTCGGTCGCCGCTAGGCGGCGGTCTTGCGTGTCGGTGCAGACGTTATCGAAGATGAACGCTCGGAAATCATCCGCTACGCCGTTGCATACGCTGGCGATCTCAATGTCGTTGGCCCCACAAAGGTTTGCGCCCTCTACACTGACTTGGTTGGCCTCTACGTCCACTTCCTCCCAAGCGTCCATTGAGCCCGTAGGGCGGTAACGGATGCGGTAGCTGCCCCCTGGGGCCGCGCTAGCGGGCCAAGAGAAGACCGTTTGGCCCGCGTCGGCATCGTAGCGAGCCGTGAGGGCGCGGGGCGGAGGGCAACCCTCCGCATCAGCGATGCTGATACAGTAGTCTTCCACCTCCCCAAAACCGTTGCCGCCGGGGCAAGAACCGCCTCGGACGCCACGGTATTGCATCATGATGCGCATCCGGGTCAGGAGTAAATCGGCGTTTTCAGGGATGGTGATTAGGCCCGTAACCGATTCCCCGGCTTCGCTTTCAACCTCCAGCGCAATTTCGTTGGAGCTAAAGTTGCCGTTCTGGTCCCAATCAACGTAAACCCGAAATGCTTCTTCCTCCAGTTCCTCACCGTTTGATGCGGGGGTGAGGGTTACGGGGTACACGCCTCCGCGCACGAAGGCGCGCTCGGTCAGTTTGCCATAGCTTTTGTAGGCCTCCGGCTCTGGGCCGCTACTATTGGTAATGATGTCGCCGATATTCACCGCACCGATCCACTCCGTTCCGTTGTCGTACCCTTGGGGGACACAATAATTAACCTCTTCGCAGGAGCCGCAGCCGAAGCTCAAGATGGTCACTCGCTGGCCAAAGTCGGTCTGGGAGGTGTCACAGTCTGTCTGGAATTCAAGCTCGTATAGGGTGCAGGGTTCAACGCCTGCGATGGCGATGGTGCCGGTACTAGAAGTGCGGGTGAACCAGTTTTCTTGGCCCATTTCTCGGTAGCGGAGGCGGTAGAAACGGCCAGCCAACAGTTCGGAATAATTCGCGATGAGCAATTGGTTTGGTGCAGCAGCTATGGTTAGGTCTTCGGGGATGGTGCAGCAACCGTCGGTAGCGGCGGTCAGTATTTCGGTGGCCAATTCATCGGAGCCGCAACTACCGACGACTTGGAAGTCGTAGGAGGTACAGGCGGGGAGATCGGTGAGTTGATAGGGGGAGCGTGGAGCAGATATCGTAGTCCAAGCATCCGTACCAGTTGGGCGATAACGCAGGTTCAGGGTTGAGATTGAGGCAATGTTGCGCCAGGAAATCAAGAGTTGATTGGCGGTGCCTGCTTGCGGCACTGCGGCGAGGCTGGTGGGTGCGAGGCAGGCATCGCAAGCCGCCATCAAGTCGTTCATCGCCGCGCCAATATCTAACCCGCCACCGGTAACCGTGATGTTGGCTAAGCTCTCGTTGGGGGCGGTGGTATTCAGGAGTGCAGCACGAACCCTCAGTGTGGCAGCGGCAGGGTCTGAGGCTAGTAGTTCACCGAAGTTATTGCAGGGAGCGGAGTAGAGCAAAGCGATGGCACCGGCAACAGAAGGCGCTGCGGCGGAGGTACCGGTAAAATAATCATAGCCGTTACCTGCGTCAGTAGTAAACGTATTGTCGCCGTAGGCACCTAGGTCTATGCTAAGAAACCCAAACCCAGCATCACGGACTTTTTGGTTGTTCGTATTGAGGTTAGTGACGGCGATCAAGTGAGGTGACGGGCATGCGGTAGGCAGGTCTCCGTCTACATCTACGTCTAGGTTGATGTTGGAAGTAGCTGCGGCGTTTAGGATGCCCGCTTCACCGAGGCGGTCGTAGAGGCTGCACCAGATGGGCGCATCGTCTGGGTTGCCGAAGTCTCGGCCCCAACTAGCGTTGGTAGCTACGATATAAGCTCCTTCTGCTCCATCGGTCTCGTTGTAGCTTAAGCGGGTTTCAAGAACATAGCTGTAGGCTTCTACAACTTCACTTTCGAGGCTGATGAAGTTGTTCTTTACCATCATCAGCTTCACGTTCCAGTTTATACCGGCAACGCCTAAGTTGTTGTTTCCTTTTGCCCCGATGTATCCGGCAACGGGCGTGCCGTGGTCATCAAACTGGCCTGCTTCTACGTCGTTGTTATCGGATACGGTATTCCAGCCGTGGTAATCGTCGATGTAGCCGTTGTTGTCGTCGTCGATGCCGTTGTTGGGGATTTCGTCGTGGTTGGTCCAGAGGTTGGGTGCGATGTCTTCGTGGTCGGTGTCGATGCCATCGTCGATGATCGCGACGACGATGGTGTCGCCATTGATGGTGAGGCCGCCAGTGGTTACGTCCCAAGCGGGTTCAACGTTGTGGTCTGCGCCAACTACACCGTCTAGCTGGCCGATGTTGACGTGGTGCCACTGGTCATCATATCGCGTATCATTAGGTGTGGCGCGCTGGCGGACGAAGTGGTTGCGCTGGAGGTGCACTACGGCTGGGTCTGGCCAGTATTTCCGACGGAGCTCCGTTTCGGCGTGGATGTTGAAGTCGTAGGTAACCAGCCAAATGTTCAGGCTGTGGCCTAAGGGTTGGAACGATGTTAGTTCGGGCACTGCCGTCAACCAATTCTTTGCATCTACGTCCTCGCCCAATTGCACAATCAGCTCGCCCTGGCGGTGGTCGAGTTGCTGAGCAGAAAGCGTAAGGGAACTAAGGGAGCAAGAGAAAAGGAATAAAAAGGTAATAAGTCGCATGAGATCGTATTGAATGTAAAAGCTCCCAAAAGAGAAGCAAGTTCTCCGTTGGGAAGCTAGGAGTAAAAACGTTTCATGAGGACATTTCGGTGTTTAAAGCCCCAATATTAATTCCTCTATTTCGCCACCCTTCGCCAAGCGAAGCGGATGATGATGAGCAAGCCCGCAAAAATGCCAAGCAACCACTGTATCGGTAGGCGGGTAAAAGTGTAGATGCGCACCCGGTCCATGAACCACATGATGGCCAACGCTGCCGAAATCATGATGATGAGCCCCGAGAGCCGGCTGAAACCCGGCAATGACTCAATCCGGACTTGCCGTTTGACGATGAAGAAGGTCAGTAGCATACTGGCAATAGGGAGCACTTGCAGCATGATGTTTGCGTCCATTACGCTGCCGCGCTCAAACATCCATTTGTATATGGTGTAAGCAACAGAAAGGATGGCAGGCACGGCCACCAAGTACACCAGTGTGGAGTAGAGATAGTTCCAGGGCGGCAGGTGGCCTTCTTCTCGCTCCATCCAACCCGCCAGCAGGGCGGCGAAGGGGATGAGGCAGAAATAAAAAATAACATTGGCGGGGTGATCCAGTGCGTACTGGAAGAGATCGTTGATGGTCATAGCACGAAGGTAAGTAGATTGATAGATTTAATGTTACCTGCTACCTTTACACTTCAATTCAAGCAAATGTCTACTACCCTCCCCAAGGCCAACCTTGCCGTTTATGAGCTCACCTGGTGGGCCTTCACCCTTGTGCTGGCAGGGTTGGTGTTGCTACCGATCTATTCTCAGTTGCCAAATTTCCCGTTCTATGCGCCCAACTTCGTCTACATCTTGGTGGCCATTACGCTGACGCGCTACTTGTTTTTCCTGAACATATCTTGGTTACGAGACCACCTTCTGGTGCAGGGCGGCCTCAGTATTTTGTTGATTCTGCTCATTTTCTGGATGGTACAAAACTTCAACAGTTTCATCATTTTTTTCGATGAGCAAGGGCCTGATGTCCTCATCAAGCACCTCGACAAGAAAACGGGGAGCATCCTGAACAGTTACCTGAAAACGGAGTACCGTTTTTTTGGGGTTTGGGCCGTTGTGGCGGCAATTATTACGCCGTTTCGTTTGCTGTACAATGTTTGGAAACGTTACGGGGCCGGGGTTAGGAAGTTGTAGCCGTCCGGTAATCTTCTAATACTCCTCTCGCGATGGCTTTCTCTCGTTCTGAAAAAATGTTTTCTACCTGTTTTCGGACAAACAGCCAGTCGGCGATGGTACCAAGAAAGCTTAATGGGGCTTGGTAGTGCAGGATGTCGGTCATCTCGGTCTTACCGTTTCCTAGGTCTTTGAACCAGTGTTGGTGGTGCCAGAGCGCGAAGGGGCCTACCCTTTGGTCGTCGATGAAGTGTTCATGATGAACAATTTTGGTAATCTCCGTTACCCAATCCATACTAATGCCCGGAAAAGGGCTAATGCTGTATTGAATAATCATACCTTCATACATCTTAACGCCAGCGACGGGAGACTTGATGTTGAAGCTAACCTCAGGCGGTGTTAGCTTTTCTAGGTTTTCTGGCCGGCTGAAGAAAGCCCATGTCTGGGCAAGGGGCAAGGGGACGATTGTGGTGAATTCGAGGCGGCGAGGGGTCATCAGCGGTAGATTTCAGGGTGTAGTTAGGTACTCCTTAAACACTAAAGAGCATCCTGCCGAAAGGGTTCAATCTAAGTTACATAGTCTGGCACAGTTGCCCAAAGCACTTTAGCCGTTTCGTAATCAAAAACTACCGCTTTCTAAATTTGTCGCACATTCCCTATCTTTGTAAGGTATTGTCCATTTATCATCTCAGAAAATCAAGGCTGCTGCAAGGCGGTAAATTCTATGAAACAGCATCTTACCCAGTTGACCCAATGGTGTTTAACCATTTACTTTCTTTTCGGAATGGGAGGGGCTGTTGTGGTCGCGCAAGCGGAAATGTCCGTGATTGTTTCTAGTGCTGCGGGCTTAGACAAGGACTACCTCTACTTTGATTTGGTCTGTAATGTGGGCCCTTTCAGCGGCTATTTCCACCCAAAGCGTTGGGAGCGAACCGACGACCATGCCTTCCAGATATCAAAAGTGATTGAGGGGGAAGACAACAGCGTTCCCGCAACGGAGATGACAGGCATCGTTTTTTCTGGCCCACGCTCTTTACCGGAATCTTGGTCTATAGAAGTTCCCACTTCGGGGTATTTGTCTTTCCGGATCAACCCTGCGCCCAAGGGCAAAGACCTACCAGACTTCATCCAAATAAACAACGCAAACACGAACTACCAAGTCCGTTCCGACGGCTTGTATTACAGCCCTTTTTTGCAAAAGGGAGACCGGTTCACGCTTCGGATCCCCCCGGGGCGGGAGTTGTTTCACTGGAGTGAACTGGTTTTCCATACCAATTTTTCGGCGGTCATCGTAAAGCCAAAGGCGCCCAGCATCGCACAGCGTTATGTACCTATTGAGACTGGCAAAATCCAGCGAGTATTTTTTCCTACAGGTGACCCTGGTGTTTGGCCTGTATTTGATAAAGACGGGGACCGGTCTACAACTTTTGACCAGATTGAACTCCGGGCCTCTACTGACATTTTTGACGTTGAATACATTGATAATCAAGTACTTAAAAACGGGGAGTATGTCCTCCAACGCACCTTCACCATCAAAGAAAAGTGTCGGAGGGCAAACCGGATGAAACGGCAGCGAGATTGGTCTCAGCTCCCACTCATCGTAACCACCGAGTGGCGAAAATAATGGTACGCTGCCAACAAGACCTTTCGCCAAATTATGTTTTGCGTCGTGCCAAATTGTTGCTTTATTCTATCTGCTTAGTTAAAAAAGCTTTCCAGATTACTTAAACATGGAAGATAGGTTCGTTATCTTTGCCGCGCATTGAAAGTAAAACTTTACGAAAAGCACAATTCAACATACCGTAATGCAAATAACCGAACAAACACGTTACAGCGATGCAGACCTCGCTGAGTTTCGTGGCATCATTGAAGCCAAGCTGACTGCCGCGCGCGAGCAGCTTGACTTCTACCTCCAACGGCTAGCTGAGCAAACAAACAGCGAAGATGGAAAAGTACGTGGCCTAGACGATGGTACCTCAACCATGGTCAATGAAGACAACCACAACCTTGCCAACCGCCAACGCAAGCTGGTGCAGCACCTAGAAAACGCGCTTCTCCGGATCGAGAACAAGGTGTACGGTATTTGCCGAGTTAGCGGAAAGCTCATTTCTAAAAAACGGCTCATGATCGTGCCACACACTACACTCAGCATCCACGCCAAGCAAAACAGGTAAAAGGATGAACGAAAGGGTAAACCTTTCTTAACTATTACAAGTCGATTATACAAAGAAGCCGGCCTTTCCACTTATACGGAAAGGCCGCGTTTTTTGTAGTAAGGGTCGCCTGCTAACCACCCCCAACAGCTATTTGATCAAGGATGTACCTTTACAACCATGAATAGAAAACTTCTAGTTGGCCTCACGCTTAGCATTGTGCTCTTGCTCGATCAAAGCTTAAAGATTTGGGTTAAAACCCACTTGGCTTACGGAGAAGAGCTTCAACTTTTCGGCTCGTCCCACTTTCTGGTTCATTTTGTGGAAAACAACGGTATGGCTTTTGGGCTAAGTTTAGGGCCCAACTACGGTAAGCTTCTACTCACCCTATTCCGAATTCTGGCCGTAAGCCTGCTCTCCGTTTATCTTTTCCGCCTGGTTCGTGAGAAAGCGGAAAAAGTGTTCCTTTTCGGCTTTACCCTGGTGCTGGGAGGGGCTTTGGGGAACATCATTGATAGTGTGTTCTATGGCTACATCTTCTCCGAGTCATCCTTTCACGGAGGAGTTGCTAGCATCTTCCCCGACGAGGGAGGCTACGCGCCTTTACTCTACGGGCGCGTAGTGGATATGCTTTACTTTCCGTTATTCTATGGTAACTATCCAGAGTGGTTTCCTCTAATTGGAGGACGCGCCTACTTGTTTTTCAGGCCCGTGTTTAACCTAGCAGACGTAGCAATTTCTGCGGGAGTAATCCTGCTGCTACTCTTTTATTTCACTAAGTTTTTTCATCGGCAAGACCTCAACACATCAAAAGAGAATGGAGAGGAAGAGTAGGTTCTCCGGTTGTTTGGCTACAACGTTTGCGCAGACGAAGGCTTTCCCCCTACAAGGTGCTGATGGGTTTGAATAGCACTCACCGTATTGTGCAGCCGATGGTAGTTGAGCTTGTAGTAGATGAATTTTCCTTGGCGCTCTGTTTCAACTAAGCCCGCTTGGCGCAAAATGCGAAGATGCTGAGAGGTAATTGACTGTTCCAAGTTTAAGGAGCTGTAAATCTTATTAACATTAATCAGTTTGTGCTGATCAATAAACTCAAGTATTCGCATACGAAGGGGGTGGGCTAAAGCCCTCAGGATTTCCGAGGAAATTTCCAGATCACGCTCTTTGAGCCAAGAAGTGTTTAAAAGCTCCATCTCTATTGCTTAGTCAGAATACAGTGCTGGCGGCGGGCGATGGTGCTAAGAGTGTGTTCAGCCTTGATTACAAAATGGGAATACAAAAGCCCTGCCAGCGGTTAAAATCGGGGACGACGAACAACTGGCTAGTGCTTCGTTGCTCTCAACAAAGATCGTATAAATATTTGACTAACACAAGCTTTTTTAAAGAGAACGGTACTTTTAAGGAAGAAAACGGTCTGTTATTGGCAAAAAACGGTTAATCGGCGAGCGTGCTGACGAGTTCTGCAATCTGAGACAAGCGGGTTTTCTCTAGGCTGTAGTAAATGTACTTTCCCTCACGATGCGGATGTACGATGCCCGCCTTACGCAAGATCGCGAGGTGCTGAGAAGCTACAGATTGCTCAATGCGGAGTTTGATATAAATCTGTGTAACCGTCATTCGGTCCTCCTTTTCTAAGAGATCGACAATGCTACGCCTTAGTTCATGGTTGATCGCACGGAGGACCAATACAGCACTGCGTAAGTTGTCATAACTGATGTTGATTTCTTCGTTTCCTTGCTGAAGAACGAGACGCTCCTTCTTGTGCTTAGCCATGTGTTTACTTTGTTTTAAAAAGGGTTTTGACAAATTGCCAACTCGTAATATAGACAAAAGTAGTAATATATCCTAAATAATGAAGTGGCATTGGGGGAGACCTGCAGGGGTGTCTCCTTCGTTTAGTGGCCAAATCACCTGCCCAAACGTGAAAAAGCCTTTGACTTGTACAAGTCAAAGGCCACATAACAAACACTATGAACAACATAAAAAATTGTAACAGTAATGTTAGGAAGATCCTAATTACCGTTGCTGCAAATCTATAAAAATTTACCTCTTGAGCAAAGCTATACTTACAATTGTTTGCGAAGCAACCGCTTGTTTCTTTTGCAAAGAACCCAGCAACACACCCTGTGGGAGCAGTTGCGGAGTAAAAGTAGGCCACTAACTAATAAATCGGGCCGTTTGTATTCTCGGAAGTATATCCCGACCTTTGGCGGCAGACCACAGAGAATGAACGCGAAAGACTTTCAGCTTTACCTCGAACAACCTAGTTTGTTGTATGCACTGCCGTTGGCAGAATTGCAGGGTCTTGCCATGCAGTACCCCTACTCTTCCAATCTCCGTTTGTTACTACTCCTTAAGACGCACCTTGAAGGGCACCCCGACGAGCAGAGCTACCTACAGCGCTGCGCAACCGCTTCATTTGATCGGGCCTTCATCTATGACCTACTGCAGGATGCCCGTCTCTTGGCGCGCGAAGAACCTCAGGAAGAAACAGAAATCTTGGAGCTCCGGACCCTTGATGAAATCGCACTCGAAGACGCGGCCCTGCTCGTTAACGGAAGCGAAACCCAACCCGCTCCAGAAAACAACCTCAGCTACGAGAAACTATTCCCGCCGCTTAATAATGACAACGACAACAACGGCAGTTCCTCCCCGCTCGCAGAACCCGAGGTTGAGGACTCCGTAGAGGCACCGCCTCTACCCTATTCCGTACCTGCCGCTTGGGTTGCTGCTGCGACCGACTTCCTGGCCGTCCTTCCCGAATGGCCCTCCGAACCAACGCCTACCATTAGCCCGGCTTCCCCCGCAGCAACCTTCTCACCCGAACCAGTTTCCAGTTTCTCCGCAGGAGAACGGCCACAGCACGGGCAATCTCTCAAAGACCGCCTGCGCCACATCCGCCGCCATCAAAGCGAAAAACTGGCCGATGAGCAAGTAGAGGTTCGTAAAATCGCCCGCCGCAGCCTCGTTGCGCAAGAAGCCGTGGCTAGCGAAACCCTCGCAAGCCTTTTGGCCCGCCAGGGGCAATACCAGCGCGCAATTAAGATGTACCGCAGCTTGGAGTTGCTTTATCCAGAAAAAAAGACGATCTTTGCGGGCCTTATCAAAGATTTACAGGAAAAATTATAATCCCTCCCCATGGTTAATCTTCTTACCATCCTGACCGGCCTAGTTTGCCTTCTACTTATGCTCGTTGTCCTTGTCCAGAACCCTAAGGGTGGTGGTATCGACTCTACTTTCGGTGGCTCACAAGCCAACCAGATGCTAGGCGCTTCCCGTTCAACAGACATGATCGAAAAGATCACTTGGGGCCTCGCTGCGGCCCTCTTCACCCTTTGTATCCTTACGGCGCTTGCCGTTTCCGGATCAGGTGTTGAAGCCTTCTAAATAGTCAAGTTATTTTCTGGTTTAGAAAATAAAAAAGAGTCATCCTAAGCTTCGTGCTCAGGATGACTCTTTTTTTATAGCACATCAACCGATGAGCTATTTGTTGGCTACGAGCACGATTTCGAGGCCAATGTTATCATTGATGATCTTGTCTTTAGCCAAGCCTTCAATGCTGGTGCTGTTGTAGCTCACGTTCCACTGGGTCCGGTCGATGGTGAACTTTGGCGTAGTCGCCTTCAACGTTCCGCCTTCAATGCTTACCGTTGCGGGGATGGTGATGCTGCGGCTCTCGCCGTGCATGCTTAGGTTGCCGGTGATGTCATGCGTACGCCCATCTTCGTTGGTAGCTTCCTGTACCTGGGTGATGACGAAGTTGGCCATTGGGTACTTCGCTACGTCGAAGAAGTCTTCGCCCTGGAGGTGCCCTATCAAGTCAGCAGCCTTTTTACCTTCAAGGTCTGTGCTGGTCATTGCCTTAAGATCAAGGACAAATTTGCCGCCAACGATGTTGCCTTCCGCAACCATCAACTGGCCGGTAGTAACAGGCAAGGTGCCCGTATGGCCATAAGCGATCTTCGCTCCCTCCCAGTTAACGACACTGGCCGCTGGGTCAACGTTGTACTGAGCGGAGGAAACCATCTCGGTTGTCGTTGTTTCGTCCTGCGCGTCGGATGCCGCAACAGCTTCGCCTTCGGGGCCACCACAAGCGGTGACGAAAACTGCGAGGAGGAGTAAGTAAAAGAAATTCTTCATTGCTAAATTATTGTAATGAGTAGCACGCGGTAAATATGTTTGGTGCGCGAGCTAGTTGGTTATTCGGTTCATATAACCGATGAAAAAGCTATTTGTTAGTGGCAGATACTAAATTAATGTAGCTACATCAATTGAAATTATAGCCCTGCGGCTCTATGATAGGAACCGCAAGGCTGCAACATCGGGAAAAACAATCTACTTCCCCCACTCTGTATGGAATGTACCTTCTGCGTCGATCCGTTCGTAGGTATGCGAACCAAAGTAATCGCGCTGGCCTTGTACCATGTTTAGTGGTAGGCGAGCAGTTCGGAAGGCGTCGAAATACTGGAGTGCACTAGAGAGGCACATCGTGGAAACGCCCCTTTCCATAGACAGGCGAAGAACCTCAGCAGCCGAATTTCTTGTTGTGGCAAGGCTTCCAGCAAACTGTGCGCTGCCCATCATGTTCTTCAGGCCCTCTTCAGCGGAGTAAGCCTTACGAATTTGCTCAAGCAGCTCCGCTCGGATGATGCAACCTCCACGCCAGATGCGGGCGATGCCTTCCAGATCGAGGTCGTAGCTGAGTTCTTCGCTGGCCTCCGCTAGCAGGTGCATACCTTGGGCGTAGCAAACGATGAAGCTGAAGTAGAGCGCTTTCTCTACGGCTTCAATGAGGCCTTTGCCGTTTGCATTGATTTCGTTGGGGTGCGTTTCGGGGAAGGTACTTGCGAGCTGGCTGCGGTAAGACTTGAAGGAAGAAATACCCCGCATAGCAACCGCAGAATCTATGGTAGGCACGGGAACGCCGAGGTCCATAGACGTCTGGCTGGTCCACTTACCTGTCCCTTTTTGCTTTGCTTTGTCTAGGATGGCATCAATTAGGTCGCCGTTCGTTTTGTCGTCTGGCTGTTTCATAATGTCGGCGCTGATCTCCATCAGGAAGCTACTGAGCCGGCCCTTATTCCATTGGTCGAAGAGGTCGCCGATGTCTTTATTGCTTAGTCCTCCAACGCGCTTGAGCACGTCGTAGGCTTCAGCGATGAGTTGCATCAAGCCGTACTCAATGCCGTTGTGTACCATTTTCACGTAGTGGCCTGAGCTAGACTCCCCGATGTAAGTTACACAGGGCTCGTTGTTCACTTTGGCAGATACGGTTTCCAGAACGGGCTTCACGGCTTCCCAAGCAGACTTGTCTCCGCCGGGCATGATGGACGGCCCACGGCGCGCACCTTCGGCTCCGCCGGAAACGCCGGTACCGAGGAAGCGGATATTTTTGGTCTTCAGGTACTCGTAGCGGCGGTTGGTATCGTCGTAGTGGCTGTTTCCGCCGTCGATGATGATGTCGTCGTCGTCAAGTAATGGCAACAGCCCCTCGATGACTTTGTCTACAATTTTGCCTGCGGGGACGAGCAACATGATTTTGCGTGGCTTACTGAGTAGGCTTACGAACTCTTTTTGGGTGTTTACGCCCTTCACGTTCATGCCGTCGCCTTCTGTATTGAGGGCTTTAACGGAGTCTTCGTTGATGTCTGTGCCGAGGGCGGCAAAACCATCGTCGGCTACGTTTAGGAGAAAATTTCGGCCCATAACGCCGAGGCCAATCATGCCAAAATCATAGAGTTGATGCGTCATTGTTGTGTATATTTTAGTTTATGTAACTGTTTACTTAGGTACAAAGGTAAGTTTTAACTCTGTGTTCATTTTTAGGGCGCGGACGCAGGTGCAAGGGGAGATAAGGGTGTTGGGGTAAGCCCTTAATAGAGAAAGGTAAAACGCTGGCTTTCGGGCCTTCCCCACTACGGCCAGGCCGGACACCAAAAGCCCTCACCCTGCACCCGCGTCCGCGCCCTACAAAAGTGATGGCAAGCCTCCTTCAATTGGGCTTATTGCTCTCTTATTTTAGAAATTATTGACGGCAGTTATAACAATTGGCCAAGTTTTCGCATTATTGTTAACGGATTTTCACCCATAATCGCCGCGAAGACAATTCCGTCCTCAACGCACAAATAATATGCTACATGAGCAAGTTTGACGAAAAACTAGCCACTTACGAAGCTGCACTAAAAAAGCTTGACCCCAAAGCGGACATGGACCTCCTCCGCAAAGTAACCAAAGGCCTCGGCCCATCCATTTACAACAACGACAGTAACAAAGTCGCTTGTAGCCAGAAGACTGAACTGGAGCGCGTAGTCAAAAACTACTGCGTGAAAAAACTCGGCGTTAGCGCCGAAGATGGAGACAAGGCAGTAAAAGCCGCCTGCGAGAAGTACAACGAACGCTCCAAGCACCGCCCAGTGTTTTACTACCTCGTTTGCGTAGACCTCGGCAAAGAAAGCGTTTACGCTTAATGATCAGGACGTCTTAGACATCCCCACATCGGTAAAAGCCCAACGGACCTCGGTTCGTTGGGCTTTGCTGATTTTATACCGTAACTCGCCCTTCAGTTCCCTGTTGCACACACTCCCAAACGGTCTCTGCTACGGTTTGCGGCGCAAGAATATCGGCTGGTGGCTCTTCGCCTGCCCAACTGGCCGTCAGGGTAGCGCCGGGCGCTACGAGGGTAGCCTTTACATTAGTACTTTCAAGCTCTTTCTCCCAGCCATAAAACAAGCCCCGCAGGGCGTATTTGGTGGCAACGTAGGCCGTCAGGTGGGCTGGTTGGAAGTCGGTCCCGCGCGAGCCAATCACAACCAAGTGCCCTTCGCCGCGTGCGACCATCTGAGGCAACAGGCGGCGGGTTAGGTTATAGTTGGCCCCAACGTTCACGTCCCAAAGCCGTCCGTAAATATCTTCTTCTCCAAGTAGCGGGCCGGGGGCAAAAGCGGCGGCGTTGAGGAGGACCACATCGTAGTCCGAGTCTGGGACCGCATTTAGCCCCTCCGTAGTTCCCAGGTCTGCAACAACCGGATTAATGCGCTCAAAGCCCGCCAAAATCGTCATTGCTTTTAGGTCTTGGGCGGTACGGGCTACGGCGGTAATTTCCCAGCCCTTAGCGGCAAACAGTTCCGCGCAAGCCCTACCGATGCCTTTTGTTGCGCCGGTGATTAGTATGTGTTTTCTCATTCCACGACGTTTAGTAGCGTTGCTAAAGGGTCTGTTACGACTTCACCCTGGTAGCCACTCTCGGAAACACCAACGCGGATGCCACCCCAAGTGCCGCCGCAACTGTTGTGAATAACGGCTTTGGGGCCGAGGATCAGCGTCGCTCCGGGGTCAACGTAGATGGCGGCTTGCTCCGGCAAGTGCACCCGGTTGTTGATGCGGAGGGTGTAGCCCCTCCGGACGTAGATGTCGCTGTTGAAATCCCGTGCGCCTTCCCAGTTCAGGTCTTTCGTAACGCGGATGGATTCGGTATTGGCGTACTTGCACCAACGGGGCAACAGCCATTTGCGCTGGCGGCTGGTGATGTCGTTCATGCGGGCGTGCATCCGCCCGATCTGGCAGGGCGTCAGGGCTTGTTGGTCCTTGCTGTAGTCCATCAAGTTGTTGCTTGTTTTGCCGGGGCCGTAGTTTTTGCCGCGCTGGCTCCAAGCGTTGTTTTTGTGTATGGGCGTATCGTCGCAGCCGTCTCGGCCCCAAGCGTGGCCTAGGCCCAAAGCGTGGCCGATTTCGTGGCCTACGATGCCGCGCAGCTCCCACGGCCTGCGGTTGTTCTCTAACCAACCCGTGACTTTTATGGCATCGCCAAGGAAGATGCCTTCCGTACCGGGCAGTTTGAAGGTTTTGCTTTCAATACTGTCTCGTGGTGGCCCCATGATGAAGATATTGAGTACGCTGTCTTGGTTCAGGGCGTACTTTTCTACCACTCTTCGGTCTGCCCGGTTGCGGTGTTTGCCGTTGTGTAGGTAGTAGTAGAGTTCGTCGTCGTAGTGCTCATAGATCGCCGCCTCGTCTGTCCCTGTTTTGTCAACGATGTTGAAGTGTAGCTGGCGGGGCAAAGCGGGCACGTCTACGCCTTCGGGCGTAAGCCAGAGGGCGGGCGTTTTGCGGAGCATATCGTTGGTGTAGCCCAGTACTTCCTTGACCTCATCAACCGCTTTTTGCCCGTAGAAAGGGTACAGGGTGTCGGAGCTGTTCATGATGTGGAAGTTGACGTGTAGGTAGCGCAGCGGCAGGTAGCGCGCATTGCTTGTGTCGGGCAGGTAGTCGTTGGGGTTAAGGTTTCTTTGGCGAGCGAATGTGTACTCGGTCGGCCGCTGTACATTCTTCGGCCGGAAGCGTTCGTACTCAAACGGCTCGTCGGCGTCTAAGCCAACAACCTTATTAAAGGTATTCGGCTTGGGTGTACAAGCTAAGGCAAGCAGGGGGAACAACAGCAAGATCAAGTAACGCGGCATACGGCAAGGTAATTATTTCTTATTGAGGACGTCTTTGGTATTACTTTGGTCACTGAGATATATTACAAAAGCACTTCGCGAGTCAGAACCACGAGCGGAGCATCCCGTTATACACACTCCCCTACCCCTTACTCCCTTCCCCCCCCCCTTTACTCCCTTACCCCCTTACTCCCTT
>CALEDI010000123.1 GCA_937949535.1 uncultured Lewinella sp. | reverse complement strand
GTCGGTGTACGCTCCTTCGAGTAGCACATTGAGCACGCCCTGGGTTGGGTTGGGGAAGAGACTTAGCCCAACACCAAGTGCCCGACTACGAGTACCAACGGTATTGCCATTATTTTCGGCGTTGAAGGTCGGGTTCATGTCGCGGAAGTCGCCCGTACCGTTCGGGAAGCGGCCGTGGGAGATGTCGGCGATTTGGTCTACGTAGGAGACGCTGTCGATGAGCGCAGTTTCCTGATCTGTAAGGAGTAAGGTCTCTCCGTCGGAAGAAAGCTTGAAGTCCGCGTGTAGCCCGTCTTGGTCGAGGTCTTCGTCGGCCCAGATGATGAGGTAGCCGTTGGCACCGATGGTGGTTCCTTCGGGGAAAGACCACTGCGCCGGGTCGGCGAGGTCATCGGAGAGGGAGAAGCCGCTGAGGTCGATGCTGGCCGAGGTGTTGTTGTACAGCTCGATCCAGTCGTCGAACTCTCCGTCTTGGTCGGCTTGGGTGGCGTCGTTGGAGGCCATGAACTCGTTGATCACCAAATCTCCGGCGAGGGGACTGGTCTCAAACGTTGGGTCTACGGGGTCCACGGTTTCGTCGGTGTTCTCGGCGTTGAAGGTGGGGGTCATGTCGCGGAAGTCGCCCGTTCCGTTGGGGAACCGGCCAAAGGTGGCGTCGGTTGCTTGGTCGGTGTAGGAGATGCTGTCTACGATGGCTTGTGCTGCATCGCTGAGCAGTACGCTTTCGCCGCCTGCGGAGAGCTTGAAGTCGGCGTGCAGGCCGTCTTGGTCGAGGTCTCCGTCTGCCCAGACGATGAGGTAGCCGTTGGCACCGATGGTGGTGCCGGCGGGGAATGCCCATTGCGCCAGTTCGTCCGCATCGTCGGAGAGGAAGAATCCGCTGAGGTCGATGCTGGCGGAGGTATTATTGTACAGCTCGATCCAGTCGTCGAATTCTCCGTCTTGGTCGGCTTGGGTGGTATCGTTGGAGGCCATGAACTCATTGATGACGAGGTCTCCGGCGAGGGGGCTGGTGTTGTCTACTTGATACAAAAACACATCGTGTTCGGCCCCCTTTGGCTCGTAGGTGGCAGTGGCTGCGGCATTGGCCGCAATTGCTTCGATGTAGTAGCGGCCATAAGCTCCGCTTGAAAGAGGAGGGATGACTCCGCCGTATTGCCCATCACCTGCGGCCCCATCGTTGTGGAGGCCATCGTCGAACATCTGCGTTTTGGAGAAGGCCCCGGTTAGCCCTGCTCCGTAGTGGAGCCAAACGGCTGCCGTGCCTAGTGCTCCGTTTACTTGGGCCGTTACGGCCACCGCATCGGTGGCGGTTGGGCGTTGCCACTCCGCGCCGTTTACGGCATAAGAGACGCTGCTTACGCTTAGGGGCTCGATGTTCCGGAGTTCATCGTCGTTCAGGAGTAAATTTCTACGGCTAACCACCGCCTGTTTTAGCGCTGCAATCGCTGCCTGAAACTGGGTGTAGCTGTAAAACTTCTTCGGGTCTTCCTGAACCAGTTCATCGATCAAGTCTACCCACGCATCTATCTTCGGGTCAACATAGTCTGGGGTGAAATAATCTTCAAGGATGGTTCGGACGTGGGCCAGGTACCGCTGCCGGATGGTGGGCACGGCCATCATTCGGTTCATGAGCGGAAAGTCGGGGTTGTCTTCTCGGTAGAAAAGCGGCCAGTTTTGCCCTGCGTTGCCTAGTACGCTGTTGCCGTCGTATTCCATCGGTATAATCCGGCTCGTTTCTGGGTCGTAGTACACGTAGTAGTCCATACCGCCTTTGAACACGTAGCTGTCGTCGTCTCCGAAGATGATCTCGTGGGCAAGGAACCAGCAGGCTTTGTCTATATCAAGCACTTGGGCGAGTTCCTGTTCTAGGTTTTCGAGGGGCGTTTCGTTCAGTGTTTCACAGGCAAGAATCAACGGAGCCCAGGGGTCGGCTTGTTCCGTTCGTCTGAGGGTGTAGTCGGTATTATAATCGGTGCTGTCTGGGCCGTTATAATTGATGGAAGAGGTGCCTGCTCCGAAGTTGGGGCCACCACCACCTCCGCCACCACCTCCTCCGCCGCCGCCGCCAACGAAATCGGTGGCCAGCGCGCGCCAGATGGTGCCGTTGTTGCTGAAGAACCACTCCCTGAGGTAGTCTGAGTCAAACTGTTGGACGCTCTGATATGGGCCCCAGTTGGTTCCGTTCAGCGTCAGGTTTACGTAGTTGGCCTTCAGGCTCATGTAGTAGTTGTGGCCTACGTTGTTGTAGAGGACTTCCTTGATGGAGGAGTTGTCTTCCCATCCACAGTTGAGGTTGAAGGTGTTGTAGCCATCAACGTCTTGCCCATCGATCACATAGTCGAGGGTGATGTTGAAAGACTTCTTCTCGGTATTGTTGCGGGTGTAAGACGTCTGCCCTTTAAAACGCACCCCTACGCTGTCGTACCGGATGCCGTCTATCCAGCAGGTTGCGAGAATATCAATCGCATCGTCGTAGTTGTTTTCCATCAGCGTCCACCAGTTGGGCTGGTCAAACTCAAGCTGGACGTCGTGCACTTCTCCGGGGTCATAAAAACCGCCGCTGTGCTCACCGCCAGCGAGGAGCATGCGCCCGTCTGGGCTGACCGACCAAGATTCAGGGATTTCTTGAGCCGCTATTTGAAGGGTGAATAGAACGGAAAGGGTAAAAAACAGGAAGTAACGGTTCATCATAGTGGTTAATTGACGATCCGTAAAGCTAATGGTTTAAAGTTTGTGTCATGAAAGGTTCCAACGTTATTCGAAAACCTCCCCCTTGCACCTGCGGCCGCGCCATACAATGATGGCGCGGCCGCAGGATGCAATGAAGGTTAAGGAGCAAGGCTCAAGAGCAAAAAAGCCGTCAGCAAAAAACCATACCCTTCTTTCTTCCCCCTTTGGGGGCCAGGGGGCCTACCTCCTCACCCGCACCTTATGCGTCTCTACCGCCCGACCGTCAGCGACGGACAAGAAGTAAAACCCATCCGGCAACCCAGTAGCATCAATCACCAACGAGGTACTGCCTTGGGCTAGGCTAGCCTCGCGCAGCAAACGCCCATCGGTAGCGAAGAGACGGAAATGGAGCGCGTCGGTGTACGCTCCTTCGAGTAGCACATTGAGCACGCCCTGGGTTGGGTTGGGGAAGAGACTTAGCCCAACACCAAGTGCCCGACTACGAGTACCAACGGTATTGCCATTATTTTCGGCGTTGAAGGTCGGGTTCATGTC
>CALEDI010000122.1 GCA_937949535.1 uncultured Lewinella sp. | reverse complement strand
CCCCACGGGGGAGGGGCTTATAAAAACGCTGCGCGTTTTGATGGTAGTCGGCGGACTAGTTTATAGGCAGATTACACACCCTACCCTTAGTCGCCCAATCCGATACCTATTAACCTACATTGCACCTGCGGCCGCGCCCCTTAACACATAGGCTACATACTACGGCAAACGCAGCTTCCGTTTAGAACCTGTCTTTTCAATACTTCCTTTCCGAAAACCTGTTTAAACCGAACTCATGCAAACGCGGAGATTGTTATTCTTATGCCTGTGTACCTTGTTTTTTACGAACTTGAACGCCGAAACCCGCCACATTCACGTCATCCAGATGCTAGACGACAACAGCCCGACTTACCTGATCCGGGAGGGCTCGCGAAGCATTGACTACGGCGTACAACGGGAGGTAGACCGAATGCAGAAAGCGCTTGGTATTTCCGACGTTCATTACTACCGGCTCAACGGCCACAACTTCAACCGCGAAGCGCTTGATTTCGTAGTAGACTACCAACTTGCTTACCAAGAGCGAGACATCATCGTTTTCGTGTACACCGGGCATGGATACCGGGAAAAAGGCAGTACTGCACAGTTGCCCAAACTGTACTTCAAAGGCTATGATAAGGCGATGGAGGGCGATGAACTGCGCTTCCGTTTGCTGGAGAAAAACCCTAGCCTGCTCATCAACTTGATCATCGCCTGCAACTCTACCCAAGAAGACCAGCAGGTTGCGCCGGGGCGGCCACAAGACACTGCGCCATCAAGCGGGCGGCTAGCATCGGTCCCTACCGGAGACCGCCCCTACCACGTACTGTTCAGCGACCAACCAGGGTACACCAAGGTGATCGATCTGGTAAGTTCGGACCGTGAGTACGAGACCTTCCTGAGCCGAGATGGCGGGATATTTTTCAGCGAAGTACTCTACGCCCTACAAGAAGTCTTTGCCGACCAGCGGCTCACGTCATGGCCAGGGATTTGTAGCTACATCCAAGAGCAAACCTTGTTGCGAACCCGTGAGCGCGGCCTGCGCCAGAAACCCTACTGCACCTACAATGTTTTTAAGGCAATGGACGGCAACATACCTACCGTGGTTGTTGCTGGCGGCGGCGATGCGGTCTCCTGCCAAGTAGCCCGCAAACAACTCCGCCGAGACCAACGCATAGAACTCAAAGCCCTGCGCAAACGCCACCGCCGCGAAGCCCGCTCAACGCGCAGCCGCGATGCTCGCCGGCTAGTAACCATGCGCCAACGGCAGGAGGTGAGCAAGATGAAATATGTACACCTGCAGGCCTACCAGCGCAAAGCGACGGCTTGTAAGTAAAAAGGGAGGGGGAATTCAGCGTTCAGGCGACCGAATGTAACAGTGGTCGCCCGAACGCTGAAACCTGAACCCTGATTCCTGTACCTTAGCCCCATGAATCTTAAAACTGGCTACTGGCTACTTTTTGCTGCTCTGTTGCTTGGGGCCGCCCTGCGCGTGCCGGGCTGGTTTACAGCAGAGGAAAAGGCCCGTTGGCGGCTTTTTGAGGTGGATGAGGAACAGCACATCGCGATTGTGATGCACCGGTACAATGAGTTGAGTGGGGGGGTAGACACGATCACGCATAAGTTTAGAGATGTTTCCTACAACGTGCGCGGGTACGGTTACGTGGCTGCTGCGGTGGCGCGTACGAAGTATTTTTTCAGCGGAGACAAGCCGATTTTTGGGGAGGTATTGCTGTTGGGCAGGCAACTGTCTACGCTTTTTGCGCTTTGCTTGGTTTTGATTGTCTTTTTCTTGGGGCGGGCGGGCGGTTTGAGCCCTCCGGCTGCTGGTACTGCTGCCCTCCTGATGGCGGCCTGCGACGTCAATGCAACCTATAGCCACTATATGCTTCCCTCATCGGGCTACGTCATGTTTTCCTATTTGGCGTTGCTGGGGGGCGTGAAGCTAACGCGCGGTTGGTCGGCTTGGGGGCTGGGTTTTCTTGCGCTTGGCGCGGCCGGAGCGGCCGCGTTTAAGTTCGATGTATTCCCCACAGTATGGGGCGGACTACTGCTTATTTTACTGGTCTGGTGGCGAATCCGGGGGCGGTCTGGTACGGAGCCTTTACCCGGGCTCAACTGGTGGGTAATCCCGTTAGCGCTTACCGGTTTGGCGGGCTTCTTTTTGCTGCTCACTTACGGTTGGAGCTGGGAAGAAATCGAATACTCTTTCAGGAAATTGCGTAAGGCTAATAAAGATGTGATCTATACCGAGGACCACTTTCGGGACAACCTAGTGACCTACCCAATGGGCGTACTTGCGGGAATTGGCCTTCCGGCTTTCGCGCTGGCAGCTTGGGCTACGGTGAAACTCGTTGTTGGCCGCTGGCGTTCGGGGCGGTTGTTTGCTTTTAAGTCGTTGGCCTTAGGCTACGGGATGGCTTTTCTGTTTACCGAGTTTGTTTTGCGTTGGTATATGGACACTACCTTCATTCGGCGGGTAAACATATTCATGCCGGGGGTTGCATTGTTGGCAGCTTATGCGCTCCAGCGGCTTCGGGCGAAGCCGTGGGTGAGTATGCTGGTGGTGGTTTGGTCGTTGGGGCTTGGCGTTGTTGGCCAAAGCCATCACTGGTTTGATACCCGAATAGCGATGCGCGACTGGGCAAATGTTTACCTGCCCAAACCCACGAAAGTAGCCATCTCGGGCTACGTCAACATTGAAGGGATGCGCAACTGGAAGTACTACATGAAGGCCGACTGGGAGTACTTCGTCCACAGCGAAGCGCATTACCGCCGTTACCTGAAGAGCATGACTACGCCCTTTGGCTTGCCGCTGTGCAACGGCGGAACGTACCACGGTGGCCCCTCGGCCCAATGCGAAGACTTCCAAGCTATGCACCTCGGAACCCACAAAGGGGTCGTACTGGTTAAGGAGTTCAAGACTTGGGACGTATTCCCCGAGCGGTTACTTTACCACCACTTATTTGGCTACTACGAAACCTTCCTGGGCGATGTGCGGGTATTCCGACGGATCGCCCCTCCGAAGGAAGACAGGACCACTTCCTAATTGTGTCTGATTGCCCGTATTCTTGTCAGAAAGAAAAATGGCCTGTTCGCAAAGCGAACAGGCCATTTTTCTTTCTGACAAGAATACGGGCAGATGCCTACATGCCTTTCTCCTTGAAGTAAGACTTTTCAATCTTCTCGCCAGCCTGAATCTTCTCGATACGAGCTTTGAACTCACCGGATACTTCGTACTCGCTGTTACGCGCGTACATTTCCTTGAGGGCGATGAGTGTGTTGAGGTCGCTAGGGTCAGACATTTCAGCCTTCTGGAAGTAGGGTAGGGCCTTGCTGAACTCGGCGTCTACCTGCTCTTTCAGGGCGGCGTACTTTTTTTGGCCTTCTTTGCTGAAGTCGCTGTCTAGCTCAACGAGCTGCTGAGACATTGCCGCACCACGGTTGTAAATCATTGCGCCGAGGGCGTAGATTAGGCGGGCCGCCTTGGGGTCTTTTTCGAGACCTTGTTCGTACTTCTCTTGGGCCTTCATGAAGTAGTCTTTGGCCGCTGCGTCGTCACCTGCTTCGTTGCTGCTGGTGTAGAGCTTTTCGTATACCTGACCGAGCGTTGCGTAGAGACTTATGTTCTCAGGCTCTTTGTCGATGGCTTCGTTGAGCTTGTCTGTCAGTTGGTCGAGCTTGTTCTCCGAGAGGTAGTAGTTGATCTCGGTGAAGAGCAAAGAGTTCTCATCAGGGAATGCTTTACGGCCTTCCTGTAGTACTTCGTAGGCTTTTTCTTTTTCGCCTTTAGCGTCGTAAATTTTGTAGAGGCCGTCGTAAACTGCGGCATCGTCGTACTTAGCGGCGTAGAGGTCGTTGAACATTGGCTCGGCCGTTTCAAAGTCGTTGAGTAGGAGAGCGGAAAGGCCACCGTAGTACTTCTCGTCCATAAGTGCTTCGGGGGTTACGACAGACTCGCCGCCGTTTTCTCCCAGAAATTCGTGGGCCATGATGCTGGTCTGGAAAGCCATCAAGGACTCTTTATAGTTCTTGTCTTGGATGGCGTAGATGCCTTCGTTAGACAGGTTGCCTTGTAGTGTCTGAATACCTTTAAGTGCAGCCTTGCGGAACTTCTTGCCTTTTTTAGGGTCTGCGTTCGTGAAGGCAGCCATGTAAGCCTTGGCTGCTTTTACAGCAGGGCTGGGTACTAGGTAAGTCGCTTCGCCGATGCCGGTAGAGCGAGCGATAACGTAGGTGTTGGCAGCAGCAGCGTAGATGCCTCCGGCTTCAACGAGTGCTTTAGAGTTGTTTTTCATCTCCGCGTCGCCCATAACCTTACCGATCATGTCAACGGCTTCGGTAAGCTTGGTAGCGTCTTGGTTGAGGGAATAAGAATCGAACGCCTTCTTGGCGTTTTTGAGTGCCTCTTCTCCGGTTTGGGCCATCACGGTGGTGACGGACAGAAGGAGAACGAGCATGCTGAGAAATAATTTACGCATGGTGGTAGTTTGTTGGTTTTTCTAAATTGATAATACACCCTGTAGACGTTTTTCATCCGCTAAGGGTAACATGAAAACGTTAACTGGTGCCGCAAATGTCGTTAACGGAAGCTTAAAAACGAAAGGTTTTCTTTATTCCTCCTCATCCTCGCCCGCCGGCACAACGGCCACATCAGCAATAGAATCCCCCTTTTCAAGGCGGATGAGCTTCACGCCCTGGGTAGAGCGGCCCATCACGCGGAGGTCGGTCATCTTCGTCCGGATCAGGATGCCGGAACGGTTCGTGATCATCAGGTCATTGTCTTCCGTTACGGCTTTGATCGTGACCAGTTCGCCGGTTTTATCGGTGATGTTCATGGTTTTTACGCCTTTACCACCACGGTTCGTGACGCGGTATTCCTTCCAGTCTGTACGCTTGCCCATGCCTTGAGAGCTGACCACAAGGATGGTTTTGTCTGCGTCCAACTCATGATCGAGCGTAACCATGCCAACGACTTCGTCGTCTTCGCCGTCGAGGGAAATGCCGCGCACACCGGCCGCGTTACGGCCCATATTGCGCACCTTCGCTTCCTCGAAATGAATGGCTTGGCCTTTCTTGGTTGCCAAGAAAACGGCACTGCTGCCGTTGGTTAGCTTCACTTCTAGCAGTTGGTCGCCGTCGTTGATCGTGATGGCGTTGATGCCGTTGGTTCGTGGGCGGCTGTATTGCTCTAGGCTGGTTTTCTTCACCTGTCCGCGCTTGGTAGCGAAGATGACGGAGTGGGAGTTGAGGAACTCCTCGTCCGTGAGGTCTGCTACACTGATATACGCCTTCACGTTGTCGTCCTTCGGCATCGCGAGAATGTTCTGGATGACGCGGCCAGCAGATTGTTTGCCTGCTTCCGGAATTTCGTAGATGCGCAACCAGAAACAACGGCCTTGCTCGGTGAAGAGCATGAGGTAGTTGTGGTTGCTGGCAATGAACATGTGTTCGAGAAAATCCTTCTCACGGGTCTTGGAGCCCCGGCTACCTCGGCCGCCCCTGGTCTGGGAGCGGTACTCTGCAACGGGCGTACGCTTGATGTAACCGAGTTTGGAGATCGTCACGACTACGTCTTCGTCGGGGATCATGTCGGTGATCGTGATTTCGGAGGTGTCGAAGCTGATCTCGGAGCGGCGTTCGTCTCCGAAGCGTGTTTTCACTTCGGCGAGTTCGTCTTTCACGATGGCAAACTGGCGGCTCTCGCTGGCGAGGATGTCTTTGAAGTCGTCAATGATGCCTTTGATCTCGGCGTACTCGGCGCGGATCTTGTCGATCTCTAGGCCGGTCAGTTTCTGGAGGCGCATATCCAAGATGGCCTTGGCTTGCCATTCGGAGAGGACGTTGTCTCCCTCTACCACAAATTCTCCGGTTTGCACTTCTTCTACGAGTTCGCCGAACTTGGCCCAGAAGGCTTTTTTATCGTCTACGAAATCGCCTCGCATGAGGCCCTGTTTGGCCTCTTCGGGGTTGGCGCTGGCGCGGATCAGGGCGATCACTTCGTCCAGATAGTCTAGCGCGATGAGCAAACCAATCAGGATGTGGGCACGCGCAAGTGCCTTGTTGAGTTCAAACTGGGTACGGCGCTGAATGACTTCGATGCGGAATTTGATGAATTCCTCGATCATGTCTTTCAGGTTCAGCGTCATCGGGCGGCCACCTACGAGGCAGACGTTGTTGACGCCGTAGCTGCTTTGCAGGGGCGTGTACTTGAAGAGGTAGCTCAGTACGATGGAGGCCATCGAGTCGCGCTTTACTTCTACTTCAATACGGAGGCCGTCGCGGTCAGAGAGGTCGGCAACATTACGAATACCTTCTACCTTGCCTTCGTTGGCGAGTTCGGCAATCTTCTGTACCAGAACGGATTTATTGACCTGGTACGGGATTTCGGAAATAACGATGGTTTCGCGGTCATCGGAATCGACGACGATTTCGGTTTTTGCGCGCAGAACGACGCGGCCACGGCCGGTACGGAAGGCTTCCTTTACGCCCTCGATGCCGTAGATGATGCCGCCGGTGGGGAAATCCGGGGCTTTGACGAACTCCATGAGTTCGTCGATGGATATTTCCGGATTGTCTACCGTAGCGATGATGCCGTCTACCACTTCGTTGAGGTTGTGGGGCATCATGTTGGTCGCCATACCTACCGCGATGCCGGAGGCGCCGTTGACGAGTAGGTTGGGAATTTTGGTAGGGAGCACCGTGGGCTCCTTCAGCGTATCGTCGAAGTTGAGTTGGTGGTCTACGGTGTCTTTGTCGAGGTCTCCGAGGATGCTTTCGGAGATGCGGCGCATGCGGGC
The DNA here is from genome assembly GCA_937949535.1 of uncultured Lewinella sp. GTDB lineage: Bacteria > Bacteroidota > Bacteroidia > Chitinophagales > Saprospiraceae > Neolewinella. The sequence continues at coordinate 41,548 of CALEDI010000122.1, read as the reverse complement.
TTCGGTGTAGCGCATGGCGGCGGGGGAGTCGCCGTCCATGGAGCCGAAGTTTCCTTGCCCATCTACGAGCGGGTAGCGGAGGCTCCAGTCTTGGGCCATCCGGACCATCGTGTCGTAGACGGAAGTATCGCCGTGGGGGTGGTATTTACCGAGTACCTCACCAACGATACGGGCAGATTTTTTGTGGCTGTTGCGGTAGCTCAAACCGAGCTGTTCCATACCGAAAAGGACGCGGCGGTGTACGGGTTTCAGGCCGTCGCGCACGTCGGGCAAGGCCCGGCTTACGATCACCGACATCGAATAATCAATGTAGGCCGATTTCATCTGGTCTTCAATATTGACCGGGATGATCCGTTGTTTATCTGGCATATTTCTTTATCTGGTATCTAAAACTTAGGCGGCTTTTGGGCGCGGCCGCAGGTGCAATGCTGGTTGAAAAACAGGGTGGAGACTACCAGCGTCGAACTGGTGACTTTTACCGTACGCTTAAACCCTTACTTTGCACCTGCGGCCGCGCCCTAAAACACGCGCTGCAAGCCCGTTAAGAACTGTCCGCGAAGATACAAATTATCCCGCCAAAAACATAGTAATTTCAACCTCAATCCTTCTAACAACCACTTTGATTTTATGAGACACTTTATCCCCCTTTTCGCCCTCTCCATATTGTTCTTTTCCTGCACTCCGGGGCCCGCACTTGATCCGCTAGAAGCCGCCCGTCAAAAGCTGGCGGAGGCGGAGTCTATTTCGTTTGAAATGCAGTTAGTCTGGAACAATACTTTTGTTAATCGAGGGCTACGACGAGGAAGAATTTATGGGCTTTTTTGAGGGGAAAGGGACTGTGTTTTAGGCAATTTAGGTGTTTGCAATTTCAATAGAGGCATTATCTTTCGCCATGCTATCCAAACTTACTGCTCCCTATCCAGCACCTCGCCCAGACCGCAATGCGGTCTTGTCTGGCCTGTTTATGGGCGGGTTTGTAGGCTTGTTCTTACTGTACTTCCAGCCTTTCGGTTTAGAGGGGGGGATTTATAGAGACGCTCCTGAAAAAGTTGCCTTCTTCGGGCTCATCACTTTAATTGCCTTCTTAGTTTTGGAAGTGTTGTTGCCATTGCTGGCGCCTAGCTGGTTTAAAGACAAAAATTGGAAGGTTTGGCATAGAATAGCTTACTACCTAGCGTTGATATGGCTAATCGCATCGTTGAATGGCCTATACATCAATTACCTACAAGACCTGGACCTTAGTTGGCGAAACTATGGGACGATCATGAGCCAGACGCTTGCGTTAGGCGCGCTTCCGGTAACGATGATCGTGCTGTACCGCTACAACGAAAAGATGGTTTTCTACCTTAAAGAAGCCGCTGTAATGGAGAAAAACGCCCACCTCAGAAGTGTGGAGCCTATCCCGAATGAACTTGTTCATAGCTCTACTACTGATTGCGAGGATGTTTTTCTGGCAGCAGAAGCCTTCGGAAACTACGTGAAAGTCTACTACGCTGATGGAGAAGGTTGGCGGCAGGAGGTTCAGCGTTTAACGCTGAGTAACTTGGTTGAAGATCTTAAAGCAGCTGGGGTTATCCGCTGTCATAGGTCATTTGCCGTAAACCCGAGACAGGTAAAACACATCAGCGGAAACGCTCAGGGGCTTCAATTGCTGGTGGGTAAAGGGGAGCTGGAAGTCCCAGTGTCGCGCACATACCTGAAGGCGGTTCGGGAAGCATTGGGGTGATTCTGTGTTTGCAGCCGATCACGCTTACTTTGCAGGTCGTCACACAGCCTTGCGAGTGGTCACAAAGGCCTTGCGGTTCGTCCCAATCGCTGGTTTTTACCAGTAAAACGCCCATTCTTTGGGATATGAAAAACAGTATCCTTCTGATCTGCATGATCACGATCACTTTACTTATTAGCTTCCTAAGCTGGCATTATTTCGGTAGCGATGCGGCTGGCATCCTAAAGGGCAAGCCTGATGCCGTAATGAATTGGCTACCAACCATCCTTCGGATTCACATTGGCGGGGGTATGCTAGCTATGGCGAGTGGGGCGGCGCTGAAGTACACTTCTCTTCGGTCGGAGCGTATCGCTGCTCATCGTTGGTTGGGCAGGTTCTACGCATTGAGCATTTTGGTTAGCGGAACTATGGGAGCTTGTATTGCCCCGTGGTCTATTGGTGGTGCTGTCACAGCCTTTGGCTTTTTAAGCCTTGTAGGCTTGTGGTGGTATTTCACCTTCCGGTCTGTTGCGCTGGCGATGAAGGGCGATGTAGTCGGCCATCGGCGGGCGGCATCTTTTAGTTTGGCACTTACCTATTCTTCTCTGACTTTCCGGTTGTTTCTGCTGTTTCCGCTCCTTACGAGCCTGCCGTTTGTTCCGGTGTATCAGTTTGGTAGCTGGGCTTGCTGGATAATCAACCTTAGTCTAGTGGCACTCTTTCTGAGAAAAAAAACAACTACTAACGGCGCAACGGTGTCCGTTACTTAAATCAGCACTTATTACCTCATTTTAAAAATACAACCGTTATGAAAAACATGATGATTATCCTGCTTAGCCTTGCCTTCTGCGCTACTGGCTTTGCCCAAACCTTCACCCTTACCGTAAATCTGGAAGAGCTGGACAATGAGAAAGGGGCGGTAAAGGTCTGCCTGATGAACGATGCGGAACAGTACTTAAAGGACTGTTACGTCGGCAAAGATTTCCGTTTCCCAGCCGATAAGCCTCGGCAGGTGGTCTTCAATGACTTGCCACCAGGAGAATACGCCATCATGGCGTTCCACGACGTAGACGACAACGGTAAACTGAACACCGATGGCGCTTTCGGGCTCCCATCCGAACCTTACGCCTTTAGCAATAACCCAAATACGTGGTTTGGCCCTCCGAAGCACCGAAAGTGCGTTTTTAAGGTAGATGGTGATCGGGCGATTAGTATTGAATTTTAATGAGTGTCCTAGCTTTTTTGTAGGCGCTCCGCAAACAGCTCTTCAATGTAAGCTTTCACTTTTTTCTGAAACCTTCTGTGTTCCCGCCCGTTCCTAAGGCTATGACGCACGATCACGATACCGTAAAGCCTTACGGCCACGCCACTTCCAAGAAAGCCGAAGTAGGCGAGATGTTTGACAGCATTGCCCCAACCTATGACCTCCTAAACCGAGGGACCTCCCTCGGCGTAGACACGCTCTGGCGGGCGAAGATGATCCGCCAGCTCGACCCCGCCGTGCATAAGAAGATATTGGATGTTGCTACGGGCACGGCCGACGTTGCTATCCAGACCGTAAAACGCGCCAACGTAGACCACGTTACCGGCCTAGACCTGAGCGAGGGGATGCTGAAGTACGGCCGCAAAAAAGTCTCCGCCGCTGGCCTAGATGACCGCATCACGCTGGTGCAGGGCGACAGCGAAAACCTGCCCTACGCCGATGATTCCTTCGATGCCGTAACGGTTTCCTTTGGCGTTCGCAACTTCGAGAACCTTGAAAAAGGGCTGGCTGAAATGAGGAGGGTACTTCGTCCGGGAGGGAAATTAGTTGTTCTGGAGTTTAGCAGGATTACCTTTGAGCCGATTCGTTGGGGGTTTAATTTTTACTTTGGTAAAATTATGCCGCTGATTGGTCGTTTACAGTCTAAAGATCCACGTGCTTATGCCTACTTGTTCGAGAGCGTCCAAGCCTTTCCCAGTGGAAAGGCCTTCACCGGTATCCTCGACAAAGTTGGCTACAAACAAACTGAATGCAACGCATTAACCTTCGGAATTGCCTCCATCTATACGGCCGAGAAGTAGCCCTCACACTGCTCTTAACCGTTTTCCTTTGCACCTGCGGCCGCGCCCAATTTACAGGCGGCAACAACTACAACTTCTACGATTTCCAGAACAAGCCGTTTTATTTCGGCCTCACGCTGGGCTTCAACTCTAGCCGCTACACCCCTTACCGGAGTGAAGAGTTCATTTTTTCCGACTCCATTATTGGGGTGAAGAGCCTCAACGGGCCCGGCTTCAACCTCAACATGATCGCTAACCTGAAGATCGGGCAGTACTTCGACTTCCGTTTTATCCCCGGCTTCAGCTTCGCTGAGCGGCGGCTGAACTACACCCAGAATACCCGCATTGTGCGGGAAACCCAAGAGTCTGTCCAGTCGGTATTCGTAGAGTTGCCCTTTTTGTTTCGGTACAAATCAGCGCCTTACCGAGACAAACGCCTGTTCCTAGTCGGTGGCGTAAAGTACAGCTTCGACGTTGCCAGCGAGAGCCGCGCCAAACAAGCGGACGGCAATCTACTACGGATCAGCCCGCACGATTTCCATATCGAATACGGCGCAGGCGTACAGTTCTTCTTCGACTATTTCATCTTCTCCCCAGAGTTCAAGATCAGCCAAGGCATCGGGAATACGTTACTCTTCAACCCGAACCTACCAGAAAGTACGGTGCTGGAGAAAGTGCTTAGCCGGACGTTTACGCTGAGCTTTCATATTGAGGGGTAGAATTCCCCAAAATCGGCAGACGAACTTTTCTGTTTATAGGACTGAGTGCAGATTCAGCTCCGCGCACAAACCCCCTCCCCAAACCCCTCCCCACGGGGGGAGGGGCTTATAAAAACGCTGCGCGTTTTGATGATATTTGGCGGACTAATTTGTAGGCAGATTACATACCCTACCCTAAAAGCCGAGGCGCCCCATGTTGACCTTACAACGCTTTAATAATCGGCACAAAGTTTTCGGCACTAAGGCTAGCTCCCCCAACAAGCCCACCGTCAACGTCGGGCATACCGAACAACTCTTCGGCGTTGGCTGGTTTCACGGAGCCTCCGTACAAGATGGTGGTGTTATTTGCAATACCCTCGCCAAACTGGTTAGCGATCTGGGTGCGGATGAACTGGTGCATATCCTGCGCCTGCTGCGGGCTGGCGGTTACGCCGGTGCCGATGGCCCAGACTGGTTCGTAGGCAATCACGACTTTTTCCATCTGTTCGGGCTCTAAGCAAAAGAGGGCTTGCTCGATCTGTTTACCAACAATCATTTCGTGGTTTCCGGCTTCCCGAATATCGAGCTTCTCTCCGCAGCAGTAGATGGGCAAGATGCCCGCTGCGAGCGCTTTAATGATTTTGGTATTGATCAGGTCATCATCCTCACCGAAATAGTCGCGCCGCTCTGAGTGACCGAGAATTACGTAGTCAATACCTGCTGCGGCGAGCATCGCTGCGCTGAGTTCTCCGGTGTATGCGCCCTTATCTTCGTGGTGCATATTTTGTGCGGCGACGTAGTAACCTTCGTGCTGAGCCGTAATTTCCTTGATCTGCATCAGTTGGATGGCGGGCGCACCAAAGACCACCTTGGTTGCGGGCGTACCTGCGTTGGCGATTACGCCTTCAGCGAGGGCTTTGCCCTCGGCAGGGGTGGTGTTCATTTTCCAGTTGCCGGCGGCCATGGTTCTGTTAGACATTGTTTTTTTGATTTTATGTTTGTCGAGACAGGGCACACCCTGTCTTTACCGTACGGTAGTGCTATTTTCGTTTTAGCTCATTCCGTTCAATCTTATGCCCTGGCCGGCTCCACTTGATGCGGGTTTTCTCTGCGGGGGCACCGGGGTCGGCTTTTACTTCGGGCTTGCAGCCTTTGGCGTAGGCAGTGGCGGGTTTGAGGCCTAGGGCGTCGAACATTTCGAGGTCCTCGAAGGCTTCGGGGTTGGGGGTGGTGAGGAGTTTGTCTCCGGCGAAGATAGAGCCTGCTCCGGCGAGGAAGCAGAGGGCTTGGCCCTCGGGTGTCATGCTGGTTCGGCCGGCGCTCAGGCGCACGGTGGTGCTTGGCATCATGATGCGCGTAACGGCAATCATGCGGACCATCTCGAAGATGTTGACCGGCTTTTGCTCTTCCAACGGCGTTCCTTCTACGGCAACGAGGGCGTTGATGGGGACAGACTCGGGCTGGGGCGTTAGGCTAGCCAGGGTCATGAGCATCTTCAGGCGGTCGTCAATGCTTTCGCCCATCCCGATGATGCCGCCGGAGCAGACCGTCAGGCCCGCTTTGCGGGCGTTGCCGATGGTTTCGATGCGGTCTTCGTAGCCACGGGTGGAAATGACTTCCTTATAGTAGTCTTCGGAGCTGTCGAGGTTGTGGTTGTAGGCGTAGAGACCTGCGGCGGCGAGGCGCTCGGCTTGGTTGGGCGTCAGCATACCGAGGGTAGCGCAGACTTCCATGTCTAGGCCGTTTACGGTTCGGACGAGGTCGAGGACTTGTTCAAACTCTGCGTCGTCCTTAACGTTGCGCCAAGCCGCGCCCATGCAGAGGCGGCTAGAGCCTAGGCCCTTGGCGCGGGTGGCGGCGGTTTTCACCTGCTCTACGGTCATGAGGGCGTTTTCCTCGATGTCTGTGTGGTAGCGGGCCGCTTGGGGGCAGTAGCCACAATCTTCGGGGCAGCCGCCGGTTTTGATGCTCAGCAGGCTGGCCATCTGTACTTCGTTCGGGTCGTGGTGCTGGCGGTGAACGCCTGCTGCGCGGAAGACCAGGTCCATCAGCGGGCTGTCGTGCAGGGCACGCAGTGCTTCTAGGGTCCAACGCTGGGTGATCGGTTCTGATTTTGCGGTCATAGGGGGGCAAATATAGTCAGATAGTCTGGTAGTCTGGTAGTCAGATAGTCATGTCGTCAGATAGTCAAACAGTCTTGTAGTTTCGGGGAGGGGCAAGTTAACTTTCCCGACTTAGGCAAAGCACATTTAGGGCGCCGGAGCGCAGGTGCAATGTAAGGGATGAGAATAAGGTTTTTACCTTCATTCTTCCTCTTCGAGCCCAGGCATATCCATTAGGTAATAGAGGTTGCCGCCGAAGTTGGGTGGCTCTCCGGCTTCGATGGATTTCTTCCAGCGCGGAATGTGCATCAGCCGCAGGGGCAGGACCCAGAAACTCTTGCAGAGGTCTAAAAACTTCAGCACCGTTTCTTTTTCTCCTGCTTCCAACATCCGTTTGCCGAGGCTGAGGTTGGGGCCGAAGCTTTTCAATACGGGCGAAGAAGGGGCTTTGCCAGATTTTAACAATTCTAGGCGCGCCGTAGCGAGGTCGCCCGCGTCTAACGCCAACAGCCCTCGGTAGGTATGGTCCATGTAGACCGCGTCACCGTACTGCTCGGGGTGGTTCTCGATGGTGAAATCGAGCCATTCGTCCAGCCGGGTTCGCAGCTCCGCATGGTCGCCGCTGCGGTACGCATCGGCGCAAGCTTTGGCTATTTTGACGTAGAATTCCTGGTCCTGCATAAAGTAGGGGCACTTGGTTTACGGTTCTGTAGTTAAAGGTACAGCGCATGTTTTGAATCACGGTCTTAAGCCAGGATTACATTGTCATATTAGACCAGCACGTTGTATTCTCGGACCAAAGCACTCGTTTTTCTTTGATGTCTTTGTCCTAACTTTGAAGCCTCCATAAACCATCGCTAAACCTCGCTTTCGTCGTATGCCAAAAGAAATAGAACGCAAATACCTCACGACTTCCACTGCGTGGAAGGAAAAGGTTACCCACACCATCGTCATTAAGCAGGGCTACCTGAACTCGGAACCTAGCCGGACCGTCCGGGTTCGGGTGGCGGGCGAGGTAGGTTACCTAACGATCAAGGGCCGCTCCGTTGGCTTTACCCGCCCGGAGTTTGAGTACGAAATACCGATGGAAGAGGCGCAAGAAATGATCGGCCTCTGCGAGCAGCCCATCATCGAGAAAACACGCTACTTGGTGGTTGAGCACGGCAAAACTTGGGAAGTAGATGTCTTCGGCGGCGCAAACGCGGGCCTTACCGTTGCGGAAATAGAGCTGGAAACGGAAGAAGAAGCATTCACGCTGCCCGCTTGGGCGGGCGAGGAAGTATCGGCCGATCCGCGTTACTTTAATTCGGCCCTTATTCGGAAGCCGTTTGGGGAGTGGGGGGTTACCGCACCATTACCTTAACCACCGCCGAACCACCTCCAGCTTCCCGAAGCTCAAGCCAGTAAGTTCCCGAAGGAACGGCGCCCAGATCCGAACGCTGCACCTGCGGCCCCGCCCCAAAATTGGCATCGAAAAGGAATTGCACTTGCCGCCCCTGAACGTCGTACAGACGCGCCGCCAATTGCGTCGCGCTGCGCACCGTGAAGTGTAGCCGCAACGCATCACCGACAGGGTTGGGCATCACCTCAACGTCCATCACTGAGCGAAGCTGGTTGTTGGGTTCCCCAACAGAAACGGGGTCTTCACTGAAGACCGGCCGCAGGGCCAGCGGCCCTGTCATGTCAATCGTCAACTCAGCATCAACCGAGCTGCGGCCCAACTCCCAGCGCAGAAAACGGTAACCTTCCTTCGGTACTGCCGTAACATTGATGGGGACGCCTTGGAAGTAGTCGCCCGTCCAGTTGTTTTGGTCAATGTCTAAGCTGTTTACCTTCACGTAGCCTTCCTCCGTATCGCTGATCTGGATGTTGATGGTATGGTGACCGGGGAGGATGAATTGGTTGCGCACAAAACGCTTCATTTCGTTCGGGCGGGCCCGGAAGAAACCCCGAAGAACCTCCACGTTATTGCTCCAGGTATCCTCTCTCCACCAACGATCGTCGTGTTGGCGAACATCATGCCCGATGAGGTTGGCATGGGCGTTGATGCGGTTGATGACGGCTTGTGGCAGAAAGCGCGAGTTCATCTCGTCGGCCAGTTGGTTCACGAAGCGGTCGCGGAAGGTTGGGTTACTGATGAGCCGCCGAAACAAAAAGGTAGACCAAGGCGGGTTGGGCCACTCCGGACCATTTGGGTTTAGGGCAAAATAGAGGGTGTTGGAGAAGGCCGAATTGGGGTTCCAGCGGCCCGCCCCAAAGTCGGTGTCGTACAAAATCCAACGCCATTTCGTTTCGGGAGATTTCCAGAACTTGATGTTGTTGCCCGGCCAGTCCATGTTGTCGAAGTAAATCTGGGCCGCTTGGTACTGGATGTAGTTGTCGAGGTCGATTTGTGTTGAGATGTAGTCGTAGTGGACGCTTTGCTCCATGGGGTTGTTCTGCAAATACGCCAGTAAGGCCAAGTATTCGGTATTCGACCCCTGAACGACATCTCCGTTGAATTCGAGGATGTCGAGGCTGTCTGGTTCTACACCATGTTTGCTGGCGATGAAGTGCTCATTCACCTTCTCTCGGAGGTTGTAAATGCCCCAGTATTCGCCATTGATGTAGCCAACTACGGAGCGGTAGGCCTGAATATCGACGTGGGAGTTTTCCATCAAGCCCGTCATTATTACGTCCCTAATTCCAGATCCGGAAGCGTCATTGCCAGCGTTGCGAAGTACAAGGGCTTGGTAGGTAGTGTAGTCTCGTTGGGGGAAGAAGGGGTAGTCTATTTCGTTCGTGCCGTAGCGGCCGCGTGCGAAGATGGAGAGCGAGCGTTGGTCTTGGGCGCGGCTCCAGCCGCCGAATATTTTTGCGCCGCCGTCGAAGGCGTAAGGTTCCGCTCCGTCGGTATCGTAAAAGGCGAAGTTGATGGGTTCTTCTCGGTCTTCCCAAATGTTGGAGCCAAAGTAGGGGAAGTCTCCGGTGTAGTCTTCTCCCAAGACGTACATCCCCGTTACGGGATGGAAGAAGTTGTCGGGTTCGGTGACGAGGGACACGACGGGCAAATGGTGGTCTGTATTGACGAGGTAGGTCTCGGTCGTGATGGGGGAAGGCAGGTAGCCCTGCCGGAAAGCCGCAGCCCTGATGATGCGGTTTTGGTTGATCGGGATGGGCCCGAAATAGCTCAAGGAACCGAGCGTTGGTTCGCTACCGTCTGTGGTGTAACGAATGGTATTGGGGGGCGTTACGCCAGAGAACGTCAGGGATAAGGCGTCTACCTGCCCGCCAGCTTCGGAAAACACGACGCGCTCTTCTACGATGCCCAGAAAACCTTCGCTCGGGTTGAGGGCTCCGGGCGTTGGCTCCCCGAAGATTACGGCATCGCCTCCGTTTCCGGGGATGCCCGTTGAGGTGCCAGCCGGAAGGTGGTAAACGGGAAGGCTGTCTACGAAGTTGCCGCTCGCGTCGTGCAGGAAAAGGGTTTCTCCGCCGGTAGAAATCTTGAAGTTGGTGTGCATGGATAGGTTCATGAGGCCGAGCACAGCCGGGGGCGTTATGCCATCTATGCTGCTGCCTGCAAACCTAGCGGAGAGGAAGGGTATCAGGCTCAGGTCGGAAGAAGTAGCCCCGAAGTTGTGTACCTGAATAGCGAGTACGTTTTCGCCCTCTACCAGCAAGTCTTGTGCGTTTTCGATGGTAAACCGTTGGGGAGGTGCTTCGTTGATGAGCCGGGGCTCGGTGTAGTCGTCTGCGCTGCCATCCCAAGCTGGAGGGTTGCCGCTTAGGTTGCCTCGGGCAATTTCTATGCCGTTGAGGTAGGCCACGAAGCCGTCGTCGTAGTCGATGTCAAAAATCACCGCTTCGAGGCCATCGAGAGAGCTGATGGAGAATTGCTTTCGGGCGAAGACGGATAGGCTCCCTTCGGGTATTTGGGTGGCGTCGTCTCCGTCGCCGTAGCCGATGCCGGTTGGTCCTTCGGCCCACCCGCTGTCGTCGAAGCCTACGTCTTTCCAAGTTTGGTCTACGGCTTCCGTTGGGAGGAGGTAGCGGAAGTCGTCTCCCCGATTGATGAACGTTCGGAAGGCCTGGGTGGCGGTCCGGTCTTTGCCGGAGGCCCAGAATAGTAGGTGGGCTCCGGGGTCTATGATGAGGCTAGGAATGGTCCATTTGCCGGGGTTGTTGGCTTTGTCGGAGAGGGTGTAGCCCGTTAGGTCAATGGCTTGGTTTTCGGGGTTGTGAAGCTCTAGCCAGTCGGAAGAGTCGCCGTCTTCGTCGTTGTATACACTGTTGGAGGATACGGCTTCGTTGATGCGGACTTGAGCATTCAGGAAAGCGGTGAGTACCGCTAATGCAGCAAGCAGAATAAGTCGACTTTTCATTTGGGAGGTCTTTCCTTGGGGCGGAGAAATTGATTGGTGAAGTTACGAAAGCCTTTTTCGTCATACCATTCCCTGCACCAAAAACTCAAGCTCGTTGAAGGTAAACGCCTCCCCAATTTGTTTGCCGTGGAGTTGCTGACCGATGGGAGACTCTAGGGAGGTGCAGAAAAACACCCGGTTAGCTAGCCGGACTTTCCCTAGCCCGACGGCCAGAAAGTAGTTGCCTCGGTTGGTGGAAACGAGGCTGCCGGCAGCGATTCGTTCCCCGGTGTTTTCCGGGTTGATTTGGTCTAGCACTTGACGAACTTTCAGGGCTTCTTCTAGCTGCCCTTTCAGCTTCGCTTCTTCCATCTGCATCATCGCCCTGCCGGTTTCAAACTTGTCTCCGGCGCTAGATTTTGTCTCGCCGTTGCGGGCTTCTTCAATCTTGGCCAACGAGTCTGTTATGCCGCTAATCCGTTGCGCTGTTTGCGTGCGGCAGTGGGTGAGGAGTTGTCGTTTCAGTTCCCTGGCTTCTTCCATTGTTAAGTTTTCAGAAGGCGAAGGTACTGCTTGTTTAGGAGGTTCATCTGGGCGCGGCCGCAGGGTGCAAGGGACGTTTTTTTGAGGGGAGATGGGCGGCTGTTTAAGGGCTCTCTTAAAAAAAAGAAACGAATTTCATCTTCAGGAGGCAACGCTTTGGGCTTTCCCTGCGTTCTTTCCAGCGAATATTCGCTAGGAATTTAATCTTAGCCTTTATCAGCCTTATCTCCCTATACGCAAGCCCCCCTCAAAAAATCAACATGACCGCTATTCAAGCCCCCGTAACCCGTTCCGCTAGCCTTATGCACAACCTCAGCGAGGAACTGCGGGTACCTGGCCACCGTCTTCAGCCATTCATTCGCTTACAGGATGATCTTTTTCTGGAGCGCCTAGACGTAGACCTACTGATCGCCAGTTTGGAAAGCAAGCTTGAGTACTACCTCACCGAAGAAGAAGCTTCTCAGGTAGAAACTGTTGGTGATATCCAGACTTTCTTCTTGCGGTAGGGGAGCGCGTTAAACTCGCTATCAAAGCTCCACAGCCTTTTTCGTTGCCTCACCTCTTTCCATCAGGAAATCGAACTGAAAACCACGGAACTTACTCCGCAGGTGCAGGGTCGAGTCTGTCATGCCTTGGATGCTGAAATCCATCGGGAGCTTAACGCCCTCGATGACGACTTCGTCTCCGGTTTTGAGGTAAGTACCTGGGCTTTTGTTGCCCATCAGGTTGGTTGTTAGGCTACCGTCTGCACCAAACTCAAAGTGCAGGCCGTCAACTACGCCGGTTTTGGTATTGTTCTTACGGGCTTCAACGAGTTCCCAGCGGCCTTCAATGGTCGCTTCGGAAGACATCGATGCAGCATCGTCTCCGCAGGAGACGAGCATAAAGGAAAGCAGGAGGATAGATAGGGATAAACGCATGACAAAGGTTTGGGCTTGGGGGCTTTAATTCAGGGGACAAGTTACAGTCTTAATACTGGATTTTTAAATTAAGCGACTTGAGGGGGTGGACAGATTGCGCGTTCTCCTGTAAATTTTTCATTTCTTAGGTCATTCCGTCGCCGCCGCTCTCCTCAACCTGTCATTGATGGCGCGGCCAATGCCGGTTTCCGGCAACAACTGAACGCCTACATAATCGTACTGGTGTTTGGCCATCAGGCGCAAGACCCGAAACAACTGCTGAGCGGCTTCGGCCAAATCCCCGCTGGGGCTCAGGTCATAAACCGTAGCGCCGCTTTGCGCCGTAACCGAAACGGCTGGGCCTCCTTGGCCAAAAGTGATCCAAGCGGCGTTTGGGGGGAGGTTTTTTTCTTCGGCAAAGGCTTCAAACAACTCAATGCGGTTGCCGGGGGAGTAATGACGGCTCAGCATCCCCGGAGCTTCCGGTCTACTGCTGCCGTGGGTACGAACTGCTACGGGCCCGCCTAGTACGGATTCAATGTCTTCAATCGGGAGGCCTCCTTTCCGGAGCACCGTTGGCGCGCCGTTTGTGAACCCAACGATGGTGCTTTCTAGGCCTACCTCGCACTGCCCGCCGTCTAGGATGAAGTCTATCCGTTCACCGAGCTGGTCCGCAACATGTTGGGCGGAAGTTGGGCTGACGAACCCGAAAGGGTTGGCGCTTGGCGCCGCTACGGGAAAGTCAAGTTGTTCCAATACACTACGAGTTAGGGCATGGTTTGGAACCCGCAACGCAACAGTCTTTAGACCCGCCGAAACGAGGTCTGGCACCACGTCCTGCTTTGGCAACACAAGCGTTAGCGGCCCTGGCCAGAAAGCATCTGCTAGCTTTTGGGCTGCCGCCGGAACCTCCCGCGCATAACGGAGAATCCGGTCTGCGCTACTCTGGTGAATGATCAGGGGGTCAAAAGCCGGACGGGCTTTAGCAACGAAAATGTTGGCAGCGGCGGCTTCGTCTAAGGCGTTGGCGCCCAAGCCGTATACTGTTTCGGTTGGTAGGGCTACCAGTTTGCCGGCCCGCAAGTACTCGGCGGCTGCCTTTACGTCGGTACTGATGATGGCTTTGGTGTTCTGTCCGCTTAGCATGGTTGTTGTGTGGTTTCGTTCCGTAAACCAGTGGATTGCCAAAACGTTTCGATCTTGCTGGTCTGCTGCTGGTTTCTCCAAACTCGACAGGCGAACTTTTTTGTTGTAGAATTAACGCCGATCCTAATCAAGAGACAAATACTAGTTCTAATAACCAAACTCTTCCTTCAAAACAGCGACAAAAAAGGATTCGACTGGCGAGTTTCGTATTAACTCGCCAGTCGAATCCTTTTTCGCTCATAGAACTGGGTACATATTTAGTTCTATATGAATGCTTTTTATCTCAAGAATTACGAGTTCTTTACGTGGCGAAAAAGTTCGCCTGTCGAGTTTGGTCGCAACTTTACCAACATTCTTATCACCTCACCTCCGAGATGTCTCTTGGTCGCAAAACCTATGCGTAACCGGAATGCAGTTCTCAAGAGTTCTTCAGAGGCGTGGCCCTGCAATACAATTGAGCATGCACTCCACGAACAATCTGCCAGTTTTCGTACTTTTGAGTGTACTACTAACCTTTCAACTCCCCAATTATGCGCTACCTAAGCAGTACCCTCCTTCTTCTCGTAAGCTATCTTTGCACCTGCGCGTTGTCGCCCTCATGCGCTACAAGCCTTAGTGCACAATGCCCCACACTGACTTGGTCTGATGAGTTTGACGGGGCAGAACTCAATGAAGCGAATTGGAACTACCAACTCGGCGATGGCTGCGATATCGGCCTCTGCGACTGGGGCAACGGCGAAGCGCAATACTACCAACGCGAAAATGTTGCGCTGGAAGATGGAGTGCTGAAGATGACCGCACGGCTTGAAAGCGTAGGCGGCAGCATTTACACCTCTGGGCGCATCAATACCAAGGGCAAGCAAGACTTTCGGTTTGGTTACTTAGAAGCCCGCATCAAACTTCCCGCTGGCGGCGGCCTCTGGCCGGCCTTCTGGATGCTGTCTACCGACGAAGAATACGGCGGCTGGCCCCGGAGCGGCGAAATCGACATCATGGAATGGGTTGGGAACGATCCCAGCAAAGTTTTCGGAACGATCCACTTCGGCAACGACTTTCCGAACAATTCCTTTACCGGCGTTAGCCTCTCACGAGTACTGACGAACTTTACCGATGACTTCCACACCTTCGCCGTTACTTGGACGAACAGCGAGATTACGTGGTTTGTAGATGGTTACGCCTACGGCAGCAAGACCCGCTCCGATGTAGCGCCCCTGCTTTGGCCGTTCGACAAAGACTTCCACTTCCTCCTCAACGTAGCCGTTGGCGGAACGCTGGGCGGAACGGTAGACAATACTGCCTTGCCTGCTACAATGGAGGTTGATTACGTGCGGGTATACGACATGACGCCGACTACCCTCGCGGGGGAACGAGATGTGCTTTCCGGCACAACTGCAACTTACACCCTGAACAACCTCCCCGACGGTGCCACCGTGGTCTGGGACGGCCCGGAGGGCGTAAGCATCACCCCAACTGAGGGCGCAGCGACGGTTGCTTGGGGAAGTACCGGCGGCATACTTACCGCCAACATTTCCTCAAGCTGCGGTGACTATACGGTGAGTACCGAAGTGAGCGTAAGCACCAGAACTAGGGTAGAATACAGCCTAGAAAACTTTGACGACGAGGCCCTCGCGATCTATGAGTTCTCCAACGGTGTACTTACCGAAGTAGACAACCCCGCGCCGAACGACGTGAATGGCTCTGCCAAAGTTGGCGAGTACGTACGCGGCGGTGATGTTCAGTACGACGTGATCGTGTACCGGGTAAACACCATCGAAGACGCCAACGATTACGTAGCCGGAGAGCGGAGCATCACGCTAGACATGTACACCAACGCTACGCCGGGAACGGAAATACTGCTACAACTGGAAACGGCAAGCGCGGAGGGAGACAACTACCCCGTTGGTCGGCATAGCCGGTACGTTGCCAACACTACGGTCCGGAATGAGTGGGAAAGGCTAAACTTTACCCTCCTAGACCAACCAGACGGTGCTGCCCCTTCTACCAGTATCGAAAAGCTGATCTTGCTGTTCAACCCGAACACCTTCGACAATACGACTTACTTCTATGACAACCTCGACAGCAACGCGCCAGACCCGAACAGCGTGTTCAGCGTTGCGCAGCTCGATTTCCCGTTGGTAGCTAGCCCGAACCCAGCTAGCGAAACGGTACAGTTGCGTTTCGATTTGCCAACGAGCGGCCCGTTAGAGCTAGCCTTGTTCAATATGGCGGGCACGCAGGTGCAGAGTGCAAAACTAGCAGCAGTGCGTGGGGAGAACGTTGCAAACCTAGAGCTGGGAGGCCTTCCGGCAGGCGTTTACTTTGCGCGTTTACGGCTAGAGGGCGGCATCCGGACGGTGCGTTTGGTGAAGCAGTAGTAGGCTATTACTTACTCCTCCAGCAAACTTTCCGGCAAGAAAAGGTAAATCACCGCATTGCGGTCTTCCTTATCCACGGCCTTTTTTACGGAACCTTCTAGTAGGATAGGGGAGAGTTTTTTGGAGTAAAACCCGATCATCTCCTGCATGAAGCGGCCTCGGAGGTTGGGGAGGTCTTCGTTGGTGAACCCTTTTTCGCGTACGGTTCGGCTTTCTTCGTTGCCGCCGAAGTTCTCGCTGCCCTTGAGGGGGAGCAGGCTGAGTTCGTCGTAGTAGAACGACTCGTCGAGGTTGCCTCGGAAGGAACTCGCTCCGGAGATGTCTGCACTCCCCTGAACGAATAGTTTTACCCCCGCACGGTCGTTCTTTTTGATGGCGGTAAGGGCTTCGGTGACGAAGGCACCGATGACGGAGCCGTAGTTGTCTCGGAAGTCGGTCTTGCTCATGTGGTACTCTCCGGGGCCGAAGAGCAGCTTGATGGTTTGGTCGGCGTCTTTCAGTTGTACTTGGAAGTAGCGGCCTTTGTAGCCCTCTACCACTTCGTCGTCTGGGTGGAAGGTCGCTTCCCAGTAGGGGCGCTCTACCTCAAAGGATTCAGACCATTCTTTTACCGTTACCGGCTCTAGGTCCATCTCTTGGCCGAATTGCTCCTTGATGGCTTCTTCTTCGGCCTGAACTTCTTCGGCTTGCTCAATCACTTCTTGGGCTTCTTCTTCTACCTCCTCTGTGGCGGTTTCGATCTCCTCTGTTTCGGCTTCGAGTTCTTCGAGTTCTTCTTCCATTTCCTTGATTTGGGGCTCAACCTCGTCCAGTTCTTCGTCGGCTTCCTCAATGGTCTCTTTGATGGGCTCGAGGTCGTTGCAAGCGGAGTCTTCACCAAGGAGTTTGTGCTTTTTCACGAGGTCGATGACTTGCTGCTCTACGGGCGTTAGGTTGTCTACCTTTTTGCTGAGGATGTTGAGCAGGCCTGTTTTCTCGTCGGCGAAGCGGGCTACTTTATCTTTGACTTCGTTGACGGCTGCCACCTTTTCTTCGTAGAGTTTTTTGGCTTTGTCTACCTTGCCCGCAATGCCGTTGAGGGTATCGGTGAGTTTGCTTTGCTTGCCCGTGATGAGCTCTAGGGCACCGGAGAGTAGTTTGCTTTTACCGAAAAGGCCGTCTACCACGTTCATGATGTTGCTTACACCGGGGATGGCGCTGAGGAGTGTTTTCAGGGCGGAGTGTTTTTCGATGAAGCCGGTTACTTTACCGATCAGCTTGCCGGGTAGGGCAAGCAGCTTGCCGAGCCCTTTTTTAGCTTTTTCTTTCTTCTCTTCTACCTTGGTTAGGCCGCTCAATAGGCCTTTCAGCTCTTCTTCGCACTCGGTGGCTCGTTGGGCATAGTCTTCGGTAGCGGGCAGGTCTTCTACTTGCTGCTTTAGGTCTTCTTGCTTTTTGAGCTGCTCGACCTCCTGTTCTAGCTCGTCACCTTCTTGTTTGAGGTCTTCTTCTTCTGCCTCAAGGTCTTCGATGGCTTCTTCGGTTGCTTCAATTTTGTCTTCCAGCTCTTCCTTCTTTTCGTTGAGCTTGTCTAGCTCGTCTTGGAGTTTGCCAGAGTCATCGAAGCCTTTGTTGATTTTATCTAGGAGGTCGTCGCTTTTCTGTTTGATGTCTTTTACTTCGCTGTTCAGCTCATCGAGGATTTTCTTGGGCTTATCGGCCAGTTTTTCGTTGATTGCATCGCGTTTTTTCTGGAGTTCTTCGAGCTTGTTGAGTAGGCCTTTTACTTCGTCTCCTTTATCGGTTATTTTCTTGCCGGTGTCTTTTACTTTTTGAACAGTATCGTCTAGCTCGTTTTTCAGCTTGCTGGCTTTGTCTTTGAGGGCTTCGGCTTGTTCCTTTAGCTTTTTGCCTTTACCGAAGAAGTTTTTGATCTTGTCCACGATGTTGGTGCCACCGATCTTCGGGACGTAACTGGATAATGGTTTTTTAAGGCCGAGGAGTTTGCCTACCTGGTCTAGTATACCGCCGGGCTTGGGCAATAGGCTGTTTAATTTTTCGGCGGTACTGGCGAGCTTATCGGTTAGGTTTTTAGCCTTTGGGGCGAGTTCGTTGACGGTTTCGGCGAGGTCATTGATCTTGTCCTTGGTTGGTTGGCCCAAGGGGAGCGCGTTGACGGTTTGGGTAAGTTGCTCTACTTGTTGTTTTTTGCTGAGTTTGCGTTTGGGCGCTTCTTCCGTTACTTCGGGTATGGCTTCTAGTGGTTTGAGGATGTTTCCTTTCTCGTCCCAATAGCCTTGTACTTGGCCTAGTTTGTCGTAGATGGCCTTAGACTCATCTTCGGAGGTTAGGCCTTCTTTTTCAGCGTCCCGCTGTTGTTTGGGGCAGTCTCGTTTGAAACGGGTGGTGAGGTTGAGGCGTCGGCGGCTGCTCTCGAAGCCGTCTTTCTGGAAGCTAGCGATGTTGCTTTCTTGCCCATCAACGAAGGCCTTGAAGGCAGGGTTCTTTTCGTACTCGTGGGCAATACGACCTTCGAGATCGTAATAGCGCATACAGTTGGCTCCGCCCAACTGGTTGACGCGGTATTTGCCCTGCCACTCCGCATCGCCGCTGTGGCCATCTTTGATTTGTTTGAAGGCCCGGTAGGCCGTCTCGAACTCGGAAGTACGCGCCGCGTCATAGCCTTCAGGGCCAGGCAAAACCGGCGCGTTGAGTTGGATGGCGTTCACCGCATCCGAACAGGCGTCGTTGTCGCAGATCGGGTCGGGCGTTGTTTGGGCAGTTAGCGCCGTTACCCAGACGAGGGGAAACAGCAAAAAGGTAAAACGAATCATGATATAGGTTTTAAAGTACTAAGGGACGGGAATTAAATAAGGCGGTCAAGAATCATGGTTTATTTATTTCCCGTCCCTAAGGGGGATCTCTATCTAAAGCTTATGCTAAGCCAAGATAAGGTAAGCCTCGGTATTCGCTATGTTTGTCGCGGTGTTTTGTTCTGAACAACAGGGGAGTTGTCGGGAATAGCAACGACATGAACCAAACCCTGAACACTTTACACCACAGCGGGTTGTTTTCGCATACCACGCAACGTTCCACATGATGACTCCTGTAAAAAACATATTCTCCGCCGTCCGAAACAATGACCTAAAGGCTATCTCAGAGATCGTGAACAGCAACCCTGCCGCCCTCGACGCACGCGATGAGCGCGGCTCAACACCGCTGGTGTTGGCGGGCTACCTCAACCACCCCGAAGCCGTCAAAAGCTTGGTCGAGGCCGGAGCAGACGTGAATACTGTAAGCGGAACCGGTACGGCACTGATGGGTGTTTGCTTCAAAGGCTACCCAGACCTCGTCCGTTACCTAATTGAGGCCGGAGCAGACGTGAACATCGCCATCGAAAAAATGGGGACAGCCCTAACTTTCGCCAACATGGGGCAGCACACCGAAGTTGTTGAGATACTGACGGCTGCGGGGGCAGAGTAGGGGAGATGCGCAGAACAAAATTGCACCCTACATAATATCTCCTTCCTTCAACTTAGTAGCGTTCTCTGCTACCTGAAGCCCCTCAATGACGGGCTCTAGCCCGCCGGTGATGATCTTGTCTAGGTTGTGCAGCGTGAGGTTGATGCGGTGGTCCGTCACTCGGTTCTGTGGGTAGTTGTAGGTCCGGATTTTTTCGGAACGGTCTCCGCTACCGACCAAGGATTTGCGGTTGGCCGCCAGCTCACTCTGGGCGGCTTGGTCTTGGGCAGACTTGATGCGCTGGTACAATTGCGCCATCGCAATTTCTTTGTTCTTATGCTGCGAGCGCCCATCCTGGCTTTCGCTCACGATGCCCGTTGGGAGGTGGGTGATACGGATCGCGGACTCGGTCTTGTTTACGTGCTGACCACCGGCGCCGGAGGCGCGGAAGGTATCGATCTTCAGGTCGGCCTTATTGATGTTGATGTCTTCTTCCTCCATCTTCGGTAGTACCGCAACCGTTGCGGCAGAGGTATGAACGCGGCCCTGGCTCTCCGTCTTCGGTACGCGCTGTACGCGGTGCGCGCCAGACTCAAATTTCAGGTGGCTGTACACATCGTCTCCGTGGACCTCGATGACGAGCTTGGAGTAGCCCCCGGCGGTGCCTTCGTTCTCGTCGATGACCTCAATCTTCCAGCCCATCGTGTCGCAGTAACGGCGGTACATATCGTAGAGGTCTCCGGCAAAGATGGCGGCTTCGTCTCCGCCCGCTCCGGAGCGGATTTCCATGATGATGTCGCGCTCGTCTTCCGGATCTTTGGGGATGAGCATCACCTTGATCTCCTCATCCATCGTTTCCTTTGTTGCGCGGAGTTCGTCGTACTCCATCTGCGCCATTTCGCGCATTTCTGGATCGGGGTCTTTGCGCATCGCGTCGGAGCTGGCGATATTGTCGAGCAGCTCGGCGTAAGTCAAGTACGTATTAGCGATGGGGCGCAGTTTGCCGTACTCCTTATTCACCTTCGTAAACTTCGACGGATCGGTGATGATCTCCGGGTCGGAGAGCTGTTCCTCAAGGTTCTTAAAACGGTGGAATATGGCTTCGAGCTGGTTGAGCATACGTACATTAGCATTTAAGGGCGGGCAAAGATAGGGAATTGGGCGCGGCCGCAGGTGCAAAGAACGGTTTGGTGTGAATAACCAAATGTACCGCAGAGCCACAACCCCGCCAAGGCCATCTAAAACAGATTTTCTAAGTTTCTAACCCACGAACTTATACCTTTACAATCAATCCGCACTCCTAAGCGTTTAACAGCCGATGTTTACCCAAAAACTTTTACCTCTAGTTCTACTCTGCGGTTTGTCTTTCTTTGTTTCGGGACAGCGGTGTGGCTTCACCGACACTATTGTGATCGGAGACCAAGGACTTACCGACGTTACCGTTGCCGTTGAAAACTACCTGAACAACGACTTGGCCGACCCAACACAGGGTTTGTGCGGAGTTTCTGTTTATTTCCAACACAGCTACGTGTACGATTTTACCATGTCTGTTACTAGCCCTGCTGGGCAGAGCGTTCAGTTGGTTGGGCCGATCAATAACCAGACCCGCTCTCCAACCAACCTCGCCCGTTGGTTTATCGACTTCAACACTTGTGCTGAACCCGCCCAACCAGACTTTGGCGCACCGGCGCAATGGGACAACAACAACCCTTTCAATTGGTCGGCCTTTGGCGTTTACCGGGGCAATTACACGCCTGCCGCAGGCTGCTTTGAAGACCTAAACACCGGCCCCGTCAACGGAGATTGGACCTTTAGCTTCAATACCGAACGAACCGGACAGCAGGGTAGGGTGACGTACATTTTGCTTGAGTTCTGCGATGATCTTAACGCCGAAGGCCCTTGTTGTTTCGCAAACGCCGGAGAGCTGCTGCAAATAGACAACCTTGAGTTTTGTGAACAATCTCCAGACTTGCCCTTGGGCCTAATCCCCCTCTACAGCCAGCCTCGCCCAGATGATGCACTATATGGCTACACCTTCGCCATTGCGCGCAACGACTCGGTCTTGCTCACGCAAGACAACGTAAACCTAGGCAACCTCCCCGCCGGAGGCTACGAAATCTGCGGCCTCAGCTACCGGCTCGGCGAACTCGACCAACTTACGCTTGATGGCAGCCTCTCCTTCGATGACCTGCGGGCCGACTTCGAGACGGCCCAACCGGCCTTCTGCGGAGACCTAACGCCGACCTGCCAAACCGTAAACCTCTACCCCATACCCGATACTACTTTTCTGGACATTGAGCTTTGCACAGGGGGAAGTTACCGGGTTGGCAACACCGATTATTCTACCACGGGCGTCCGCGAAGTCACGCTTACTGGTAGGGCGGGCTGTGACAGCGTGGTGGTCTTAGACCTCGAAATCGTCAGCATCCTTTTTGAGACCCTAGACACCACCATTTGTGCCGATGCAGTTTACCCACAAGACGGAAACATCTACGATGCCCCCGGCACGTACACCG
Source organism: uncultured Lewinella sp. (assembly GCA_937949535.1). GTDB lineage: Bacteria > Bacteroidota > Bacteroidia > Chitinophagales > Saprospiraceae > Neolewinella. The sequence continues at coordinate 19,737 of CALEDI010000122.1, read as the reverse complement.
ATACGCTCACTTCCTTCTTAGGTTGTGATAGTGTGATAACCCTGAACCTGAGCATTGCGCCAGCTATTGTACAAGATACCTTAGCGACAATTTGCTTTGGGGAGGCATTCATGATCGGTTCGGAAGCCTTCAGTGATCCGGGCAACTATGTGCGTACCATTTCCGCAGTAAACGGTTGTGACTCGATGGTGATGCTAGAGCTCGCCGTGCTTGACCCCGCAATCGTATTTGCGCCTGCGGCGGCGGGGCTTACCTGCGATGACCCAACGGTACTGTTTGATGCTTCCCAAAGCAGGTTTCAGAGCGTGATCGGGTCTGTATTCCGGGGTGTTTGGACGGACGACGAAGGCACAGACCTGAGTTTCCTGCCCACCTACACCGCCGATACCGCAGGGCTGTACTTTTATGAGCTTTCCGAAGTTCTTCGGGGGGTAGGCTGTACGATAAAAGACAGTATTCGTATTGCAGATTTTCGGTTCGAAGTCGAAGCAGATTTGGCGCTGACGCAGGTGCAGTGTGGTGGGGTATTGGAGCCATGCAACTTTGTCTCCTGCCGGAACCCAACGCCGGGCATCTTAGCAACGCCAGACTCCTTGGGGCCAGCTTATGATTACACTTGGGTGAGCCCTCCGGGCGGCAACATCGTTGGCCCAACCGATGGGCCAGAAGTCAGGGTAGACGCTCCGGGCATCTATACCCTGACCATCGAGAACCCCACCACCGGTTGCCAACTGGACACCTTCTACACCATCGGTATCGACACCATAACGCCGAAGGCGATGTTTGCCGGAAACGAACTGCTCAACTGCGAAGTAACCGAACTGACCCTCATCGCAGATACCATACAAGACCGCCCAGAATTGTTGGACTACAGCTGGTCTGGGGGCTGCATCATAGGCGATTTTGCAGGCCCGACCTTGGTGACCGACTGCCCAGGAACCTATACGCTGACGGTTTCCAACCGCAGGAACGGATGTAGTAAGGATACCACCTTCACCATCCTTAGAGACATTGCTCCTTCTAACCTAAACCTTGCACCTGCGGCCGCGCCCATATCCTGCTATTCTCCGGAAATAACGCTAGACGCCTCAACAAGCTCCTCCAACAACGGACAGGAATTTTACTGGTCTTACGAAGCAGAGCCAGACACGATCGGTACGGCAAACACCTTCGTCGCTGATCGCCCCGGCACCTACTACCTCACGGCCATCGATTCTTTCAGCCGTTGTTTTGCGCAAGACTCTGTTGTTTTGCTAGCAGATACCCTGCGCCCCGTTGCCCGTTCCGGCCCAGACTCGCTCTCCATCAATTGCTACACCAACGACCACCTATTGGGCCGCCCCCAGACCAGCTCTGGCCCCGAATTTAGCTACAGCTGGGTGCGCCTAAGTGAACCCAACGACACCATTGGCCGCCTCCCCAACCTCTTTGTAGAAGACCCCGGCGGCTTATTTGAACTCACCGTATTAGACACCGGAAACGGCTGTACAACCACCGACCGAACCCGCGTGCTTTCACAGCTAGACACCCCAAGAATCCGTATTGATTTACCTTTTGATTTCGACTGTTTTGTAGACTCCGTCGCCCTCGATGCACGCAATACCAACTTAGACTACGACAACCTGCAAAACTGGACCGGCCCCTGTCTGGCCCCCGGCCGAGATACCAACCTGACCTGGTCTTACTGCCCCGGCACGTACTTCTACACCGTCGTGAACCTAGAAACGGGCTGCGAAAGCCGCGACTCCGTCACGGTAGAACTGGCCGACAACAGCGTAGTCGCCCTGCTGCCAGATTCGGCTTTCCTAGACTGCAACACCGGCATCGCGCGGCTAGACCGGACGCTCGGAACCGACGCGCCCGTTGTGCGCTGGTTCCGCAACGGCGAGCCCATCGAACTGGTCGGGATGCGGCCGCGCGTCAACCTTCCGGGGGAGTACACCTTGGTGTTGGGCAATTTCAACGAAAGCTGCCTAGATACCGCCCGCATGATCGTTTCAGCGGTGTGCCCCGCTCTGGCCATCATCGTTCCGCCAGACAGCATAACCTGCGCAAGACCGCTCATAGAACTAGACGCAACGGTGTCCTTCCCCGTCGTTGGCCCCAATGTAATGACCGAATGGATCATCCCCGCCGGCGCCAACACCCAACCCGGCCCAACGGAACGAGAACTTACCGTATTCTCCCCTGGGCGCTACGCCTTCGTAGTCAATAACCTCATCTCCGGAGACACCGATACGGCTTTTGTGGACGTGATCCGCAACATCGAACGCCCGATTGCTTTAGCCGGAGATGTAGACACGATTCGTTGTAATGATCCGATAGCTATCCTAGACGGAGCGGGCAGCTCCGTTGGTCCATTGTTTGACTATGTTTGGACGAACACTGGCAGCGATACGCTGGCGGAAACCATCTCTACCCAAGTCGGTAGGGGCGGCGTGTATTTCTTCCGGGTGACCCAACGAGAAACTGGATGTACCAGTGTAGACAATGTTCGGATTGTTAACGACTTAGACACCCCCGAGTTGAGTTTTACTTCAGCCGTTATTCCGTGTGATACGGTAGACTTTGACCTGGCCGTTATTCCCGACGTAGAAGATGGGTATTCCTTTGCTTGGTCTGGCCCGAACATCATAGCAGATGCGGACTACGATACGGTCCGGATTTCAGACGTCGGGCTCTATTCCGTACAGGTCTTCAACCTCCGCAACGGTTGTGGTTCTATCCGTTCTACGGAGGTGACCCGCTTGCCCTGTCCGCCGTTTCCGCGCCTTGCGGATACTAGCCTAAGTTGTGCTTCCAATACGGTCTTTCTGGAAACGACCTTCCGAGACCCCTGCCAAGGTTGCACGTATACTTGGCGTAGAAACGGGACGATAATCCTTGGAGAAAACGATACCCGTTTGCCCGTTACCGAAATAGGCCGCTACACCATTGTTGCGATCAACCAGTTTGGTCTTCAGGGAGAGGCGACGGCCATCGTGACCGACAGCAGAGAAGTGCCCCAGAGAAACGCTGGGCCAGATCAGGAACTGAGCTGCGACATCACCGATGTCTTGCTCTGGGAACCCGCTCCAGAGCCCAACTTCCCGTTGGTCTACCGCTGGATAGGGCCTGATGGCGCAACCATTTCGGGAGCAACCCAAGACAGCCTGCGGGTTACGCTGGGCGGCCTTTACCAGCTGGAAACCACGAATACTTTCAGCAACTGCGTCATCGTAGATTCGGTAGAGGTAACCTACGATACCGTTGTCCCAATATCCATCGCGGGGCCAGAAAGATTGTTGGACTGCGACAACAAACGAAGGGTACTAGACGGGAGCAACTCAAGCCTAGGGCAACGCTACATTTACCGCTGGACCGGAGGGCCATCGGTGGCTTGTATGGAAGGATCGACGATCTTGAACCCGCTCGTACGTTGCGGCGGAAACTACCAGTTGAGGGTCCTTGATACCATCAATGGGTGCAGCTCGGTTTCCAACGTCCGGGTAGAAGTAGACGAGGCACTGCCAATCGTGATCCCTTACCCAGACACCAGCATCAACTGCGCTCGGGATACATTGCTGCTCTTTGGCGAAGACATCAGCCGGCCCAACATTGATTACGGCTGGGAAGCAGTACTGCCGTTTGAAAACGTGCCGATCCCCGAAACCGGCCCTGGAGTCTTGCAAGTAACGAGTAGCGGTACTTTCCGCTTCTACATCCGGGACACCTTGAACGGTTGTGAAAACGACTTCTCCGTCGATGTCGTCTCAGATTTTGACGTCCCTGTCGTAACGACAAGTGCTGCCGATACCTTCTTCTGTGCGCTAGACTCGCTGCTAGTATCTGGAACAGCTAACTTAGCAAATGGCCGAGACCCTTTATTCAACTGGACATCGAACACCGGCTTCTTCGTTGGTGATGCAGACCTAGCGGTTGCTACCGTCTTTCAGCCAGACATCTACCGCTTTACCGCTACGGACCCGGTGAACTTTTGCTCAGCAACAGACAGCGTCGTTATTTTCAGGGATACAGAGGCCCCGATCGTTGAAGCCGCCAACGATACTACCCTGACCTGTTCCCGAAGGCAGATAGAACTGTTTGGCGAATCCATCACGATAAGCGGACAAAGCTCCTACGGCTGGACAACAATGGACGGCAACATCCTGTCTGGCGCCAACAGCCAACGCCCATTGGTAGGCGATTATGGCCGGTACCTCCTCACGGTTACCGACCCCGTAAGTGGCTGTACGGGTGCAGACATCATGCGCGTGACCCCAGACACCATCCGGCCCCAAGCCTTTGTGGAATTCCCCCGAGGCACACGCCTAGATTGTAACCGCCCAGAGCTTTTGTTAGACGGGAGAGCGAACCAAGGCCAAGGGGGCGTCAGCTTCCTCTGGACCGGGCCAAACAACGTAACCCTCGAACCACAAAGCCGACCTGATGACCTTCCGGTGATCAGTTCGGGAACCTATCGTTTGATCGTAACGGGAGCGAGCAATGATTGCCGCGATACGCTAAGGGCCTTGGTTACCGAAGACTTTACCCCGCCTTCGCCGGTGATTAGCCCGCCCTTAGACTTTACTTGCGTCCGAGACAGCTTTGAGCTAGACATTGACCCGAGGTCTACCAACACGAACTACCGCTACAGTTGGTTCAACGAGGCCGACAGCTTACTGGGCCGTAGCGCCGAGCAACGCATCTTCTCCGCCGGAGAGTACACCTTGATTACGATAGACCTCCAGAACGGATGCCGAGACACCACCTTCACCCTCGCTGGGGAAGACCTCGTAGACCCCATAATTAGCTTGCGCCCTCCGGCGATACTGGATTGTGACCGAATCGTCGCAACAATCGACGGAAGAGGCAGTAGCAGCGGGCCGCGTTTTACTACGAGCTGGGAAGGCCCGAACTCCGCCGTAGTGCCCACCGACGACCCCTACCGGGTTCGTGGTACAGAACCCGGACTTTATTCACTAACTGTACTTGATGTGGTGAATGGTTGCTTCGTGAAAGACAGTGTAGAGCTGTTGCGCGAAGCAGTCCAGATTGCAGATTTTACGTTCGAGATAGACCAGCCCGCTTGCATACAAGACCGAGATGGCACCCTGACGATTACCGGAGTAGACGGCGGAAGAGGGCCGTTTACCTACCGCTTGGATAACGGACTACGCACTACCCGTACCCGCTACACCGGAGTGCCCGTAGGCCGCTACGACGTGGAGGTGATCGGTGCCGATGGGTGCTCCGTAGTACAGGAGTTTGAAATCTTTCAGGGAGTTGAACCGCAGGTTCGGCTTGCAGAAGACACCACGATCACTTTGGGGGACAGCGTCAGCCTCGACTTCGTGACCAGCTTCCCGAACTGGGATACCCTCATCTGGACGAGCAGCGGGCCAGTTCCTGAACTTCAGCCAGACGGTACGATGCGCGTCAGCCCGCTAGAATCACAGACCTACCGCCTCCAAATACGAGACGAAGAAGGTTGCTCGGCCACTGATTTTATCATCATTACTGTAGACGGACAGTTGGACGTATACGTACCAACGGCCTTCAGCCCCAACGGCGATGATACCAACGAGTTGTTCCGACCTTATGCGGGGACGCAGGTGCAAAGCCTGCTTTCTTTCAAGGTCTACGACCGCTGGGGGGAGCTGTTGTACGACCTCAATGCCGATCCCTTCCGGGATACCGACAACTTCGGTTGGGATGGCAAACTGGATGGTCGGGTAATGAATTCACAGGTCTTCATCTGGGAGTTGGAAGTAGAACTGGTCGATGGGGCCTTAATACGGCAGTTCGGAGACTTTATCATCATGCGATGATTCTTTAGCCACCGTACAACTTCTTAAACATTTGGGCGGCAATCAGGGGCCGAAAAGCTAACTTTGCTCCTCTTCAAGAAACTACCTCAAAGTATTAGCCTAATGTCTACAACAAAAACTTCCCCCCTTAGCGACCGCGTCTTGCGCATGAAAGAATCCGCTACCTTGAAAATGGCCCAGCTTGGCCGCGAGGTGAGGGCCCAGGGCCACGACGTAATCAGCCTCAGCCTCGGCGAGCCCGATTTTGATACCCCCACACACATCAAAGACGCCGCTAAGGCCGCCCTCGATGCAGGCCAAACCAAGTACACCCCCGTTCCCGGAACGCTAGCTCTGCGCCAAGCAGTATCCGAGAAGTTCAAGCGGGAAAATGGCTTAGACTACACCCCCGCGCAAATTGTAGTAAGTACTGGCGCAAAGCAGTCCATCGCCAACGTAGCCCTAGCGCTACTGAACGAAGGCGACGAGGTCGTCATCCTCGCCCCTTACTGGGTGAGCTACTCCGCCATCGTGAAGGTAGCCGGAGGCATCCCCATCACCGTCGGTGCAGGCATCGAAGACGACTATAAAGTAAGCGCCGCAGCCATCGAAGCCGCAATTACAGACAAGACCAAGTTCGTCCTCTTCTCTTCTCCCTGTAACCCAACCGGCTCCGTCTACACCAAAGACGAACTGGCTGCCATCTCCAAAATGCTCGGCAAATACCCCAACGTCTACGTTGTGGCAGACGAGATCTACGAGCACATCAATTTCACCGGCAAGCACGCCAGCATCGGCACCATGCCGGAAGTGAAAGACCGCACCATCACCGTCAACGGCTTCTCCAAAGGCTTCGCCATGACCGGCTGGAGACTCGGCTTCATCGGTGCTCCCTTAGAAATCGCAAAAGCCTGTTCAAAGCTGCAAGGCCAGAACACCTCCGGCGCCAACAGCATCGCTCAAGCTGCCGGTACCCACGCCCTGAACTCAAGCCTGAAGCCTACCGAAGACATGCGCGCCGCTTTTGAAAAACGCCGCGAACTCATGATCGATGGCCTGAGCCAGATCGACGGCCTCAAAGTCAACCGCCCCCAGGGCGCTTTCTACATCTTCCCAGATGTAGCCGCCTTCTTCGGCAAGTCCAGTGGCGAATACACCATCAACAACTCCGACGACCTCTCGGAGTACCTGCTCATGAACGCACACGTTGCTACCGTCGGTGGCAGCTCCTTCGGAGCTCCTACCTGCATCCGGATCAGCTACGCCGCTTCGGAGGCGCAACTTACCGAAGCCATTGCGCGCATTAAGCGGGCAATGGAGGCATTGAAGTAGTTGCTTGCTTTGGTCGAGGCTTTCCAAGCCGAGTTCTTAGTTTGCGAAGCAACCGTATAAACTCGGCTTGGAAAGCCTCGACCAGAAAAAGATCAATACCCCGCAACATCATCATCCGGATTGCGGCCATCGGCCGCAGCGGTGATGGTCCCGTCCTCCATCCGTTGTAAGGCCTTGATGACGGCCATGTACTTCACCTCTCGGAATGCATAACCCATCGCCGCCAGCTCGTCTTTGACGCCGTGCGCGAGGGCTTTCTCCTCATGCAAGATCACATCCGGTAGCCACTGGTGGTGGAAGCGTGGGGCATCTACGGCATCGGCCAGTGGCATACCGAATTCCACCACGTTGAGGAAGGTCTGAAGTACGGCCGTGATGATGGTAGAACCGCCGGGAGCACCGAGTACCATGAAGAGCTCGCCGTCCTTTTCAACGATGGTTGGGGTCATGCTGGAGAGCATCCGCTTGCCGGGTTGGATGGCGTTGGCTTCTTTGCCGACCAGCCCAAACATATTCGGTACGCCAGGCTTTGCGCTGAAATCGTCCATCTCGTTGTTCAGGAAGAAGCCCGCACCATCTACGATCACCTTGCTACCGAAGTTGCCGTTCAGGGTAGTCGTGATGGATACGGCGTTGCCCGCTTCGTCGATGATGCTGATGTGGGTGGTCTCATAGCTTTCCCGGATAGCGTCTAGCCCCGCACCGATGAAATCGGACGAACCAGCAGAGTCTGGCCGGAAATCGGCCATGCGCCCTGCGAGGTACGCATCATTGAGCAAAGAATCTACGGGGACATGGTAGAAATCGCTATCGCCCAAGTATTCTGCACGGTCTGCGTAAGCACGGCGCATCACCTCGGCGGTGAGCTGAACTGCTTTGGTAGACTGAAAGCCGTATTCCGCTAGCGGGTAAGCTTCCAACATTTCGGCCATCTGGGCCAGCGCAACACCACCGCTACTACTAGGAGGCATAGAGATGAGTTGGTAGTCTTTGTAGGCTTTTTTGATGGGCTTGCGCCACGTCGCTTCGTAGCCCGCCAGGTCTTCGTGGGTGATGAGGCCGCCGCCAGACTTCATTTCGGCAACCAGCAGGTCGGCCGTTTTGCCGGTGTAGAAACCGGCTGCGCCTCCGTCTCGGATGCGGGAGAGGGTAGCGGCCAGTTCGGGTTGTTTCACCAAGGTGCCTTCTACAGACATCGTATCCAGAAACGGACTGCTGTCATTGAACTGGGCGAAATCTTTATGGTAACGCTTGAGGCGGTCTACCTCCGTTTGGCTGATTCGGTAGCCGTTTTCGGCCAGGTCGATGGCGTAGCCAACGAGTTCGTCCCAGGGTTTAGAGCCATGCTTTTTGTGCATGGCTTCTATGCCGGCTACGGTTCCGGGAACGCCGACGGCCCGGTGGCCGAGGGTGCTCAGCTTGGGGATGACGTTGCCTTCTTCGTCGAGGTACATATCTCGGTTGGCGGCGGCGGGTGCGCGCTCGCGGTAGTCGAGTGCTTCAGACTGGCCGTCTTTGTCGCGGTAAACGAGAAAGCCGCCGCCCCCGATGTTGCCAGCGCGCGGGTACACCACCGCCATGGCAAGTTGCACCGCTACGGCCGCGTCGATGGCGTTGCCGCCGTTTTTCAATACTTCGAGGCCAACCTCCGTCGCTTTTGGGTGTGGCCCAGCGATGGCGGCTTTGGTGAAGACGCCGGTTTTTTCGGAGGCGTAGTCTATTTGAGGAGCCTGGCGGCAGGTGGTGAGCAGCAGCAAGGCTAAAGAACACAATAAAAGGTGGCGCATGGGGAGTAGTTAGTTTGTGGACGGGTAAGGTAATTATTTATTTCCCATCCTTTGGGCGCGGCCGCAGGTGCCATGATGGTTTTGGGGTACTCCTCAGCACTTAATCATACCGACCAAACTTAAGTGTCAATCCCTAACCCACCATACCCAACAAGAACGCTCCGTTGATAAACTCTCGGTTGGTGCCCTCAATTTCCGTCTGCCCAGCACTGGAGTAAAACTGCTCTCGTAAATTCCGCAGGCAGCCTTCCATGGCGTGTAGGCATAGCATCGTGACCCGTAGTTTTTCGTACTTCCCTACGTCCGTTGTTTGGAGTTTGGCTAGGCGTGGGCTCCGCAGCGGCATCCCGTTAACGAAGTGATCGTAGAGATCGAAGAAGTTCTCTGCGCTGTATCCTTGGAAATCGCGCAGGCGACGTAGGGCAACCTTGGCGGCTTCTTCAGGGCTGTAAACTTGGTCTTCTCTCCGCTGGTTTGTACTAAAGAAATCGGCAATGCTGTGGCGGAGGTTGTCTCGTTTCACCCGCTCGTCTGCCTTCGGCAGCAGCATGAACTCTAGGAACTGCCGCGCAAAGTAGCGTGCCCTAAGCTCGGGCTCCTTCGGCGCTGAACGATAGTTGAAGTAGTCACGCGCCAAGTCCTGCATCGTGAGGAGGTTATTTTTTCTGGGGCTGTGGAGGTCGTCGTAGTAATCTCGGTCAATTTCATGGGGCGCGTAGTCGTATTCTACCACTTCGATGCGGCTCCAGAAGTCTGCCGTGAAGGGCTCGTCGTCTTGGCGGTAGATGGCACCTAGGTTGGCGGCGGCGCAGAGCAAGATGTTGTCGCCGATGTTGTAGGCCGTGCCGTCGGGCGCGAGGAAGGTATCGCTACCCGCAAAGAAAGGGTTCAACGATTTGCGCAATGCCTCCGGCCATTCCTTGATCTCTTCGATGTTGATCAGGCTGTGCGGCGTGGTGATGGCCTTGGTAAATCCGGCAGGGGTGGTGTAGGGGCCGTTCTCTCCGAACTTGATGGCGGTCACGAGGCTGTTTTTCGTTTGCCACTTGTCCGAGGCATGCTCGAAATACTCCCGGTTCATGACGGCGGATACGAACTTCAAGAACGCGCTCTTGCCCGTACTCGGTGGGCCGCTCAGCAGGATGATGCCCGAGCCAGTCGTGAGTTGTAGCTTGGCTTTGATGACAAACTCCCGCAATTTTTCCTGAAAGTAGGGCGTCTCGTCAATGAATTCTGGCGTGATGCGTGGTACGTTGCGTGTGCGTTTCCGCTCTTCGTCCTCTAGTTGCTTTTGCTTGCGGGCGCAGCCGAGGGCCTTTAGTCCGGCGCCTCCCTTGGGCTGCATTTCCTTAAGGCTAGCTGGCTTGAACTGGGGGAAGTCTGCCGGGATTTTACGCTCATTAGCAATCTCCCAGAGCGCATCAACGAATTCAAGGTTGTTTTCTTTGGCGGCGTATACGTCGTAGGCATTGAAGAAGTCGCGCTGCTGCGCACCACTGATCTCGAAGGCGAGCCCGCTCCGCAGGTTGTCCGTTGAAGAAGGGCGGTAAACTTCCTTGTCCGTGTCTCGGATGAAGGTAGCGAGGTAGGTGTTCGCTTGTCCTTTTTTCTCGATCACTTCTAAGCTCCAGTTGGGAAAGACTTGGAGGGTCGATTCGAGGTCAACGAACAGGTTCGGGTCGTTTTGGATGAAGGCGTATTTACCCTCAAAGGCAACCATCCGTTCCAAGTCTAGGCGGTTGCGCTCCAGAATGCGGCGCTCCAACTTCTGGCGAAGCTCACGGGCCAGACGGACATCGTTGAACTGGTTTTCCAGCCTGCCCGTATCCTTCAAGATTTCCTGGTAAGCGGCGGTCTTTGCCAACTCCAAATCAGAGAAGCCACCGGAATGGTTGCGCACGAAGAAGTCAATACTCTCCTGGATCATTCGGGCCAGTTGCAACTTAGCCGCACTTATCTCCGCTTCCTTACGCTCCTGTTCTTGGTGCAGTTGGCTACGGCGGGCCGTTACGGCCTGGTGTAGTCTACGTTGGATGCCAGCGGGGGAGAGGCGTTGCTCTCCGGCGATGCTTTGGAGGACGAAGGATTGTTTCAGCAAGCTCATCAGCTCCAACGCGGCCGGGTGCGTTGCCAGCAGGTTTTCGAGTTCGCGCGCAACGTGGGTATTCGTGATGGCTTCTTCGATCTGCTCAATCTCGCGGGTGATGAAGGCTTGCAGGCTGTTGCCATCCTGCGCGATTTGTTCGGAGAAGGTGACGTTCAGTTCCCGCTGGATGGTTTTGAACTCGGAGATGATGCTGGCTACATCGCCGGTCGTCATCGTGTCTAGTTCCTCGCCGCTGGCGCGGATGCCGTTCAGGATGTCGCGGTAGGCGTCGGGGTCGTCTAGTTTGGTCATCGCGGCTTTGAAGCCGCGCGCTTCCTCGATGATTTGTTGGGCGCGGGTGGTCTCCACCAACTTTCGGACGCGCCGCTCCGCTGGCCGAACGATGTTGTTGATCGTGCTTTGTAGCCTCCGGCCAACCAACAGAATGCCTTCACGCTCCGAAACCTTGGTCAGTTCTTCACCGATGTTGACGCGGGCAATGGCAATTTTCTCGCGTATGTCCAATAAACGACTATAGTCTTGTCCTGCTTCCGCTAGGAGATGGTCGATGTTGGTCTCGAAGTCGTAACGGGCAACCTCCACGGCGGTCGGGATAGCGGTTTCTTCTGCTGGCAACGCTTCTTCTACCGTGCGGGCAAAAGAGGTTTTCACGAATAGGCTCTCTCCCTTGAAGAGGTGACTAAGGTTCTTGAAGGCCGTAGCGAAGTTCTGTTGCTCTCCGGGCAGCTCCAAGTCGGGTACGTTGGTGCTGATCTTTACGAGGTCTTTTTCTTCGTAGCGGCGGCCAATCACACTGCCCGTAGCGTCGAGCTGGAAACCGGGGGCGTATTTGCCGAGGTCTGCGATCAGGGTTGCTTCGGGGGAGGTGATGTCGTAGACCATGATTTGGCCTTCAGCGTCTTGCGCAAAGAGGGTAGCGAGGTTCTCGTCGGCCCTTACTTGGTTGGCTGAAGCGGGTAGCTTGATGGTGTTGGACCATTTTCCGGGCACGACGGAGCGGTGGGTATTGACGATGCTCACCTCTACGCTTCCGGTGAGCGCAACGATGATGTCTGGGTCTCCGGCCAGAATTTGGTAGCAATCGTTGAAAAGGTCGAGCTTTAGGAGGTTGTTGGTATTGTCTAGCAGGCTATCTATTTCCAAGCGGCCAAGGCTATGCTTCAGCTCGTAACGTGTTGTCCGGAAGGTCGTTTCGTAGCCGTCGGCGTTAAAGAAGGCCTTGATGTCGTCGCTCCGGAAAACCAAGGCTTGTTCGAGTTGCTTTTGGTTGCTTGTTCGGGTGATTAGCCAGCGGGCGGGCGGTAGCCTTTGCCCGTCTGCGTCGGTGGTTTCCAAGATTACCGCTAGGCCGCTGCGCTTGTTCAGGGTAGTAATTATGATGTTGCCGTTGGGCGTAATGTGAACATAACCATTGCCGGTTTGTAGTTGCCCAAGGAGGTAGCTTTTGATGAAGGCACCGAAGTTGGCGTACTCCCCAACAAGCAGACTCTTGAAGTCCTCGCTGCTGCCTCGGAAGTCGAACTTTGCCTTGAACCGCAGCTCATCGGCTAGGGTAGTTTCTAACCCAAATTTTTCTTGGAGTCCCTTCGCGATGCTCCGGTCTCCCACATCAAAAACTTCATCGAGCAGCGGACGGAACTGGCTTTGCAGTTCCATTTGGTCTTTGGTTGCGCCGCGTAGGTTGTCGAGGACTTTAACGGTGCTTTCTTGGTCGGCTTCGGGGTAGTGGTCTGGTAGGTAGTGGTCTACATCAATCAAGCGGCCTTGGGTGTTGTAGAAACTGAGGGCTGGGCTGTTTTCGTACTCTACTACCAATATGTCGTCGTCGGCAGTTTCTCCGTGCAATACGTGAATGCTAGCGATGGCGAGGCCGCGAACTTCCAGATGGGGGTCCGCTTCAAAGTGGTTAAGGAGGGTTTTGTGCTCAAACTGAGCTTTAAGGGCGTTCATAGACTAAAAGTGTGGGGCTGTAAAGCTAACAAATACCCTACTAATTTTCTTCTAGCCCCGGCCGGGCCGCAATCATCGGGTCGGGCTGTTCCATTAGGCGCAAGGTTTCCAGTACTACGGGGTCTTCTTCGTTGAGGACTTGGAAGAAGGCGGAGTTGTCGAACAATTGGCGCGCTAAGCGCGCCCGGAAAAAGAGCGAAAGCTCGGGCCGCAAACGAGCCGGTAGCGGGCCAATACCATCTTCATAGTCGGCCAGTACGCGCTGGGTTAGGGCCGGTAGAATCTCATCTAGGTTGGGGCGGTAACTGGTGAGGTAGTCGTTTAGTGTCGCAAAGTTTTTTACCTCCGGATGCTCGCGGATGTACTGGAACAAGTACGCTGGGATCTGCTGACGAAGGCGCAAGAAAGCTTCGTTGTTCAGCGAGGTGTCTAGCGGAACGAAGTAGTCTGGCGTGATGCCTCCGCCACCGAAGACGGGATGGCCGGAGTTGGTGTAGAAAATCTTGGAACTGTCTTGCAGGGCTTCCGAGCCTCCGGTCAGTTCGCCGTCGTCAAAGCGGCGGTTGAGCTCTGAGCGGTAGGCGTCTTCGCCTTCCTCATAGGAGCGTTGAATGCTGCGCCCAGAGGGCGTGTAGTAGCGGGCAACGGTAAGCCGAAGGGCGGAGCCATCGGAGAGCGGGTACTGCTCTTGCACGAGGCCTTTACCAAAACTGCGGCGACCTACAACGATGCCTCGGTCGCGGTCTTGGACCGCGCCAGCCATGATCTCACTTGCGCTAGCCGAGCCCTCATCAATCAGGACCGCCACGTTCTGGATGTTGTAAAAGGCCCTGCCATCGGTTTCGTACTCCATCCGGCGAGAGTTGCGGCCTTCGGTATACACCAGCAGTTGATCTTTCTGGGTGAAGAGCTGGCTGAGCATTTTGGTGGCTTGCTGGAGGTAGCCGCCGGGGTTGTCGCGCAGGTCGATCACGAGGTTGCGGGTACCGCCTTGTTCCATGTTTTCTTCCAAGGCTTTCACAAACTCGTCATACGTCGTGGCGCTAAAGCGGTTGATTTTTACGTAGCTGGTGGTTTCGTTGAGGTTGTAGGCGGCGTCTACGCTGTAAACCGGGATGGGCGCACGGGTGATGTTGAAGCCAATAAGCTCCGTCTCCCCTGGTCGGCGGACGGTGATGTTGACGTCGGTATTGCGTACACCACGCATCAGGCTTGCGGGGTCGATGCCGAACTCGTTCACGCCCGTCACGATGCTGTCTTCTACCATAATTACCTGATCTCCGGAGCGAAGGCCAGCGGCTTCACTTGGCCCGCCGGGCAATGCAGAGACTACGGTGATGGTGTCGTCTACCACCAAAAACTCAATGCCAATGCCTTCAAAGTTGCCTTCCATAGATTCGTTAATGGCCATTAGTTCGTCGGCAGGGATGTAGCTGCTGTGTGGGTCTAGTTCAGCGAGTACGGCCTCGATGGCGGCCTCGTGGAGCTTGTCGGAGTCGGCTTCGTCAACGTATCGGGCCTCAATGAAGCGTAGAAGTTCTTCTACTCGTCCGCCCCCAGAGGCATCTGTTCCCGAAGCAATTAGGGGCGCATTGCTCTGTAGTCGGTAACCGATAAATAGCCCAATCGCTAGGGTTGCGGCGAAGAGCAAGGGGGTCCAGATGTTGGTAGGTTTGGCCATGGTAAAGAAGGTTGGTGCGAAGATAGTCAAACAGTCAAACAGTCGGATAGTCGAGGAGTACCTGCTACTTTTGTAGAGGGATAGTTTTTATGTCTTTTTAAGGTAGGGGATGGTGGTGGAGCTTTATCTCGATTTAATGCTTACACGATTTGCTCTACGCATAGAGAACCAGTTTTGATTACCTTGAGAACCAAAACACCAGCATGAACGACACAACAGTAGTCAATAACCTCTTTTCAAAAGATGAAATTGATACGTTAAGAAAACTCGTTGGTCTGTGTTTGGTCAATGTTCAAGTACAGAAGCCATCAGTCTGCCTACCTCCAAATGGATACATCGAAGGTATGGGGACTGTCGCACTCAATTTTTCGGGACCGACTGGTTCTTTGGTAGTCGTACTGGAGTCTCTTTATGAGGAGCATGTAGAACTAGGAGATATAGGCGGGATTAAGATTTTGCACAGCTTTACGGGCCTTTGGACCGCAGGAGAAAGCCTGAAGTCTAATTTCGATATCAGGGGGAGAGATTCGGTAAGTTTTACCTATCCGGTCCCTCCGAAGGTGTCTTCAATTTCGTGTTTTGGACGGGAAGGCC
Organism: uncultured Lewinella sp.; assembly: GCA_937949535.1. Taxonomy (GTDB): domain Bacteria; phylum Bacteroidota; class Bacteroidia; order Chitinophagales; family Saprospiraceae; genus Neolewinella. The sequence continues at coordinate 4,497 of CALEDI010000122.1, read as the reverse complement.
GGGGTAAATTGTCTGATCACGGATTCGGAGATGCTGCTTCGCCAGATGATGGAAACAAAGGGCTGATAGTTGATACCATTGAATTCATCGTAATGGAAATGAGTGACCTTTCGAAAGTTGTACTTCAGTCTTCCAGCGGTGGTTTTTTCTGTTTTTTTGAACCAGCCGAAAGTGATGTTGTCAATAGGTTCAAAGAGGCGTATGAGGATGAAATTGTTCTTCAATATGCTATTGAAACATCTACCAACTCCAAAAATGAAAATACTTAAATATAGCCTCACAATAGAAAAAGTTGGTAGTTTCCAAGCAAAGCAAGAAGCCTTTAAGGAACATTTGAGATTGATACAAAAACACTAGAAAACCCCACATTGCACCCGCGCCCGCGCCCACACACATAACATATTTATAACGCCATCATAATATCAAATGCCCTAAGTTTGCGATCAAGCAACCCATTTTGATATGAAAAATACACTCTTTTTACTACTGACCGGACTGTTCTGCCTAACCATCACGGCCTGCGGCCCCAAGGTGCAGACGCTGGTAGACCAAGGCAACTACGACGAAACCATCCGCGTTGCGAAGAAAAAACTGACCGGCGAGCGGAACAAAAACCCGAAATACGTTAGCGCCCTAGAAACGGCCTTCAACCGGGCCAACGCCGAAGACCTCGCTAAAATCCGGCGGTTTGAAGCCGAAGCCACACCAGATTGGCGGCGCATCCACGGCGTGTACCGCAGCCTAGACAACAGGGCCAACGAAGTGACGCCCTTGACGCCACTAGTAGACAAAGACGGCCGCCAAGCCAACCTGAACTTCGTTGCGATCGGTAGCCAAATGGACGCCGCCGCCGGCAACGCCGCCGAGCAAATGTTCCAAGAAGGCGAGCGCCAACTAGCGCTCGGTCGCCAAGGAAACAAAGCCGCCGCTCGGGAAGCCTATGAAACCTTCGATGGTATCGCGTACTACCGAAGAGACTTCAAAAACACCAGCCAACTGATGCAGGAAGCCGAAGAACTCGGTATGCTCTTCATTACCGTCGAGATGCGCAACGAAACCGGCGGCTACCTGCCCGCAGGCTTCGAACAAGAACTCTTCCGCATCAACGCCAACGAGATGGAAGACCGCTGGCGCAAGTTTGAAGTCACCCAAAAACAAGGCCGCAAATACGACTACGTAGCCCGCATCATCATGCGCAACATCGATGTGAGCCCAGAACGCAGCCAAGAACGACAGTACATCGACGAAAAGGAAATCACCGACGGCACGGAGTACGTGCTCGATGCCGCCGGCAACGTAGCTAAAGACACCCTCGGCAACGACATCACGCGCCCCCGGCAGGTGATCATCCGAGCCGATGTGATCGAGGTCCTCCAAACGAAAATAGCTACCGTAACTGCTGGCTTCGAACTCTACGACATCCGCAACCGCCGCGTAGTAGACCAAGACAACCTAACGGCCGATTCGGCCTTCGAGAACTACGCTTCCACGTTTACGGGAGACCGCCGGGCACTCAGCTCAGATTCGCGCCGCAACATCGGCAACGCGCCCGTGCCCTTCCCTTCCAACGAACAACTGATCTTGGACGCGGCCAATGCCCTCAAGGCGGTGCTCAGCGAACGGATTGCTACTAGTTATGGGCTTATTTAGGCGCGCGCTAATCCAAGACTAAAAATTAACACTGCTCCCCGGACTACGTCCGAGGCTATCCGAGGGGTGATCGCTACGCGATAGCCTAGCGTTGGAGGCGTTGGAGGTGTGGTATGCGTGGCAGGTGTGGCCGTTTAAGTGCCCTGAAAGGGTACCACCTCTAGCGATGGGTTGACCGTAGCCGAAGGCGGCGGTCAGCCCATCGCGCGCTGGCGGGCTGACTACGTCCGAGGCTATCCGAAGCCGAAGGTCAGCCCATCGCGCGCAGTACCGTATCTTCGCCCAACCCAATCCAGACCCGTGCTAATGTTTCATCCTTCATTTAAACCGCCTTGGCACCATGATTAAACTAAGTCGAATTTTATCCTTGTTCGCCCTATCTGCTCTTTTCTTCGCCTGCGGCGAAGAGGTGAACCCGAATTTTCAGGAAGAGGTGGCTGCGCCGGAGTTTTACCACCGCTCGGTGAAGAAGCTTACGGATGTGATCGTCCACGACATCTTCAGCCCGCCGCAGGCGGGCCGCATCTATGCCTACTCCAGCATCGCGGGCTACGAAGCCATCGCGGCCGGAGACCCGAGCTTCGAGAGCTTAGCGGGCCAAATACCTCACCTCACACCTGCGCCCGCGCCCCCAACAAACGTTGAAATTGCGTACCCCATCGCTGCCGTCGCCGCCCAACTCAAAGTCGGGAAAAGCCTCATCTTCAGCGAAGACAAAATTGTTGCTTTTGAAGACGAGATCTTCAAAGAATTTGCCGACATCAAAGTTCCCGCCGCTACCCTGAAAGCATCCATCGACTACGGCCACGCCATCGCCGATCACATCATCGGATGGTACGACGGAGATACCTACAAACAATCGCGCACCTTTCCCAAATACTCCATCACCGAAGACCCCAGCAAGTGGCAACCAACGCCGCCAGATTACATGGACGGCATCGAACCCAGTTGGTCAAAAATTCGTGCTTTTGCCCTAGATAGCCCAGACCAATTCAAGCCCCTGCCCCCCACCGAGTACAGCGAAGACAAAGACTCGGAATGGTGGGCCGGCGTGGAAGAAGTCTACAACGCCCTAAAAGTCGAAGACGAAGCCGAACTGGAAGAACGCAAGGCCATCGCTCAGTTTTGGGACTGTAACCCCTACGTGAGCCACCACGTAGGCCACGTAATGTTCGCCACCAAAAAGATCACCCCCGGCGGCCACTGGGTCAACATCGCCGCCATCGCCGCCCGCCAAGCGAAGGCCAACATCGGTACTACCACACAGGCGTATGCCATGACGAGCATGGCTATGCACGACGGGTTCATTAGCTGCTGGGACGAGAAGTACCGCTCTAGCCTCGTCCGCCCCGAAACCTTCATCAATCGCCACCTCGACGAAGAATGGCGCCCGCTGCTACAAACACCACCGTTCCCCGAACACACCTCCGGCCACAGCGTCGTGAGCCGCGCCTGCGCCATCGTCCTGACCAATATCTTCGGCGAAAACTTCGCCTTCACCGACGACTCCGAAGTAGAGTACGACCTGCCCGAACGCAGCTTCAAAAGCTTCTTACACGCCAGCGAAGAAGCCGCCCTCAGCCGCCTCTACGGAGGCATCCACTACCGCCCCGCCATCGACTACGGAATTACCCAAGGCGAAGCCGTTGGGAAGCACCTGTTAAGCCGGGTAGCACCACGGGCTAAAAAATAATGTAGTACACTACCATCCCCATGAACACCATTTTAATGATTCTCGGCCAAGTAATCGTCTACGGCCTCTTCCTGTTGGGCAACGAGTACGCGGGCTTTCTGCTGGCGGTTATCCTGGGGAGTATCGCATTCTTCGTTTGGCTCATCAGTTACATCGTTGAGTGGATCCAGCCAAGCCGGGTTACGCACAACTACTACGGTTTTGTTCTTTCTTGTTGGGTTGGGCCGCTGGTTGCGCTGATTGGGTTTACCGCGCTTCGGGGCGGGATGGGGTGGTTGAGTTGAAGGAGGAACCAGCGTTCAGAATTCTGGGCACTGAACTCTATCTTACCGCTATGATCACCAAGCTAACCACCGTCCTTGCCGGCACCCTCGAACTAGATGGCGGAGCCATGTTTGGCGTAGTCCCCCAGTCCGTTTGGAGTCGGGTATACCCGCCGGAGGCGGGCAGTAACTATTGTACTTGGGCCATGCGCTGCCTCTTGATCGAGACGGCTGACGGCCGGAAGATTCTGGTGGATACGGGCATCGGGGAGAAAGACGGCGAGCGGTTCCGGAAGCATTTTAACCCCAGCATCCCGCAAGTACTGTTGTCGGGTTTGGCTTCAGCGATGATCCGGCCAGAGGAAATAACTGATGTGCTGTTTACGCACCTACACTTCGACCACGTTGGCGGTGCGAGCTACCTCGATGAAAAGGGCAGGGCGCAACTGACCTTCCCGAACGCCACCCACTGGGTGTGCGGCAAGCACTGGCGATGGGCCAATACCCCCAACCCACGTGAGGCCGCCAGTTTCTTGCCCAGCAACCTGAACCCATTGGACAAAAGCGGAAAGCTCCGCTTCCTGCCCGACCAAGACACCGACTTCGACTGGTTCCCCAGCATCCGACTACGAACGGTCTACGGCCACACCGAAGCGATGCAGTTGCCGCTGATAGATCTCCCCGACGGCCGAAGGCTGGTTTACTGCGCCGATCTCATCCCCAGCGCAGCCCACCTGAGTTTGCCGTGGGTGATGGCCTTCGATGTGCGCCCGCTGCATACGTTGGCTGAGAAGGAACGCCTCCTCAATGATGCCCTAGCAGGAAATTGGACGTTGCTGCTGGAGCACGACGCTCAGGTGGCCGGAGGCCAACTGATTAAGGACGAGCGGG
>CALEDI010000121.1 GCA_937949535.1 uncultured Lewinella sp. | reverse complement strand
GAGTGTGATTCGCAAGGTGTCAATTAACCTTATTTCTAAATCCGCACGGGGGAAAGGAGTGAAACGAACTCGAATGCGAGCAAGTTTATCCGATAAATCACGAGACAAATTACTAAAAAATAGTATGCGTTAGCCCTGGGGAGCTACACCCTACCCTATTCCGGCCCCGAAGGGGTCCCATATCTAGCGAAGGGTTAAACGCTTGCCGATAGGCAGCGTTTCGCCCTTCGCGATTTGCGCGATTTCCACGATTTGCGCGATTTGCGATTTATCCTTCCCTCCTTCACCTTTACCCCGCCTTTCGCCCCACCAGCTCGCCCAAAACCCCATCCAACAGGCCAAACAGTCATAATGGGGGGACATAAAAGCCCAACCCTTCAAAAACTTACCCTTGCACCTGCGGCCGCGCCCAAAACGCGACTAAGAATCTCCGAAATTTCGTACCTTGCCACTCATGTTAGCCCACCCAACACGATCCCAACAAGACACCGAAACGGCCGAGGCCCTGCGGCAAGCAGTTAGTCAGGTTGTTACTCCTGATGACGCTTTTTCGGAAGATATTAATCACTTGGCGGCGCGCGCGCAGGAGCTGGCCAAGGCTATTATTGAGCAAGGCGACACCTGCCCAGTAGGGGAGGCCGAAGACCCTACTGATTTGGGCTGCCGCGTTACGCACTACGTCTGGGCCGAGCGGGCCAAGCACTTCTTGGTTCTGTACCGCAACGTACAACTGCAGCTACAAACCGCCGACCTGATGGTAGCCGACGGCGCAGCAACCGAACGCCTCGTTGGGCAGTTGCATGACCGCTCTCGTGAGACGCTGAGCACAGCGCTGGAAGAATGGGAAACGGAGGTTGGTCAGATTCGGAAAAAGCTGGAAAGCAATGAGCGGTTTCGGCGGAAAACCCTGTCGGCATGGAAGCTGCAACACAACCCCTGGCCCGGTTACCGGGCCCAACTGGCCGAAGTTGCCAACCAATCTGAGGCCCTCGCCGAAGAGTTTACCCTCCTGCGCGGGCAAGTAGACATTTTCGGCAGCATCCGCGCCTTGCTGCACGAGAGCATCGGGGCGTCTACGGAGGCGATAACGGAAGCGCGGGAAAAAGCGAAGACCATCGCGGCGTTCATCCAGAAAAGCGAGAACGAAGAAAACGTGCGCCCCGGCCAAATCTCTAGCCTGCTAGACGAGTACATCGCCGATGCGAAGCCCCCCGCGCAAATCCATGATTACACCAATGAGCTGAACGCGCGCATCGCAAAAATTATAGAAAACACGAGGGTAACCGTTGGGGCAGACCACGGCCTGATGCAGTATAAAGACGTGAACTTCCAGCGCGCCACCAACCAGTGGGTATCAGCCGAAGTATTGCCACAACTCTACGAACTTTGGGAGCTTTCTCAGCAAGTAGTTGGGGGGCTAGACGTGGCGATCAACAACGTCCGCAACCGTACCTTGCTCATCGCAAAGGAAATCAAGGCAGGTAGCGATGTTGTCGACTATGAAGTGGAAAACCTCAGCCAGCCGTTCAACAACTTTCTGGAGCGGTGCGATACGTCTCAGATGGCCTACGACGACATAAAGAATGCACTGGCTGGCATCATTGATGCCGACCTGAAACTGACGAGCGTTTACCGCCCCGTACCTGGTTTTTTGCCGTTGCCGTTGCAAACGGGCCTGAACGAATTTACCCGTCGGCAAGGGCGCTGGCTTACGCCAGCGAAGGAGTGGTTGGGCAATACCTTCCGAGGGTTTGAGCGGTGGCGCGGCGATGCCGCGCGGGAAGACCGGATGAGCGTATCCGAAAAGGTCGTCCGCGCCATCGAGCAGCGCCAAATCGCGGGCGGCAACGAAGCCTACACCAACATCGTGATGACGAAGGGCTACATCGGGGAGTCCTTCCTGGTGGGGCGCGAAGCAGAAATTGCGCAGATGAGAAGATTGGTCGCCAACTGGCGACAGGGCTACCGAGGAGCCGTTATGCTCACGGGCCGCAGGCTGTCTGGGCGTTCGCTCTTCGGGGAAATGATCTCTAACCGGATCTTCCCCAACAACGTCATCCGGCTGGTGCCCAACGGCGTGATCTCCGTTGAAGGCCGGCGGATGCAAACAACGGGCAAGCTGGCCGATGCGCTGGCATTTGTGCAGAAACACACCATCCAGACCCGACCGATGATCTGGATCGACGATCTGGAGCTTTGGTGGGACAACGAAACCTCGCTGGCCCAAAACGTTGCCGCGCTAGGCGCGCACATCGACAATTACTCGGGCAAGATGTTCTACCTCGTAGCGACCACCAACGCGGTCTACGCCCACCTCAACCGCTTCCGCGATCTCGACCGCATCTTCCAGTCTGAGGTGAACCTCGACGACTTTTCGGTGGAGGATATGCAGCACGCTATCCGGATCCGCCACGGAGCAACCCACAAAAAGCTGGTAGACAAAGACGGAGAGCCGATGAGCGAATTGGCGATGGACCGGCTGGTAAAAAAGCTCCACCGCAGCAGCTACGGCAACGTAGGCGACACCCTCAACCGCTGGGCCTTCATGATGGAGTTTTGCAACGAAGACAGCGTGACGCCGAGCGAAGAACGGAGGTTCCGCCTGCCCGCTTTCGTGAATACGGATACCGGCCTGCTGCTAACAACCATCTTCCTTGAGCGCAGAACGAACGATTACCACCTGCGGAAGCTCTTCGGGCCTTCCTACGACCAGCGTTACCGCAGCGTACTGCAACGAATGCTGCGGGTTGGCCTCCTCATCCGCTCCAACGACGGGTGGCTCTCGATCCGGGAAAGCGTTGTTACCGACGTAGGCCGCGCCTTGGAAAACAACGGCTACCTAGACAATACACTTAAAGAAAATTAAAGCTGGGCTAGATGGACCGCAACCAGCTTATCGCTTTTTAGCCCCCTAACCCCCAGTGGGAGAAAGGAAAGCGACAAACTGGTTTTCGCCCAGCAACCGGCAACATAAATTACTAAACAGATGGAGGCACTCTTGCAGCCTTATTTTACCTGGTTCAACCTTTTCCTGACGGCCCTGCTGTTGTGGGGGGTATACTGGGTGCTGGTGTTGGTACGGCGGCGAATGCGCAGCGGCGTATTGTTCGGTCGGTACCAACAACCGATCGTGAACGGCATCTCTACCTTTTTGCTGCTCTACGAACCGATCACGATTTTGGTTCTGACGGTGGAGTTCTTTTTCATCAATCCGTTCATGCACGGCATCGTTTTGGCGTTGCTCACGATGGCGGGCTTCAACCGAATCCGGGATTACCTAAGTGGGCGCATCATTTTGGCGACCTCTCTAGTAGGAGAAGGCAAACGAATGAAAACGCCGCAAGGCAGCGGTATGATCTCCCGCATCGGGCGCATCGGGTTGTACCTCCAAACGGGAGACAGCCTACAGTTCGTGAACTACAGCAAACTGGTTACGGGCGGCTATTCTTTGTCTACCGGCCAAGAGGTTGGCGGCTACTACCAGCTCAACGTAAAGGTGAACGAAGACGACAAACCGGAAGACCGCCTGCGCTGGTTGTCCGATAAGTTCTTGAACGCGCCTTACCTAGACCGGACGTTCAAACCCGAACTCACTTTCGCCGAAGGGCGAAAAGACAAGATCAACGCCCGCGTCTCCGTTCGGGAAGAGCAACACCTCCGGGAGTTGCTGGAACTTATGGAAGAGTGGGGCTATCCGGCTACGCTGGCTAAGAAATAGTAATGTAGCCTTGTAGTCTTGTAGTCGCTGCCGCATGAGGTAGGAGAGACAAGTTTAACAGACTAGCATTTATTTTTATTTTCAATTTATAGATTACCCGATATGGAAAACGTATCCCCTAGCGTGATGCTGATTGTTGCATCCACCACGATTATTTTATCGTTCATTTTTGGTGAGATTTCTAAGCGGACCAACATCCCTTCGGTGCTCATGCTCATTGTCTTGGGTATTCTGGCTAAGTTTGGCTTAGATGCTGCGGGTTTGGGAGACCTCAACTACTTCCCTGTGCTCCAAATCTTGGGTACGGTTGGGCTGATTATGATTGTGCTTGAGGCCGCGCTAGAACTGAAACTAGACCGAGAAAAATACTGGGCGATTGGTAAAGCGCTCATCATTGCGCTGATCGGGCTGGTATTGTCTGCTTGGGCTGCGGCGGAGATTTTGCAATACTTTGTACCGGGAATGGACGTGATCAAGTCGTGGTTATACGCTACGCCGCTGTCTATTTTGTCTAGTGCCATCATCATCCCTAGTGTTACGGGGCTGAAAACCGACAAGAAAGAGTTCCACATCTACGAGAGTACGTTTTCGGACATCTTGGGGATCATGCTGTTCTACTTCCTCACCAGCCAGCTACATGGCAGCACCGGAGAATTGGGGATGGAAGGGGAGATTGCTGAGTCGGCAGAGCATGCCAGCGGAGCGCTGGCCTACGGCGGTAAGGTTTTGCTCACGATGGTTGTATCGCTCATCGCCAGCTATGGTATCGTACTTATTTTCCAACGGATCAAGAGCCACGTAAAGTTGTTTTTACTGATTGCCGTCTTGTTGTTGCTGTACGGTATTGGTAAGAAGCTGCACCTTTCTTCGCTCATCATCATCTTGGTCTTTGGCCTCATGATTGCCAACATGCGCCTCTTCTTTCAGGGGCCGCTCAAGAAGTTGCTCCGCTACAAAGAAGCGATGCACATCTACGAGGGCCTGCACGTTGTCACGATGGAGACAGCCTTTGTGGTACGTACGTTTTTCTTCGTGATCTTTGGCATCACCATCGTCCTTTCTTCGCTGGCGAGTTGGAATGTTGCCCTAGTGAGCGTACTCATCATCCTGAGCATCTACGTGATCCGTTTTGTGATCTTGCGCATCTTCATCGGGTCAGATATTCTGCCGCAGTTGTTCGTTGCGCCGCGTGGGCTCATTACTATTCTCCTGTTTTACGCCATCCCGGCGGAGGTAGTAGTGGAGGGCTTTGAGCCCGGTATCTTGCTGTTCATCATCATCGGTACGAGCCTGATTATGACGCTGGCGATGGTGGTAGACAAGAAGCGCACTTCTGTTGCGCTCAATAAAGTCAACGAGGCGCCGGTCGGTTACGAAAAGTGGCGCGCACCAACGCTGGCCGAGGCGGCGGTTGAGGAGGATACACATGGGTAGAAGAACTGAATCATTTGGGCGCGGCCGCAGGTGCAGGGTAAGGGTTTGAAGGAGCAAGGGACGAGGATTCGTCCCAAGTTTCATTTCGCTATAAACCAACACGTTGCACCCATTCAGGTGAAACAGTAAGCCCATCTCCATTGCAAATTGCTCGGTAAGGCCTATATTAAAGCGAAGATATACTGGGAATAAGCCATTATGGCTTCCGGTTTTCTGTTTGTTGAACCTACATTACCTAATTAAAAACGCTTTAGCCTATGCTCATATCCATTCACCCAGACAACCCGCAGCCCAAGCTCATCCAGCAGATGGTAGACATCTTGGAAAACGGCGGCGTCATCGTTTACCCAACCGATACAGTTTACGGCATCGGTTGCGACATCACCAACAAAAACGCCGTAGAGCGGGTGGCGCGCATACGGGGCTTAGACCCGGCCAAAGCGATGTTCAGCTTCATTTGCCAAGACATCAGCCAAGTGACGGACTACTCCAAGACGATCAGCAACGACGTCTTCCGCGTCATGAAGCACAACCTACCGGGGCCGTTCACCTTCATCCTGAACAGCAACAATAAGACGCCGAAAATCTTGAAGAACCGCAAGGAAACCATCGGGGTGCGCATCATCGATAACAACATCGTAGATGCGTTGGTACGCGGGCTTGGCCGACCAATTTTGACGGCCTCCGTCAAATCCGACGATGAAGTGACGGAGTACCACACCGACCCGCACGACATTTACGAACAACTCGGCAAGCAGGTCGATGCCGTCATCGACGGCGGTATGGGCGGCAACGTAGCCAGTACGGTCATCATCTGTACCGGAGACGAGGCGGAGCTTTACCGCGAAGGAGCGGGGGTATTGAAGTAATTTCCTAGTTGTGCCCTGAAAGGGTACCATATCTAGCG
>CALEDI010000120.1 GCA_937949535.1 uncultured Lewinella sp. | reverse complement strand
TCTTGTTTTGTTCCAAAATCTGGTGTGGGGGAAATTAACATTTAATCTCGACGGTCGTCGTCTCTTGATGAGACGACCGCCGATATTAAATATCAATTTCTTTCTAATTCGTTCTTCTGCAAAGCTAAAGGAGGTCCTGAGTCAAACCGCTATACATTGACGCTGATTAAGTGGCCATTACGCTAAAACGCGTAGCGTTTTCACAAGTCCCTCCCCCGTGGGGAGGGATTTAGGGAGGGGGTTTTAGTCGATGTATAGCGGTTTGGTCCTGAGTACGCTTCAGGACCTCAAAGCGTTCGACTGAAATGCCTGGCGTAGACGGCATTTTAGTCGATCCTTTGAGCGTCCGGCACCCCAACCTCACGTTTTTAAAGCTTCGGTCACTACCATACGAGCTTTGTTAGTTTAATTACAAAGCTAAGTGTTTTTAGCGAACTCCCCCACCCTGCACCTGCGGCCGCGCCCATAAATCACGCTTATTCTCGGGCAAAACAATGCGCAGGGTTCAAAAACTCTATTGCGTATTAAGGGGTTGTTACGGAACAATAAAATACTATCCTGATGGCACATTTTGCAGAAGTTGTTACCGCTGTTGAAAACACTAGCACCCACGAAACAATCATCCTTGGCGGCGGTTGTTTCTGGTGTACCGAAGCGGTGTACGTAGAGTTGAAAGGCGTAAAGCGCGTAGTAAGCGGCTACTCCGGTGGCCCCGAGAGTACGGCCAATTACGACGCCGTTTGTACCAAGACCAGTGGGCACGTAGAGGTGATTTTGGTTGATTTTGACCCTTCGGTAATCAGCACCCAACAAATTTTGGAGGTTTTCTTCGCCACCCACGACCCAACCACGCCCGATCAGCAGGGCAACGATAAGGGTCCGCAATACCGCAGCGCGGTTTTCTACACAACCGACGCGCAAAAAACCATCGCTGAAGACCTCATGGCCAACGTCGTACCCGATCTATATGGTGCGCCTGCCGTGACCGAACTCCTGCCCCACGAGACATTCTACGCCGCCGAAGACTACCACCAAGACTACTATAATAAGGTAGGTAGCCGCAACAGCTACTGCTCGTTTGTGATCACGCCAAAGGTCGGGAAGTTCCGGCGGCAGTTTGCAGCGTTACGTAAAGAATCTTAGTGGTTTAGCCCACACTACTACATTACTACACACTTTCCAAAATGAAAACACTCCTAAACCAACTCTACGCCCAAGAGCCCCTAAGCCGTCAATCTGCTTACGAGACCCTTTCTCGGATCGGTAATGGTGAGGCCGGGGATATGGAAATTGCTGCGGTGGTTTCGGCCATCAATATGCGGCCAGCGGTCTTGTCTGAAATCCAAGGCTTTCGGGACGCGATGCTGGAGTTGGCCCGCCCGATCGACCTGCGGGGGATGGAGACCATCGACATCGTGGGTACGGGCGGAGACGGCAAGAATACCTTCAACATCAGTACGCTTTCAAGCATGGTGGTAGCGGGTGCGGGGTATAAAGTGACCAAGCACGGCAGCTACGGCGTGAGCTCTAGCGTAGGGAGCAGCGATGTATTGCTGGCCCTCGGCTATGAATTCACGAACGACGAAGACACGCTGATGCAAACCCTCGACCGAGCGGGCATCTGCTTCTACCACGCGCCGCTGTTCCACCCTGCGATGAAGAACGTTGCGCCGGTACGGAGGTCGTTAAAAGTCCGCAGTTTTTTCAACCTCCTCGGCCCACTGCTGAACCCTGCCAAGCCACGCTACCAGCTCTTCGGAACCTACAACCGCGAGGTACTCCGCATCTACGACTACATCCTGCAAGACGAAACGGAGCGGACTTACAACATCGTCCATGCCCTAGATGGCTACGACGAGATCAGCCTGACCGGCGCGGCATCCGTCCGTAGCCGGGAGCAGCAGCGCCTGCTCCACCCCGCAGACTTCGGCTTCGAGGCCCTGACGCAAAAATCCCTCCACGGCGGGGATACCGCCGAGGAGGGAAAGGCCATCTTCCTCTCCGTACTGGAAGGGAAGGGAACCTCAGCTCAACGAAACGTTGTCTGCGCCAACGCTGGCCTAGCCATTCATACCATCAAGCCGGAGCAAAGTCTGCTAGACTGTGTTGCGGAGGCGGCGAAAAGCCTGGAATCTGGTGCTGCGCTGGAGGTTTTACGAAGATTGGTGCGGTAGCCTATTTTTTCACCATCTTCTTGAGGATTACAGAAGCATTGTTTTTGTTGATGATTTGAACAAAGAACAAACCTGCGGGCAAGTCTGAAATGTCGACAAACTGGGTATAAGCCGTAGTATTGATGGACCGTAGGGTGACGCCATTTGAGGCAACAATATTGATGATGTCGCCTTGCCCTAAGCCTGTTATTTCAAAAATACCGTCGGTGGGGTTAGGTTGAAGTTTGATCGACGTTGCTTGCTGGTTTACCTCCACACTGGTTGTATTGCAATTCGTATCATAGTAAGTACACAAGATGTTGTCGATGACGGTCAGGATTGAATCTGCCACGGCCTCATCGTAGTACGTTAGCATATTGTCGTAGCGTACACCGTGGTGGTTTTCTATGGCCGGTGTGATTGCTGCGTGGACAGCCTGAAACTGCGCGCGATTCATGGGTACAAGGCTTCGGTAGTGCAAGATTCTTTCTTTGATTCTATCTTCTTTTGCGTAGCCCGCTAAGTTGGCAATCGTTGCCTCATCGGGTATGCTTCCCCAGAGGTGCCAAAGCGGAGCGAAGTTAAATCCGAGCTGATCAGATGCTACTTGCACAAACTCGCTTGCCGTCACCTCTCTGCTCCCTTCCGAGGGCGTTCCGGTCGCTAGTTGCGCGTCATACCAGTACTTATGAATCACGCCTAGAGAATCCCATGAGAACAACCGAGCGACATCCACATACTTCGCGACACCTCTGAGCTGGTAAGAAACCTCTAGGTATTCTGTAGGCAGGTTTTGTCTAAACTTAGGATCGAGTATCCAGTCTAGTGCAGCATTGTTTCCGTCAAGGTATTGGAAACCGGAAGAGTAATAAAGGGCCGTATCGAGCGGTAAGTTAAATACATTGTTGAACGCCATCACGTTGGGAACGTCTACATTTGTCTCCCATTCTTCGTCCATGGTGGGCAATCCGTGTAGGTGGCCTAGTTCGTGTATCAAGGTAGTTCCGTCATACGTCCTCATGAAAATGCTCGGCACTGTGACCGATACGGGTAGCGCCCCTATGTATGCTTCGTTTAGGTCTTCGTTAGGGATAGAGATCGGATAGGATGCGGGGTAAGTGCCGATAGAATACAATTGGGGCTCGCTGATCATGTATTCAGACCGGATTTTTTTGCTTGGTCTACCTGCCATGATGTTGTACTGGGCAATAATTTCGTTGAGTGGCCCTAGAATCAGGTTGGCATTGGGTTCTAACTCCGCTAATGCTTTGGGGAAAGTAACTTGAAAGTTGTTGGATTCGAGGTCTACCCAATTAACGTAAGCGTTGCTCAGGTCGGTCTGGTACTGTGTCAGTGAATTAGAGAACCCCGTTTTGCTGCTGTAATACGGAGATTTGACGGCGTTGCTGACGGCCATCGTTACCTCACCAAAGTTTGAACCATCCGGAAAAACGAGGTAAATCGCGCCACCAAAAGGATTGGCCACGGTTGTAGTTGTGCTCACAACCGGAAACCTCGTAGCCATAAGAGGAAAGCGCTGAAAGCCCCTAAACCCTTCTCTGAGGTCTATGTACTGTGCGCCGACATGAAGCCGAACGCCTTGATTGACTACAGACGCTGGCAGCGTTACCGTAACCAACTCACCGGGTGCTACGTAGTAGCCCGTAGGCCTTACAACAAAGGAAGAATTGTTCAAAAAGAAACCAGGGTCGGTGTTGTAATCTCCATCAATGGTTATAGACTGTGAAACCCTGGGCGCGGCGGCGGCTACTGGCCCCGGAAGTAGCTCATGGTCTAAGAAACTAATCCCTTCCATGTTCGCTACATTAGTACTTGAGTATAAGTTATCAATGAAGTACTCAATAAGCATAAACTGTAGCGCCTTCGGCGCTACAATCTGAGCAGGATCAAGGTATTCGCCATAAAAAGAAAATACCGTACCCCGCTCCTCTTCGTAGGTAGACATATAGGCTTGAACATCAGCAGAGATGGTACTGTAGGTATTGTCGTCCCAGTTGTCTACAATATTACTGAGGTGCCCTTGTTGTTGAGACGGAGACAAAGGCGCGGTGCTGTTGACGTGGTTTCTAAGGGCATTTATTGAGCCAGCGACTTCGGCGGCATTGCCGACAAAAGGTGGGTTATAGATTTTGATGAAATCAATCAAGGTTTCAGCATACGCATAGTCTCCCCATTGCAAGTCGTCGTCCATAGCTGTACCTACCCAAATTTGTTGTGTATTGAACGAACGCTTAGATACCTCGGCATCCAAGTACATCGGCATGATTTCGAAGTTGTTGTAGCGGCCGTTGAGCTTAAACACCACACGAGGGTCTGGCCTGTTGAATTGCACCTTCACCTTGAGGTCTACCCACTCGTTTTCGGCGATGGTAACGTTCCAGATTCTCTGGCCATCATTGATGCCATCACCGAAAGCCATTATGACCTTGAGGTTCTCTTCATCATATTCGGTAAAAATATCGAAACCCAACTCGGAATAGCCAAAGTATCGATTACTTATCAGTACCCTTCGGCCGTCCTCCCCAAACTCCTCCGTGCCCTCGTATGGCGTGTCTTGGTAGGTGTCGGTAATTTTAAACCTTATGTGTATCTCAACATCTTCATTGGGGTCAAGAGATTCGTGTAGTGCATTGGGCAAGCTTAAAAACTCATCTCCTTCCAGTTTAAGTACCCGCTCACCGTCGGTGTCAGTTTCGATGGTAGGCTCACCAAACAACGTAGGTGAAAAGACACTGTTTAAGTCGTTGAAATCGGCATTGAAAGGGAAGTCTGCTACTTGTCCGTCTAAGTTGGACATGGAAATTGCGCCTATTAGAAGGAGGAGAAGTCGGTAAGTCATAAAGCTATGTTCTAGTTAGTGATGCGGGTTTACGCATCCTGTGATTGGTCGCTAGCTGTTACGTGCTGGCGTAAGTAGAACAACTGTACTTTTAAAGACCCTACCGCTACGGGGCGGTTTTATATAAAAAATTGCGCGCTTGAATTAATCACCCCGCACTTTCCGCTACGAGAGTTCGGACCCAAAACATGAGTCATCTCAGATCTTGGGTAGTGTTTTGGGCGTTTCTTTGTGTTTATAAAACGGGGTTATAGCACAAAAAGCGATCAGCGTACAGCATTCAGAGCAGTTTTGCTTGAATGCTGTACGCTGATCGCTAAAGGCTTTACCAATCAATGCAAAACATGGTCATTCATTCCGATAATTAGCTTCGCTGTACTTCGTGCTCGGGATGATTCATGTTCTATCCTTCGGGCAGACTACCGAATTACCGTAACATCACCACGGATGATGTCTCCTTCGCCTACGTTGAGGCGTAGGATGTAGTAGTAGGTTCCTTCGGGTACTGGCGCACCACTGTTGTTATTGCCCGTCCAGTCGTTGTTGTATGGCTTGGCTTCGTAGATGATGTCTCCCCAGCGGTTGAAGATGATCAGTTCGTTGTCTGGGAAGTCGTCTGGGTTACGCTCTAGCTTCGTGAAGATCAACTCTTCGTTCATGCCATCTCCGTTGGGCGTAAAGGCGTTGAAGACGGTAGGCTCGGTGCCGTCGGCATCGCTGAAGATGTTGAGCGTTGCGCGTGCACACAGGTTTTCACAAACGTTGCTACAAATTTCGTACTCGATGGTGGTCTCTCCGTCGAAACCCATCGGGGCTTCGAAGGTAATATCTCCGTTGAGGTTAGAGAGTATTTCACCAAACGCAGGCTCACCGAGTAGCGTAACGGTTGCCTGACCAGTGAACTGGTCGTTGGTTTTCAAGTCTACGCTGCCGATGTTGTTGCCTCCACCAATAGTCAAAACATCGTTGTTGGCTACGGGGGCACTTTCTGGCCCAACAAAGACTGTATCTGCGCTGTAGTTCGCACATTCCATACCTGCCGAGAGGGTCCAGACGAGGGATAGGCCGTTGCCTATGTCGTTTACAGTTACTACCTCTACATCGGCAGACCATGTGGAGTTATCGTCGTTGAAGGCCGTCCATTCGCCCGTAGTTCCGGCGGGAAGGTTTCCGGTTATCATTACGGTTGGGTCACAAGACGTGATGTCTTCTCCTGCATTAGCAGCCGTTTGCGCGTTCAGCGTCACGGTTGTTGTGGAGGTATCCGCACAGCCATTGGCCAAGTTGGAGACGATGAGGGTGTAGGTACCCGCTGCGTCTACAAAAGGTCTTGCGGTGTTTTCACTATCAAGGATGATGTTCCCGCCGTTGGAAGCCGTCCATTCGTAGAGTATACCAGGCAACGGTTCGGGGGTACTGGCCGATCCGTCTAGCTGGAGCGTTTCACCACATTCAATTTCCTGCGGGTCGCCAGCTTGGGCGAAGGGCGTATCATCGGCTGCGACTACGGTTACGGTATCTCGGACGGTACAGCCAGTAGCGTCCGTCACGGCCAGTTCGTAGTCTCCGGCGCCATCAACGGATACGATCAGCGAGCCCGTGGCTGGCGTGATGTTGTTGCCGTCGAAGCTGGACCAAACGATGCCCGAGGGGTCGGTGCTGTTTAGGTCCGTATCTGAAGCGTCGATGGTGATGGTGGTATTGTTACAATCAAAGCTGTCGGGCTCCATGATGGCAATTGTCGCGATGCTATCAATCAGGTCTTGTACTTCAAAACGAATGGTGGTTACACAACTTGTGAGTGGGTTGATGATGACGGCATTATAAGTAGCGCCTTGCGTCACTTCGATACGGTTGGTATCCTGCGGCAATTCACCTACAAACGGAGGGGCCGTCCACTGGATGGTGTAATCGTTTGGTTGGTCGGCGATGTTGATGCCGATGGTCGTTGTCCGTACATCACAATCGAGGGTCATTCCTTCTACTGCTTCGACGTTGGGGAAGACGCGCGAATCGGTGATGATAACATCCCGAGAGGTACTACACTGGGTTGCGAGGTTAAGGATAGTAAGCCGATAAGTACCAGCGGTTCCTACCCTTAGGGAGTCGTTGTTCTGGGTAGCAGGTTCTTCGCCGCCCTCAACGTTAGCCCAAGTATACTCAAGGTTAGCCCCTTGAGACGAGCCCGAAGCGTCAATAATTACCCGGCCAGACTCACAACTGATGTCTAGCGAGTTTTGGCGGAAGGATACAAACGGAACATCTACGCGGTCATCAACAACAACGACCGAGTCTATGGCGGTACAGCCCGTTGTGGGGTTGGTGATGGATACGAAGTGTGTTCCGGGCTCGCCGGTGGCGACAGTGCTTTCGTTACCGATTGAAGCACCGAGTGGGTCGGTCCAGGCAATATCATAGTCCACTACGCCAGCACCAGTAACGCGGAGGGTTACGGTTGTAGGGTCACAACCAAGACCACCAACCGTATCAACGAGGGTATACTCAGGGAAACCGGAAGGGGCCAAAAGCACAACAGAGTCTATGCCGACACAGCCGGTCAAATCATCAATAGCTTCTAGTACGTAAGTACCAGGTGCGGAGACGACGACAGAAGCTGCTGCCCCCATCGGTACCGGTTCTCCGCCTAGCGTCCATTGGAAACTGAAAGCTGTAGAAGTGGTGCTCATTGCAGAGCCCGTAAGCTGAAAGCCTTCGGAACAAAGCAGTGTTCCCTCATTACCGGCCTCTACCGTAGGCAGTACGGCTGCACCGATGGTGACCGTCGCACTGTCTCGGCAAGCACCATTAGAGGCTACGACTTTATAAGTTCCCTGCATCGTGATGCGTGGGTTGGCAACGCCAAAATCGGTCACTACAATCTGGCCGTCATCAGTGCTCCAGAGGTAGCGGGTGCTGCCCTCAACGGTGTTCTCGAAAGATACCAACAACTGGGTTGTATCCGGGTTACAGTTGATGGTTTGATCTGCGGGGAACGTAATTGCAGGCACTCCAACACTAGGAATGACCTCAACGGTATCCAGTACCGTACAGCCCGTTAGGGTGTCTTGTAACAGGACAGTGTAGGTGCCGAGTTGGTCGGTCGTGAAGGTTGGAGCAACCGAGAGTGGTAGGTTAGAATCTAGCTCCGTCCAAGTATACACAATCCCATCTTCAGCAGGGCCAATGGAAAGTACCGCTGGGCTACCGTCACAATTGAGTTGTTCTTGGCGAGAGAGAATACTGTTGGGCAAATCGTTCTCATCGCTCACAATCACCAAGTCTGTTTCAGAACAGCCCAGATCAACGAAGGTAATCGTTAGGCGGTAACGACCGGGCTCCGTTACATTGACCTCACAGGTAGTTCCTACGGTATCAAGCACCGTGAGGTTAGTGCTTACCCGTTCCCATAGTCTGGTTACGTTGGCCCCCTCGCTTGATCCGTTACAGGTCAGTGTGATCCCGCCGGGATCACAGTTCACGGCCACGTTGCCGTCGTCGTTTGCGTTCGCAACCGGGTTACTGGCTGGCATAACGATCATGGTATCTCGGTCCGTACAGCCAGCAGCACTGGTGACTTCCACGATATAGGTACCCGGGTCTGTTACCCTTTGTACAAAGCTACCATTGCCAGCAACACCGTTGACGTCTCCCTCGTCAACAAAGCGCGTACTCACCCCATCAGGGTTAACAATGAACACAGAAAAGGCAACCCCTGTGTTGAAGCGCCCCCCAATCAAAGCCAACGGGCTATCTCCACACGAAAGCTGCTTATCTTCTCCGGCATCGGCGATAGCCACATTATCAGGGTTCACACCAATCATTACGGAAGTGTCTAAACGGACAGAGCCAGAAGCGTTGTAGAAAGTCAAATCAGCCATACCTGGCAATAGGCCGCCAACAGAGCCATCGCTGCTAAAGCGGACCGGCAGTTCGGCCCGCACCGTGATGTCTTCGTTGTTCGGGCGGGGTGCAATTTCGTAAAGCACCATGCCGTCATCTTCGCCTACGCAACTCGCATCAACAACCGTAATGCTAAGTATCTCAAGCCGGTCGTTGAGGCAAACCTCACCCGTACGGTAAATGATAGAGCCAGGCCCCGTAGTAGTAGTAACAGCAGGCATACCACCATCAACAGCTTCGACTTCAGTACAGCCCAGCTGTGGCCCCGTAGTAAAGCACAACTCAAAGACCTGAACGGTATCTAGGTCAGCTATTGCAGTTCCTCCAGGAGTTGGGGAAGACCAATTGAGGTTGACTTGCCCTGTCCCTGTGCTGGAGAAATTAGTCATGGTAAGCCCTGGCCAGTTTCCGTTTAGCGTAACGGAAGAATAAGTGAGCGCAGCAGGGTCAAACTGAAAGGCAGTAGCAACCTCCGTCACGTCGTTAAAGCGCGTCACGCTTACCGGCACGCAGAGCTGGTCGTTGATGTCTCCTTCGGCATCTTCCACAATGAGGCCGAAGCCATTGGGGAAAAGAACACAGGCTTCGGCGTTGAAAGCCTCTGGTTCAATAGCGTTCGCTCCACTTTCCACAGTGAATACCATGCTACCAATAAAGTCTGGAGCCGCCAATCCGAAATCGACGCAATCACCAGGTGCAGCATCATCTTGAGCGCGGTAACAAGCAGTACCCAACGTTCCGCCATCAGCTATACTAATCGTAGGGCTACCCGGAGGGTAGTTGATTTGCAGCAGGCCAGGAGAAATTTCAACCGCCGTCACCCCTGCTATGGGAGAACTAAAGCTTTGGTAAGCTAAAGTAGTATTGGCAGCTGATACATAAAGAGTAAAGCCTGTAACCTCCGTAAAACCTTCAACAGTAATGTCTGTACATTTGTCTGCTGTGCTACTGAAGCCTTCATCAGTGAACGTAACCGCTACGCCGTCGGGCCGCTGAACGGTTACAGCACAGTTGGTTGGGTTGAGTCCACTAAAACTTTCTTCGGTAGACTCTATAAAACTGTTGTTCGGATAGTCCGTAATCACAATAGGGCTGGTTCCACCAAAACCAACAGCATTGAAACAAACAGAAAAGTTCACCTCACCCTCGCCTAGGTTAACAGGGGTGTTGCCGTTAGACCACTCAAAGCCGAGTATACCGTCGTCCGTTCGGTCAAAATCAAAATCACCGTTGTTGTTCAGGTTGATGTTCATCGCATTGTTGCGGTTACGAATCTCGTCGTATTCAAGGACGTCGGCATCCCAGAGGATCAAGTAATCAATATCCGTCATTCCGTTGAAATCATCTCCAGCTCTAAAGTCTACACAAACTTCAGTATCCCCAAAGTTGACTTCCACTTCTGGGCAGCCGACAACAACGTCAAAGCCTTCAGGGTTACAATTATCAACGATAAACCGGAAACCAGAGCCAACAACAGGAATGCTGGCCAGTTCGGTGTTTTCGCCATTCGCATCTATGGGGCGTAGGGTTGCAACACCGCTTTCGCCAATGGTTGTAACTTCAGAAACCGTGATGTCGGTTCGGGAAGCACACTCGCCTACCACTTCAAAACAAGCAGTAACCAGCGTTGCCCCATCTGGTAGGTCTTGCGGTAAGTCTGGGAAAGGTGACCAAACGCCGTAAAAACTCGTTCCACCAAATAAGTTGTACCGACTGTCAGAGTTTTGGAACAAGTCGGTATTAGCCGTAGCGGATACTGATCGTAGCACTGTTGTATCAAACGCGATGCCAAACTGAAAGCCCTTAAGCTGGTCAAAACCAGAGTTAGCAACCACATCCACACACACAATGTCGTCGGGCTGGAAGATACCTTCTATTTCCGGGATGTCAAGCAACAACGGCTTAACCCCAATAGTAACAGATCCATTACTAATACCCGGGAAGGCATCGTTAAACGTACCACATTGTACCGATTTATTGAATACGATATCAACCGACTCATCTTCGGGCGTAAAAGGATCATCCGGGAGGTTGAAAAAGTTGACGGGGTGGTTCGTAGCAACCGGCCCGCTGACGTTGAAACACACCTCGAAGAGTATGTCCTCTGCACTCAGGTTTACAACGCCATCCCGTTCAAAACAGGTTTCACCGTTTTCGTAGTTGCCCCACTCTACTGTTATTAGGCCAGCAGCGGCATAGTCTATTAGGTTAAAATCGCCTGGGTCGAGATTAGGCAGTGCGCTGGTAGAAATGTCTACTCTGCTAAAATCTAACGCGCCTCCCTCCGAAGGCGGCGTCCATTGCAAAGCAAAACTGAACTCTACGCCAGAAGAGAAAAAGGTAGAAGTAATGGGCAGACACACTTCCGTATTATTGTCGGCTTCAACATCAGGAATAATGAAGGTAGCTGATACGCTAGTCTGGGCAAAGGCAGAGGTGCCGCAGAACAGGCAAAGAACTAGATATAAATACCGCATGGGTAAAGAGCTTAAGATAGTACTTGGGATTTGGGAGAGGGGGTTGCAAGTTGCAGGTTGCAGGTTGGGTTAGCGCGCTAGGGAGACCGAAACTTGAAGTTCGTGGGTGCTGCCTAAGCTGGGGCCGAAACTGCTGAAGGAATAGTCATAACCATAGCCGATCCGGAAGTTGGTATCGGAGTTGTAAGACTGCCCAACGTTAACGCCAGCCTCGAAATGGAAGTTACTGCCAGTAGTGATGCCCATACCAATGTATGGTGCGCTTGGAAGTTGGTAACGGACGGAGATGTCGGCGTTGAAGGGAGCACCTTCTACGTACTTGGCCCAGGTACTTACTTCTAGGTAACTATCATCACCCGTAAACCAGTACCAGCCCGCCATACCATAGTAGTGGCGTAGGCGTTGGATGTCAAATTCTCCGTTATCGTTCTGGAAAGTAACATCAAAACCGAGCAACTGCGGAACAGAAACACCACCGTAAACCATATGATCATCGCCGACATAATTGTAAGCATACAGCCCAAAGCCGAGGTCTGGGTGGCTCTGGCTCTGGTCAACGCCGGTCAGGGCATCGCCTGCGTCACGAACGATAAGCTCACTGGCCCGAACACGGTAACCAACGTAGCCCGCCGAAAGCGCAACACTGATGCCTGCATACTCGGGGTTTCGGCCCAAGATGGTGCCAATCCGACCGTAAAAACCCGTGTAGCCCGTAGGCCCAGTTTGGTCATTCAGTAAGTAACCACCTGCGGAGAACGTCGCACCACTAAGGCGATTATTGACGTAAGAGAAGCGAACCGACTGTGTTTCAGGGGTATTCTCCAAGCCCGCCCACTGGCGGCGGTAGTTGGCCCCAAAGGTCATATTATATTCTCCTTCGGAGGTGAGGTAATCGCTTTCCATCGCTGCCGGGTTAATCAAGGTAGCGTTTTCCCGGTATTGTGTAAAAAGTGATAATTGTTGAGCAAAAAGGGTGCTGCCACACATTAGGGCCAACACCAACCCAAGACTAGCGAGTCGGGTGTACTTCATAAACAGATTTTTGTGCCCCGGAAATGTCAGGGATGGGATTACAGATTTCAAAAGTGTCTAGGCCGCCGAAGCGTCCCTTGCGGATGTAAACGGGTTTTAGGCGTCTTTATGATATTTAGTTACTGTTTTCTTGGCACACTTTCGTTTAAGGTTGGGGGAAGGATGACCTTAAACGAACGTTTTTTAAACGGCGGCAAAAATACCACCAATATCACTGCCTAAAGGTTAAGGTTTAGTTTGTTTAGGGAGCGGTAGGCGTTTCCCCTACAACGGTAATCTTGCAGCAATAACACAAAGTAGGCAGGCCTTCAGGGCGCGGGCGCAGGTGCAATGAAAGTTTTAAGGCAAGGGCGTTAAACCGAATCCCACATCTCCCAAACAATTCCCGGTTCCGGAGTATAACCGTAGTACCATTTGAAGTGCCGGCCTACGGCCGCTCCCCCAGCATGGTGGATGCTTTTAGCATTGGTCAGCCCGCTCTCATTATAACCCAAGTGTTCAGTTCCGTAAATATGGATGTCCGTTGTAAGTACAAGTACACCCTTCACTTCAGCACGCGGCGGGAGAAACAGCTCATGCGGAGCAGCCTCCGTTCCGGGAGCACCCGTAGAGGTCAGGGAGCTTGTTAGGCCCGCCTTGGAAAGCTCAAGTAAAGGAGACAACGGAGTTACCAACCAGTCTCCTCCCCCGCCAACCATTTCTAGCGCAGCCAGTGCCACCTTGATCTCTTGTGGAATAAGCACAACGTCATCCCGTAATCTCGGGACCAAGTATTGCGTAATCGGAACCTGGTGCTCACGTTGCAGCGTGTATTGCATTGTTTCAGACAGCAATATATCAATGTCGTCCCAGTTCGGCAGTTCCAGTTTCGTGCAGTCAGCGTGTAGCAGTTGTCGCACAAAACCGCTGTACGCTGGGTGAGCAAACAGGCGTTTGAGCGCGCCGAAACTCATCTCGTTGATCTCCACCAGCGTCAGCTGCAACTGCTCTGGCGTATAACGAGACAGCAGCGGGAAGGCCAACGTTGCGAAAGGCCCAGTTCCAGCATAGAGTAACTCCACTGGCTGGTTTGGCTCGCTCCTTAGCCGGTCTTTGATGGCTTGGTCTACCCCACGCATAAATTTTACAGACCGGCTGAGGTCATCTAAGCAGCGGGCAGCCCATTCCGTCCCGATGGCCAAACCCGCCTCCGTTTGAATGTCGTTGCGGTGGTCATCCCCTTCTCCCTTGATGCCCGTACGGCTCAGGAGGAATGCCTTGAGTTCGCCCAAGGTTTCCATCTGCACAATTGGTGCATGAACAGCATCAAGTAATATGTCAGCGAGTTGGCGTAAGTCTTTCATGGGCTGAGGAATAAGTATTTAATGTGAGATTTGGATGTCGGACGCTCAAAGGATTATTTCTACCTCGACTTCGTCAGAGGCAGAAATAATCCTTTGAGCGTCCAGCGCTGATGGGCAAACCTCACGTTATTTAACACAACAGGTCTGTACGCGCCCAAACGGACGAGCCCCTACTTCCGCAATAACCGCATAATCTCATTAACCGGGTACCGATCTTCCGGAAAAGCCCAAGTCTTGCGGTCTTTCGTTTGAACAAGCAAAACGCGGCTAGACGGCCCAAGGCCGCCACTCCCGTAAGTCTCCAGCCGAACATTAGAGGCACTGGGCAAGCGGTGGCGCTCCCCTCCTATAACCATTTCGTTGGCCGTAACCTCCAACGTCGGGTACTTGAAAATCGACCAAAAAGAACCCAGAAAACCCATCAACGCCAACAGCGCCATGAAGTAAGCCAACATCGGCATCAATACCCGACGACGAGGATCGGGGTGTTTGTTCTTGTTCAAACGGAAAGCAAGCCAAACCAGCAGAATGAAGACGCTGCCACAAATGGCCAGCATACCATGGACATCGCCAAGCTGAGGACTAAATATTTGGGACTCTTCCATTAGCGTTCTCCGGTTGGTTTTCCTGACTCCTCTTGTAGTGCTCGTTGCTTCTCGAACTGCTGCAATACTTCGTCGAGTTGCTCTGCCGCAATACGCTTCGAGATGATCTTTTTGTTTTCGTCTAGTATGTATATGCTCGGCGTAGAGCGCACATCGTAGTCTTTGAAGAAGCGTTGGTAACGGTCTGTGGCGTGCAACCAATCGCCAATCTCTTTATCATCAATGTATTCCCAGCATTTGGCCAGCTCGTTCTGCTTGGTGCAGACCGAAAACACTTCCACGCCTTTGTCCTTCCATTTCGCGTAGAACTCCTTCATGTGGGGGGTAGACTTTTTGCAAGACCCACAGTCGTACTTCCAGAAATAGAGGATGGTGTAGCGCGCGTCTAGCTTATAAAGCTCTACGGGGCTTCCGTCTCGGCGCATCATTTTCAGGTTGGGGGCTTGCTGCCCGATCAACAGCGGCCGGATGCGCTCCACATCTTCCTTCATCGTTTCCAGCTGTTCGGGGTTCGCCCAGTGGGCGAGGCCGCTTTGGTAGTATTTGTCTACCATATGAACATAGACCGCGTCCATGCCCACAAACTTGCTGCTGGCGGCCTTATTGGTGAAGTGTACAACGTAGTATTTGAACATCTCCGACTTCGGGTCCATCATACCCAATACCTTATCTATAGCGTTAGCGACCGTATCGGGGTGCTGAATGTGCAGCTTATCCACATAGTAATTGATGCGCTCAAAGAGGAAGGGCGTGCGCAGCAGGCGGTCGTCCTTTAGGTCCAACGGATCAAAGTAATGCTCCAGAAGCCAATCTAACTTTGCAGGGTTGCGGTCTTCTTCGGCCAGCTCTTCAAAAGCTGGCGGATTGTTAGCCGCGTTGGCCTTGATGATGGCGGCAGTGAAGGAAGCCGGGTGGTCGGCGACAACTTTTTCTTGACGGGCGAAGACCTTTTCCGTAATAACGTCCAACTTATCCATCAACAACTCCCGCTTGTCATCGGCCAGGGTTGTGTCTTGCAGCGCTTGGCGCGTTGGCTGGCTGAGGGCCCCCTGTTCAGCCAAATAACTAAGGTAGCTGTAGAAGATCTTGTTCTCTTCGCTGCCTTCTGCCGTTGCGCTAGAGAGTTCGTCTTTCTGAGTACTTATTTTGAAAACCTGCCCCTCATCATCTCCCACGATCATCTGGAAGTAGTTGTTGTCCGGAGACAACACAACAAGGTAAATACCCGCCGGCAGCGCGCTCGTGTCGCTTTCAAACACATACGTCCCGTCGGGCGTTCGCGCGGCGGTGTCAATGATGTATTGCTTGTCGAGAATGTTGTTCGCTAAGCTAAGCAAAGGCTCATCATAGCCCTCAATCTCAACTGTGATCTTGTAAGACTCCTGAGCACTCAAGCCCAGGGCAACAGCCATAAAGAAAAGGAAAAAAAACTTACGCATAAAAATTTCACTTTTAGGATGCACAAAGGTAACGCCTCAAATAGGGAAAGTATTAAGTCTCGCCCACCAAAACCTGCACCCACCGCATCTCCCCAACACGTATACGCCCAATTTCCCCGCATGAAACCCATCACATTGTTGCTGGCCCTAGCACTCGCTGGCCTTTTTGCTTGTGCTTCCGAGCCCAATTCGCCGCCGCCACCGCCGCCCGTCAATGAATTTTTGGTGGTTGGCAACGACAAAGGCTTCCGAGACGACTACATCAACCAAGCCAACCTCGTTACCCTCAACAACGACAGCTCCCTCTCCGTGCGCTCGCTGCGCAGCGCAGACAACGTCCGGAAATACCCCATCATCAACGGCTACCTCGAAGGCGGCACAGACCCCGCCCTCCACTGGCAGTTCGGGACGATCGGCCAAGACACCATCACCCTCACCGATACCTCCCGCGCAAGCACCTTCTACCTTCACCGACTGCGGCGGGTAGACAGTATCCCCGAAGCGCTCCCGCTACTCACCTCCGGAGAACTGAACAACGGCGGACCAACAATCATCGACTTCCGTCAAATCCAAAATTACGTCTTCAACGACATGGGCCAACAAGCAGGCTGCCTAATCACCCGCAGCTATTTTGGCGTCCGAGATTGGACGACGATGACAGGGAACGCCGACCGCACCGCCCTGCCCAAAGTTGAATACTACCGGCGCAACGACACGCCCAGCAGTGTCTGGCGGCTCTACGAACGCTTCGCCCAACCAATTTTGGTGTACGACAACTACAAATCGGGCCTCACCGTCATGCCCCTAGATTCGGTCTCCGCTAATCTCGACACGCTCTACGGCCACTCTCTATCTGACCGAAGCTTCAAACTCGCCGAAGGCCGGAAATTTGTGCGGGCAGACACCAGCGCGAAACAGCGCATGGCCGCCGTACTGGCGGCCCTCCCCGCCAAGCCGGACCGGGTAGACTTGATGCCCGAAAAACTGCGCCAGCAACACCGCCGCCGCTGGGAAAAAACAGAAGGGCTGAAAGAAAAACTCACCATCTTTGAAGACGATATCGCAGGGCTGAACATCAGCTTCTCCGGCAACAACCAACTCTCCTTCGGCAACGACGATAAAGTTCTCGTTACCAGCAGCTACCGCTTTCACCCTTCGGCCCCCTACCTCGTAGTTGAGGACGAGTGCAACAACGATGCCTACTGGCACTACGAACTCCATGAAGACAGCCTCACCCTCCGGATTCCGCTACGCCTAGAACTCCTCTCGACAGACGAAAAACCCTTGGTTTTGAACGTCGATGGCAAAGAAATAACCATGCCCCCAGGTCGGTGGTATACGAACGAGGAATGGAGGGGAAGCTATTATCTGGGAGAATAAGCTGAAAGGGCGCGGCCGCAGGTGCAGGGGAGGTTTTACGTCCTAGTACAGCTTTTCCTATTGGCGTAGTGGGGAGCTACCCCACCACGAAGTTCACCATCCGCTTAGGCACCACAATCACCTTACGGATCGTCTTGCCCTCCAGGTGCTTCTGCACATCGGGGTTCGCCTTGGCGGCCGCTTCGATGTCTTCCTTCGAGGCTCCAGCGGGGAAGTCCAGCGTAAGGCGGGTCTTGCCGTTGAAGGCGATTGGGTAGGTGAAGCTGTCTTCCACCAACCACTTCTCCTCCACTTCGGGGAACTTGGCGAGGTGAACACTGCCTTCGCCGCCGAGGGCACTGTACAGCTCGTCGGCAACGTGCGGCGCGAAGGGCGCGATGAGGCGCGTCATCGGTTCCAATACGGCGCGTTTGTTGCACTTCATTTTACCAAGGTCATTCGTTGCCACCATGAAGGCCGAAACGCAGGTATTGAAGCTCAGCTTATCGATGTCTTCGGTTACTTTCTTGATGAGGGTGTGGAGCACCTTCATCTCGTCCTTCGTCGGCTCCGCATCGGAAACTTTCAGGGCTTCGCTGTCGGCGGTAAACAGGTTCCAGAAGCGGCGCAGGAAACGGTACACCCCGTCGATGCCAGACACCGACCAGGGCTTCGCTTGGTCAATTGGCCCGAGGAACATTTCGTACATCCGGAAACAGTCCGTGCCGTAGCGGGCGCAGATGTCGTCGGGGTTGATGACGTTGTGCTTAGACTTCGACATCTTGCCCATCTGGTAACTCAGCTCAATGTACTGCCGACCATCCTTATCGGTCGCCCAGGCGATGGCTTCGCCCTGCTTCAAGATACCACGGAAGTAGGCAGCGTCTTGCGCAGCATCAGCGTCTAGCCCGTCAATGACGTCTTTGTAGATTCGGAAACTTGCCTCG
Source organism: uncultured Lewinella sp. (assembly GCA_937949535.1). Classification (GTDB taxonomy): domain Bacteria; phylum Bacteroidota; class Bacteroidia; order Chitinophagales; family Saprospiraceae; genus Neolewinella. The sequence continues at coordinate 794 of CALEDI010000120.1, read as the reverse complement.
TTGTCTACGCTGGTTTCTTCTACCATGCGCAGAGGTACTTTGCGTTCGCCGGTGGTCTCATCGAAAGCCAGCGTACCGGAGCCGAGGCTCGCTACGTCTAGCACTGTCCCTTCTTCGAGGTTAGCCCCTACCCAGACGGGTTGAGAGCCAGTGGCGGTCTTCAACAGACCAAGGTGGATGCTCACAATCGGCGCACCAATCATCCCTTGGTTCAGCAGTTTCTTATACGGCTCCCGCGTCGGCACTTTGCCCATATCGAAGAGGAACTTATGGATCAGGCGGCTGTAGAGGATGTGGCTCACGGCGTGTTCCGCACCGCCGACGTAGAGATCGACGTCTTGCCAGTAATCAACGATGTCTTTAGCTACGAACTCCCCGTCGTTGTTGGGGTCCATGTAGCGGAGGTAGTACCAATTGGAGCCAGCCGTGGCGGGCATGGTATCGGTTTCGCGGCGGCCAGCGGGCGCGTTCTTCCAGTCGGTAGCACGCTCCAACGGCGACTCTCCGGCGATGGCGCGGAAGTCTTCCATTGGTGGCAATTCTACGGGCAGATCGGCGGGGGCGACGGCTTGGGGCACGTCGTTCGCGTCGTAGGTGATCGGCCACGGCTCGCCCCAGTAGCGCTGGCGGCTGAAGAGGAGGTCGCGGATGCGGTAGTTCACCTGGCCTTCGCCGATGTTCATTTCCTTGAGCTTGTCCGTCGCGGCTTTGATGGCGTCGGGCACTTCCATTCCGTTGAGGAAGTCGGAGTTGATCATCTTACCGACCTTGTCTTTATTCGTCGCGCCGGGGTA
>CALEDI010000119.1 GCA_937949535.1 uncultured Lewinella sp. | reverse complement strand
CATTGGCAGAAATAAAGCGACCCTAGCAAGGCTACGCTTCGCACCCGCCGCCAGCACTCGGCTTGGAAAGCCTCGACCAGAACCTCCCCTTGCACCTGCGGCCGCGCCCACACAAATGTTCCACGTGGAACAATCACCCCTGCCTTAAAACACAAAGCCCGAATGTTCCACGTGGAACATCCGGGCTTTTGAGCTAGAAATAATGAGTGCTATAGGTACTTCTCCTTAAGCCATTCCTTGACTGGCTCGTAAGCCGTGCTCATTGGCGTAGCGACTTTCGGGCGATCTTCCATCTCCGCTAATCGCTGAGGAACGTTGATCGTATGGCCAAGGATACGCTCTACGTCGGGCTTAAACTTGCTGGGGTGCGCGGTCTCCAGAATGACGCCTCGCGTATTGGGGTTTTCCTTCTGCCACTCGGTGAGGGCAAGGTAACCGACCGCTCCGTGCGGATCTATGACGTAGCCAAACTTGTCCTCAACCTCTCTAACGGCTTGCTCGGTAGTAGCGTCGTCGTAGGCGTAACCAGAGATAAGTTCTTTCATGCCCGCATGCGTAGCGGGGGAGAGCGGGTCTAGCCCGTTGACGTGGCCATAGAGGTTGAGCATCCGCGCGAAGTTGCTTGGCGCACCAACGTCCATTGCGTTGGAGAGGGTAGCCACGCTAGGGCGAGGGGTGTAGGTTCCGGTGGATAAGAACTCCGGAACTACATCATTTCGGTTGGTTGCGGCGATGAAGTGGCCAACGGGCAAGCCCATACGTTGGGCCAAAAGCCCTGCGGTAAGGTTACCGAAGTTGCCGCTAGGGATGCAGAAGGCAACGGGGTCTCCCTGTGCGCCCAGTTGTTTGTACGCCTCGAAGTAGTAGAAGGACTGCGGTATGAGGCGAGAGATATTGATGCTATTAGCTGAGCTGAGGCGTAGCTCGGAGCGCAGCTCTTGATCGAGGAAAGCTTTCTTGACGATGGCTTGGCAGTCGTCAAAGGTTCCGTCTACCTCTAAGGCATGGATGTTGTGGCCTAGGGTAGTGAGCTGCTTTTCTTGCAACAGGCTCACCTTTCCTTTTGGGTAAAGGATCACCACCTCAATACCGGGAGTCTTATAAAAACCCGCTGCCACCGCACCACCAGTATCACCAGAAGTAGCAACCAGAATGACCAGTTGCTTGTCGTTGCCCTTATTGAAATGGCCCATTAGGCGAGACATAAAACGAGCGCCGAAGTCTTTGAAGGCAAGGCTTGGCCCGTGGAAGAGTTCGAGTACAGAGCGTTTTTCGTCTAGCTTCACAACAGGGGCGGGGAAGTTGATGGCATCGTAAACCAGTGCTTTCAGGTCTGCCTCTGGCACATCATCGCCCAGCAGGTGCTTCGTCACCTGGAAACCGATCTCCGCAAAAGACATATTCGGTAGCTCTTGGAAGAAAGAAGGGGGTAGGGAATCAAGCCGTTCGGGCATGTACAAACCGTTGTCGGCGGGCAAGCCTCGGAAGATGGCCGTTGCCAGATCGGCCTTGTGGGTAGGATCGTTGGTACTGTAAAACTGCATAAGTAAAGGAGAAAAGGAGTAGGGGAGAAAAGGGAAAGGGCTACAGAACTACCACCCCTTCTTGGTTGATTGGGGAAACGTATAGCTGACTACCGATGCCATGTGCGGCAAAGGCTTCGATCATTCCTTGGCCGACGGCTTGGGCTAAGTAACCAGAGTCACACAGCGCGAACATACTTGGTCCGGCTCCGCTGATGCTACAACCTAAAGCCCCTCGGCTCATGGCTGCGGCCTTTACGTCGTCGAAGCCCTTGATGAGCTGCTTGCGCTGGGGCTCAACAATGTGGTCTTCAAGTGAGCGGCCAAGCAGGGGAAGATCGTTGGTGTATAGCGCAACGATGAAGCTGGCAAGGCTCCCCATCTGGTGAACCGCTTTGTTCAGCGATACGGTATCAGACAATACGGAGCGTGCGTCTTTGGTCAGGATTTCTAAGTTGGGGTGAATGACCGCGACATGTAGGTTTTCGGGTACGGGCAGCTTGTGGATGTCTAAGGATTCGTTGGAGCGGATAAGCGTTATACCGCCAACAAGCGAAGGGGCCACGTTGTCGGCATGGAAGCTGCCGTCTGCTACGACCTCGCCCAGAACAGTAAAGTAGAGCAAGGACTCCCGCGAGAGGGGAGCGCCAAGCAGTTCGTTGATCGCGACTACCGCGCCAGCCGAGCTGGCGGCACTAGACCCTAAGCCAGAGCCAAAAGGCATTTTCTTATGCACTTCCAGTTCGATCCCTACATCGGCTTTGCCGAGGTGTTCGAGCAACCGCTGGGCGGAGACGCCGGCTGTATTGCGCTCTACGTCGTAGGGCAAAACTTTGTCTCCTGTTCCGGTGATGGCCGTGATCTTCAAACCGTCTAGTTCAGGGTTGAAGCGAGCAACGATTTCGTCTCCGGGCCGGTTGATTGCGAAGCCCAAGATGTCGTAACCAACGGCAACGTTGGCAACGGTAGCGGGGGCGAATACACGTACTTCTTTGTGCTTACTCATTAGCTCAGAAATTTACCGATTTTGATGATCTCGGCGAAGACGCCAGCAGCAGTTACTTCTGCTCCGGCACCAGGGCCACGGACAACGAGTGGGCGTTCGTTGTAACGGTCGGTGGTGAAGACAACCATATTATCGCTTCCGCTCAGGCCGTGGAAAGGGTTTTCTGGCCCAACGGCCTGGATGCCAACGCTGGCCTTTTCGCCTTCAAGCGTCGCGATCATGCGGAGGACTTTGCCATCCTTGGCAGCGTCGGCGTAGAGCTTGGTGAAGTAGTCGGCGTTCTTTTCGATCACGGCGAAGAAGTCGTCTACAGACGCAGCTTCCATTGCGCCCTTGGGTAGGAAGCCTTTTAGCTCGATGTGTTCGGTCTCCATCGGGATACCGGTCTCGCGGGCGAGGATGAGGATCTTGCGACCAACGTCTTTGCCCGACAGGTCGATGCGCGGATCGGGCTCGGTGAAGCCTTTGTCTTTTGCTTCCCGGACGATCTCGTGGAAAGGCCGTGTGCCGTCGAAGTTGTTGAAGATGAAACTGAGTGATCCGCTGAGAACGCCTTCGATCTTACGGATCTGGTCTCCGCTGTCTAGCAGGTCTTGTAGGGTAGAGATGATCGGCAAGCCTGCCCCTACGTTGGTTTCGTAACGGAACTGTACCCCGCGTTTATCGGCGATGGATTTCAGTCGCTGGTACTGGAGATAGCTGCTGGAATTGGCGACTTTGTTTGGAGTAGAGATGCTGATGCTCTCATCTAGTATGCCAGCGTAGTAGCCTGCGATTTTGTCGTTGGCGGTGTTGTCTACGAAGATGCTATTGCTGAGGTTGAGGTTGCGCATCCGGCCGATGAATACGGCGAGGTCGGCATCGTCTCCGTTGGCCATCAGTTTGTCTTTCCAATCGGTATTGAGTTCGAGGCCTTCTTCGTCGAAGATCATTTTGCGAGAATTGGCCATACCGACCACCTTAACTTCCATACCAAGCTTAGTACGGAGGTATTCGTTTTGTTCTCTGATTTGCTGAAGCAGCGTACCACCAATGAGGCCAACTCCAACTACGAAGAGGTGGAGGGTTTTGTAGTCGGAGAGGAAGAAGGCTTCGTGTAGGGCGTTGAGCGCTTTGTTCTCGTCTTCTTTTGGGATGACGACGGAGACGTTCAGCTCGCTTGAGCCTTGTGCGATGGCTACGGCGTTGATGCCATTTTTTCCGAGGGCCTGGAAGAGGCGGCCAGATACGCCCGGCTGGTAGCGCATGTTTTCACCGATGATGGCGACTACGCTGAGGTCGCGTTCCATCTTGATCGGGTTCACTACGCCTCGGTCAATTTCGTACTCGAAGGCTTTTTCTACCGCCTCTTTCGCCAACTCGGAATCTGCGGGCTGCACCGCGAAGCTGATCGCATGCTCACTAGAACCCTGGGTAATGAGGATGATATTGACGCTCTTCTGGGCCAGGGCACCGAAGAGGCGCGCACTGATGCCCGGTACACCAAAGAGGCCAGAGCCTGAAAGCGTAAGCAAGGCAACATTGTTGATGGAGCTGATGCCCCTCACGGCCGTTTCATCGTCTTTAGAACTGTCTTCGCTCACCTTTGTGCCGGGGAACGACGGATCAAAAGTATTTTTAATATAAAGCGGGATGCGGCTATGCAACGCAGGCATCAGGGTTGGAGGATAAATCACCTTTGCGCCAAAGTGAGACATCTCCATTGCTTCAGCATAAGTGAGCTTCGGGATGGTGAAGGCTTTCTTTACTCGCCGTGGATCAGCGGTGAGTACGCCGCTCACGTCTGTCCAGATCTCGATGGCGTCGGCCTTGAGGCCCGCTGCGATGAGGGAAGCAGTGTAGTCTGATCCGCCGCGCCCGAGGGTTGTGGTCAGGCCGCCTTTAGCAGATGCGATGAAGCCTGTAACCACCTGAACCTTAGTGTTTTCTGCGTAATACGCTCTTATTTTTTCGTAAGATTTATCAAAATCTACCTTAGCCGCACCAAAGGCTTTATCCGTTCGCAGGATTTTGCGCGCATCGAGGTACTCTGCGGGGACGCCAGCGTGCTGGAGGGTTTTGGAGATGATGTAAGCCGAAGAACGTTCCCCGAAGCTGAGGACGTAATCCATCGTGCGGGTACTCGCTTCGCGAACGAGGAAGATTCCGTAGAGGAGGTTTTTGAGTACGTCGTGTGATTTCCGCATCTGGGCTGCGGTTTCGTTGCGGAGGTCTCCGGCGGGGAGGAGTTCGGTGATGGCTTCTTGGTGCCGATCGGCGAAGGCCTGGAAGGCCTCTCCGTAGTGGTCATCTCCGGCAGCCGCTAAGCGGCTCATTTCGATGAGGCTATCGGTTACTCCGCCGAAGGCGGAGAATACTACGGTGAAGTGGTCTCCGGCGGCATAGTATTCTTTGAGGATATCAACGATGCCGAAAATGCGTTCCGGCTTGGCGACGGACGAGCCGCCGAATTTTAGAACTTTCATGGGGGATTTTCACTTAAACCGTTCGAACGGGGTATTTGCTTATAAATTACACAAAGATGTGGAAAAGAGACGGATAAGTGGAGGTTAAGGGTTTCGGGATTTACGATTGGAACCAGCACAATAGCCGAAGTACGGTGTTCAGAGCACAGCCCCTCTACCGTTTCATTGCACCTGCGTGCGCGCCGCAAAAAATATAGATGTTCTGGCGCGGACGCAGGTTCAGGGTCCTTTTTGAAAACTGTGGATTTCCTTGTTATCGAAGTTCCACAGGGCGCAAACAGAGTGCCCACTCTTCAAGCTTTCGCATTTCGCTCGCCTGTTCCTCGGTTTTATCTCCTTGCCCGCAGAGGTGCAGGATACCGTGAATGATTACCCGGTGGAGTTCGTCGTTGAAGTTGGTCTTGAGATCTTGTGCGTTATCGGCCACCCGCTCGGTGGAGATGAACATATCGCCCGATACGATGGGGAAGGCACTGTAGGGGAAAGTAATGATGTCCGTCAGGGTATCATGGTTGAGGTACTCGACGTTCATCTGGTGGAGGTATTCGTCTCCGCAGAAAATGTAGTTGATGGCTCCGGGCTTTCCGTTGCGTTCCTCAATTACGGTTTGTATCCAAGTAATTAGACTCGGCCACGAGGTTTTAGCAGGGGGCGAACCGCCTGCTTCGGTGTGGAACAAAATTTCAGTGTTGATCACTTTAGGCGAAACTGCATTTCAACGGTAGTACCTCCGTTGATGTAGCGAAGCTTATCGCAGAGTTGGTTCATCAGGAAGACGCCGCGCCCTCCGCATTCGCAAAGGCGTTCGGGGGAAGTAGGGTCGGGGAGGTCTTCATAACAAAAGCCTCGGCCTTGGTCTGAAACACGAATAGCCAAGCCGTTGCTAGTTTGGGCTAGCTTTATGCTGACAGTCTTTGTCCGGTCTTGTTTGTTGCCGTGGATGATGGCGTTGTTGACGGCTTCCGTCAGGCTAATCAGCAGGTTGGCGTGCTTTTCTTGGTCGAGTTGGTAGCGGTCAGCAATTTTGTTGACGTAACCTTCCACCTTGGTAATGTTGCTAGGATCGGAAGCGAGCTGAAGCATAAACGTGTGAGCTATTTGAGTTCTGACAATTGACAAAGGAGGGAAGACTTTAATCAAAGAGCATTATAACCTAGAATTAAGGTTGTAATGACTTGGTTTACACAAAGATAGCAGTCCTAAATCAGGCATTTTAATAAAGACTACGACATGTATACGTTGTAGCAATAATAATGTTCGTTGCGCAGAAATAAAAATTCCGATATCCGATTTGCTTAATTTCCTCTTAATGAGCGGAAGTATTCATCAACTAGGCCTTGGAAGTAGGGGTTCAGTTCTGGCGTAACACGCTTAAACATTTCGATTTCCGACTTGCGTTTTTTGATGTATTCTTCGACGCTAGCGGGGAGTTCTTTTCGTCTCTGCTTTGCGGTTTCGGACTTCCGTTTTTCGTCCATTTCTTGCTGGCGCTCGGCTTTTTCGTGGTCGAGCATTTTGCTGAGGATTTCTTGCTGGCGTTTGATGAGCTCGTTGGTTAGGCGCTTATTGACCATGTCTTCTTCGGCCTTATTCATTTCATCGATGAGCTCTTGAAGTTCGGGGTCGGTCCCTTCACCTCCTTGCTGCTTTGCGTCCCGTTTTGCTTCTAGTGCTCGGCGGAGAGCGGCTTGTTTTTGGGCCATTTTCGCAAACTCTTCTGCGGAGCCTTTTCCTTTATTACCTTTTTCCAAGCCTTTCTTCATTCCTTCTACGGCGTCGTTTAGGCTTCGTTGCCCATCGGAACCATCTCCGGGGTTAGAGCTTGGTTTTCCGGGCTTGTTTCCTTTTCCTTCGCCTGGGCTTTCGCACTGTTGGTCTCCGGGCATTGAGCCAGCCATTTGCTGTTGCATGTTGGCCATGCTTTCGCTGAGCATTAGGGCCAAATCGTTGAGGCCGGTCATGGCTTTTTGTTGTACGTTGGCAGCTTGAGAAGTACGGCGTTCTTCGAGCTGGGCAACGGTTTCTTTCATGTTGCCTTTGATCTCGGTCACTTTTTCAGTGATGAAGGTTTCGATCTGGAAGTTTCGTTTGGCTAGTGCGTTGAGGGAATCACGGACGAGTTCAAAATCATTGTTGATCTGGAACTGGTCTTGTACGAGTTCCACGTAGCGGGGCGTATTGACGGTGGTGATGCCGAGTTGGTCCATGACGTCTTCCTGGTCGAAGCTAAGGTCAACGATGTTTTCCAACAACTGACGAATGGCCTGCATATCTTCCTCCGCACCTTCTTCTTGCATGCTCTGCATGGCGGCTCCCATAGAATCGGCCATTTCTTGCATTTTTTTGCTGGCGTCTTTTTGCTTTTGGGCAGCATCGGAGTTTTCTTGCTCTTCCATTTTTTCTTGAGCGTCTTCCATGTCCTCTTTGATGGCTTCTTGTTGCTCATCGTCTTCGGGCATGTCCATGGGCTTTTCGAGTTCTTCGTTTTTCTTCTCGGTCTCCTCCATTTCCTCTTCGAGCTTCTCGAACTCTTCCTTGATCTCTTCTTGCTTTTCCTGGAGTTCTTCCTTAGGCGTTTCCCCTTTTTCGGTTTCTTCCGCAAGTTCTTCCTGTTCTTTGGCGAGTTCTTCAAGCTTCTCGAGCTGCTCCTGCATCTCCTTCTCTACTTCAAGTTGCTTGAAGAGTTCGAGCATACGGTCTAGCTCAGCTTCTGTTTCTTCATCATTGAGTTCCATTTCCTCCATTTTCTCTAGGGCCTCCTCTTTATTGAGTTCTTCCATGAGTTCTTGGATCTCCTTCATCAAGTCTTGCATTTCCTGATTTAGGGACTCTTCGAACATTTCCTGAAGCTTTTCCTGCTTTTCTAGGATTTGCTCGTCTTGGCTTTGGTCTTGTTCCATGTTTTCTTCGAAGGCCTTTTGGGCTTCGTTGATCTGCTTTTGGACATCTTGCTGGCGTTCCTGGAGTTTTTCCAGCTCTTTTTTCATTTTCCAGTCCATCTCCTTTTCCTGGAGCATTTTCTCGCGGAGTTCCTTGGTGTCTTCTTGGAGTTTCTTGGTAGCATCGAGGGCTTTTTTCAGTTCCTCCTTTACTTTGCTGTCGTTCTGGTCGGCTTGCTCTTTTAGTTCTTCTTCGCTGGGGCTGCGGAAGGCCATTATGCCGGTGCGGGCTGTTTTTGCTCCGTTGACGCCGTCGTTGTCGTAGACTTCGAAGAAGTAGGTGAGTTCGTCTCCGGGCTTGAGTTCTACATCGGTGGTTAGGTCCCAGACGTAATCGTAGCGGGTTTGCTTGCCAGCGGGGCCGCTGATGCCTACGCGCTGGGGGTCGGCTTCGCGGCCGGTTTCGCCGTCTTTGAGGATGTAGACGAAGTCTACTTTATTGACGCCGTGGTCATCGGAGGCTTCGCCGACGAAGAAGAGCAGTTGCTCATCCGTACTATCTTGAAAGCTTTCGACAGAGATTTGGGGGTAGAGATCGGGGATGACGGCGAGGCTGTAGCTCATTGAGTCTGCTAAGGGTAGCCGGTCGTTTCCGATGTAGAGGGAGTAGCGGTCGTTTTTGAGAGCGCGTTTCTCGAAGCTGTAGAGATCGGAGCCATCGCGGCGCAGGTCGATCATTTCGTTTTCGCTGTTGAAGCGCAGGTCGATCCGGTCTGTGTTTTCGGTATCGAACGACCATTTCATACGGGTACCAGCGGGAACGGTGAGGTCTCCGATGTTGGCCAATTGTTCATCTCGACGGCCGAGGTAGTTGGGGTAGTCGAGTGCTACGGTAAAGGCAGCGATGTTTGGTTTGGGCAATACGGATAGGGTGAAATCATCGCTTTCTACCTCAGCGGTAGAGAGTTTAAATTCGGTATCTTCCTGAACATTGCTGAACTGGTAGCTAAAGGTGTTCGCGTTTTCTTTTTGTAGGCGGTAGCGGTAGCCGTCTACTTCGATGTAGGCTTCGGCGGGCAATACGTCTCCTTCTACCTTTACGGAAAGGGGAAAGTCTCCGTATTGGATCACTTCCAAATCATCGGGCTTATCAAGTACGAAGGCGAAGGGTGCTGGAGGGACAAATTTTTCGTTGTTCCGAATTAGGCGGTTGGTTCCGTCGGTAATCAAGCTCGGCGCGGCAAAAAGAATTACGATGAGTAAGAGCAGTGGAGGTAGGGCATATTTGAGGTACTGGCGATTCTTGCCCAAGTCGATGGCAGAACGGAAAGGAACAGGGCTGATTTCGGAGGCCTTCTGGTCTATAGAGGCCAACACCAAACTAGTATCTCCGCCAGCACTTGCTTGACGACGGAGTTGAAGAACGTTCAGCAGTTTGTCCTTCACGTTCGTGAAGTGGGAGCCGATCATGTCGGCAGCCTTTTCGTGGCTGATCACATCGCCGAGGCGGAAGTAACGACTCAGCGGCAGCAATACCCAACCGCCAAAAGCCACAAGACTAAGGGCAAGGAAGCCGTAGAACATCATCTTCCGTGTTCCGGTCTCGAAGTA
>CALEDI010000118.1 GCA_937949535.1 uncultured Lewinella sp. | reverse complement strand
CGCAGGTCCAGTAAATCCTTGCGCTTCGCTTCAGGATTCACTGGACGCTACGGGGTCCTGCTACGAGGATGGTAAGGACCCCGTAGCGTCCCTTGCCCCGAGCTGCGAAGCAGCGAATAAGTGCAAGGGATCTGCGGGCGTCCGGACGAGCAGACCTTTTTGGTGCTGATTTCAAACTTGGCGAACCACTAGTTCTCTAGTTTTTACCTTTACCCCATGCTCTTCCAACCTCCACTGCACCTGCGGCCGCGCCTGATGACCTTGCTCTTGGCTGCCTTACTCAGCATCTCGTTAACCGCCCAAAAGGATACCCTGCCGCCCAGCATTGGCGAAGAGGATGAGTTTCAGCAACAGCTCATCGAAGACGTACTCGCCAACTCCGAAGACGATACGGACGAGTTTACCTTCAACGCCGCTTTTGACCTACTGGAAACTTACCGCCGCCGGCCACTGAACCTCAATAAAGCCACCTACGAAGAGCTGGAAGCAACCCTACTCCTGAATCCCATCCAGATCGGGCAGTTACTCGATTACCGCGAGCGAATGGGCAGCTTGCTGAGCGTCTATGAGTTGCAGGTGATTCCCGGTATGGACCTAGAAAGCGTCCGCCGTTTGGCCAATTTTGTCCGTGTAGGAGGAGACTTGGACGATGCTAAAATTCCGCTCAACAGAATGCTTACGGAAGGCGACCGCGAACTGTACGTTCGTTGGCAACGCCGCCTAGAACGCGCCCGTGGGTACGAGATCGGGCCGGAAGACGCCACCAACTATTACTTCGGTAGCCCAGACCGGCTTTACACCCGTTTTCGGCAGCGGTACTCCAACAAACTGAGCTTCGGCATCACCGCCGAAAAAGACCCCGGCGAGGCCTTCTTTACCGGCCCCAACAGCAAGCGTGGTTTTGATTTTTACAGCGCCCATTTCTACCTCGGCAACGTGAACCGAACCGTGAAGGCCGTCGCGTTGGGAGACTTCGCGGTCAGTTTTGGGCAAGGGCTGATCCTTTATACCGGTTTTGGTTTCGGGAAAAGTAGCCAGACGACAAACGTTGCGCGCGGCGGCCCCGTCATCAGGCCCTACACAAGCGTAAACGAAGCCAGCTTTATGCGCGGCGTTGGGACGACGCTGGCGTTTGGAGACAAGTTTGAGTTCACCGCCTTCGGCAGCCGAAAAGGCCGAACCGCTAACGTGATCTCCCTCTCCGATACGCTGGATATTGACCTGGCCGACATCGGCATCACGAGCCTGAACCTCTCTGGCCTGAACCGAACGCCCGGCGAAGTGGAAGACCGCAACGCCGTCACGGAGATCAACTATGGCGGTAGCCTCCGCTACCGCGCCAACCAACGGTTTCAACTTGGCCTCAACGCGCTAGGCACCAACCTGAGCCGGCCGCTAGACCTCCAAGACCAAGCCTTCAACCGGTTCTATTTCCAAGGAACAGACCTGATGAACGCCAGCCTAGACTACCGCTACCGCTACCGCAACTTCACCTTCTTCGGCGAGGTGGCGGCCTCCAACAACGGCGGTATTGCCCAACTCCACGGCCTGATGCTCGGCCTAGACCGCTTCGTAGACCTATCCCTCGTTTACCGCAACTACGGCGTAGACTACCAAGCCCTCAACGCCCGTCCCTTCGGCGAAACCAACGGCGCGCGCAACGAAAACGGCATCTATATGGGCATCGAGCTGCGCCCCGGCAAGCACTGGCGTGTCAATGCCTACTACGACGTCTTTCGGTTCCCCTACCTCCGCTTCAACATCGACGGGCCGAGCGAAGGCCACGAATACCGCTTCCGCCTCACCTATTGGCAGAAGCGCAAACTGGAGACTTACCTCGAACTCCGCTCCGAAACCAAAGGGTTCGGCACCGACGGCGACGAGTCTGTCTTCACCAATCTCGACCCCGTTGTGCCTCGGACGCGCTTCCAGGCACGGCTCCACTTCGGTTATAAAATCAACCCTTTCTTGGAGTGGCGCAGCCGCTTTGATGCGGGCTTTACGGAAGACGAACTGAACGGCAGGGAAACGGGCTTCATGGTTTACCAAGACCTGCATTACCGCCCGCGTGGGGCTTTCAGTTTCAGTACCCGTATGGCGGTGTTCGATACCGACGGCTTCAACGTTCGGTTTTACCAGTACGAAAACGGGCTGCTCTACAACGCCCGCGTTTTGCCGTACTACAACCGGGGTACCCGCGCTTTCTTCTTGATGCGCTATAAAGGCATCAGAAACCTTACTGTTGAGGCTCGCATTGCGCAAACCTTTTTCACTGATGGAACTGTCTTCGATAATGGCCTAGAAGCTACTGGCGGCTCCCGGCGGACGGAGGTTGGTATGCAGGGGATTTGGCGGTTTTAGGGGTATATGATCATTATAGGAACGGCCGTACTGATGGGTAAAAGTAAGTAACGGTAAGTCAAACTACCAAAATTACATACTTTAAACTACCAAAATTGCATAATTTGAAATCTGCAAACAAGTGCGCGAAAGGGGGCTGCGGCTTTTCTTACTAGTGGGCTGGTACCTAAGGTTTTGTGGTGGGTTTATGGGATGATGAATGGGTAACAAAAAGTTACTCGAATATTGAATGTAAATCGTTGGGCGATACGAGTTTGACTCCGTTCTTCATCGTTATTGACCTTTCCCCCGGTGATACTACGAATCGCTTGTCAATTTTTAAATCATCGTTTGCGGTGTAGTACCCTTTGGTTAGCACTGGATTTACAGAAAATTTAATTTCTACCGATCTTTTGGGGATACCACCTCGGGTAATAACTAAGTCTAGCTCTGCCCCCGCCTGTGTGCGGTAGAAGTATAGCTCTGCCCACCTTGGTTTGATGGCAAAGAGTTGTTCGATTACATAGTTTTCCCAACTCGCTCCGATGTTGGGATGGCTTAATAAGTTTCTTTGGTTTTGTATGCCTAAGAGAGTGTGCCCAATACCCGTATCCCTAAGGTACACTTTTGGAGATTTGACTAAGCGCTTTCCAACATTAGCAAAGTACGGAGGAAGTTGTCTAACCAAATATGCTTGCTCCATGAAGTTGATATATGTCTTTAATGTAGGAGGTGACATTCCCAAGGAATTAGCCAGCTTTGTTTGGTTGAGTGTTTGACCGTTTAGGTGTGCTAACATTGTCCATAGCCTTTGAATAACGACTGGATTTGCCTTAAGGCCTAGTTCTGGTAGATCACGTTCTACGTAAGTCCTGATAAAATCACTTCTCCATTCGTCGCTGGCTTCGATATCGTTAGCGAGTAGGGACTCGGGGAAGCCTCCTCTCAACCAATGTGTTCGGAAGTCAAACTCTGGAGAAACTTCATCAAGCTTTAAACCTGTCAGTTCAAGAATAGATATCCTTCCAGCCAACGACTCAGAAGAATCTCTGATCAAACTGGGAGAAGCAGAACCAAGAAGAATAAAGCGGCCCGGAAACCGGTTTCGGTCAATAATGGACCGCAGCTCAGGAAATAGCTTTGGATGGCGCTGAATCTCATCAAGAATGATTAATTTGTCTAGGTTGTTCTCGGCAAAAACTTCGAGTTGGTTTAGGGCTTGTAGATCATCAGGGCGCTCTAGGTCCAGATAGATGGATTTCTTACCTACTTGATTTCTGATAGTTTTCGTTAAACTTGTTTTCCCTATTTGGCGTGGCCCAACTACAACCGCAGCAGGCATCCTTTCGATTATTTTCAAGAGTTGTTGCTCGGCAGATCGAGGGAAGTACAGGGCATTGTACATTTTTAATTTTCAAGGTGAATAACGCATATTTAGGCATAGTTCAGGTTTTTACTGAAAATTGACCTTGAAAATCAAAAACTTGATTTTTGATTTTCAAGGTGTTGTTTTTGAAACAATAACGCTAATAACGCCTATACCAACCCCAACACCAAATAAATCAGCCCCGCCAGCCCGCCAGCGATGCCGGCGTAGGGGAGCTGTGTTTTCACGTGGTCTACGTGGTCGGTAGCGGAAGCCATACTGGAGAGGATGGTGGTGTCTGAGATGGGGGAGCAGTGGTCTCCGAATACCCCGCCGCCTAGGGCGGCGGCGATGGCCATGAGTACGTTGGCGTCCATCTGCGTCGCCATCGGTACGGCGATGGGGATCATGATGGCGAAGGTACCCCAGCTAGAGCCCGTACTGAAGGCGATGAAACAGGTAACAACGAAGACCAGAAACGGAACTAGGGCGGGGGAGAGGAAGCCCTTCGCTACGTCGGCGACGTAGATGCCGGTCTCTAGCTGTTTACAGAGGGAGCCGATGGCGAAGGCCAACAACATGAGCAAAGCCAGCGGGATGAGGCCAGCGATGCCCTTCAGGACCAAGTCTACGCTCTCGCGGATGCCGAAGATGCCCTGCGCTTTGTAGAACGCCATACTGACCAGAATCGAGAGCGTGACAGCGACCAATACCGAAGTAGAACCGGAGCCTTTGCCGATAGCGAGCATGAAAACCTCCCCCGCACCTGCGTCCGCGCCCAAGACCTCCCGCGCGCCTCCCCAACCGGTGTAGGCCAGCATCAGCGGCATCGCCAGTACCATCACCACGATGGGGAGTACCATGTTCCAGAGGTTGGGCGTGATGCCTTCTTTGGCCGCAATGTCGGTCAGCTCGGTGTCGACTACCGGCGTTGAACCCTCGCTCAGTGCTTGGCCGCCTTGCGCCCGAATTTCTGCCTTTTTCATCGGTCCGAAATCACGCTTAAGGAGAATGACCGCCGGTACGAGCAGCAAGGCCAAGATGGCGTAAAAATTGTAGCCCAACGCACCGATCATCGTCCCGAAGGGATCACCGAAGCCCTCGTTGGCCAGCAGCGTCATGATGAACGCTCCCCAGCCATTGAAGGGAATGAGGATAGAACTGGGCGCCGAACTTGAATCGGCGATGTACGCCAGTTTTTCTCGGCTGATGCCCATTTTATCGAAGATTGGCCGGTAGAGTGTGCCCACGGTGAGGACACTGATGGAGCTTTCCACGAAGATCAACGCGCCCGTTAGCCAAGCCAGTAACTGGACGACTACTCGGCCAGAGCCGTCTTGCCGGTCTTCGTATTTCCTGAGTTTCCGCTCCACAAAAGCGATGAAGCCCGCCACCCCGCCCGAGCGCTGCATGAACACGATCAGCGCGCCAACCAGCGCACAAAACATGATGGTGCGCGTATTGCCCGCGTCGGCAAATACATCCACCAGCCCCTGCATCGTGTCCAGAAAACCAAGCCACACATTGCCCCCCGCCATGATGACGTAGCCAATGAAAATGCCGACGATGAGCGAAATGAACACCTGTCGCGTCGCGATGGCAAGGAGAATCGCCACGAGGGGCGGGAGGAGGGTGAGGAAACCTAACTGTTCGGCCATTTGGGTAAGTTTGTAGCGGATAGCTCGATAAGCTGCCGCGCTTTAGCGTGTGGCACAATCTACGGATAAGTAGGAGTAATTCTAGCCAGTAGTTGTCTTTTGATGAGTACGCCGTCGCCTCGGTTTGCTATCTTGTTTACAATACTTATTGTCAATTGAATAGGCTTTTACGGAACTTTGTGGCGATAAATTAGGCGTTTACCCAAATAATTGTACCTTGAAGCATTGTTTAACTAAAAAAGAATCAAGATGATTGGTACTATTATTTCTTTGGTGAGTGGCGCCGTAGGCGGCAACATCGCGGGAGCACTTATGAAGAACTCCTCCCTCGGCACCCTCTGGAACTCCGTTGCGGGTATTGCCGGTGGCGGTATTGGCGGCACTATTCTTGGTATGCTGGGCCTCGGCGCAGCTGGCGCTACGGGTGATGGCGAAGGTGCCATGGACGTTGCAAACATCGTGAGCAACCTCGCCAGTGGCGGTGTTGGTGGTGGTGTGCTGATGGCCATCATCGGTATGGTAAAGTCTGCCATGGCGAAGTAAATTTCCTACTTGCGAGTAATGCTCACTCCTGGTAGTGAACACAACTGACTATAACATGAGTCATCCCTAATTTTTGATTAGGACGACCATGTTTGGCAGTATTTGACAAGATTTTTAGCGATCAGCGGACAGCATTCAGGCAAAACGGCTCTGAATGCTGCCTGCTGATCGCTTTTTTACAACACCCATTCACTTGCCTTTTTTTGCAACCTTCATCCAAAAGTTATCGTCTTTAGTCGATATACGCCTGCTTTATGTCTGGGCGTTTGGTAGCTTGTACGCTATTATGTAAATCCGTTAACCAATTCATATATGAGATTACGAATACTTTCCGCGCTGGCCCTGACCTTGGCCCTTTGCGCCTTCACCCCATTACTTACCGCCCAAAAGGCACCTGAAAAAATCACCTCCGTAGAGGGCATCACCGAATACAAGCTGGAGAACGGCCTCAAGGTGCTACTCTTCCCCGACAACTCCGTCCCCAACATCACCGTCAATGTAACCTATAAGGTGGGTTCTCGCCACGAGGCCTACGGAGAAACGGGCATGGCCCACCTCCTAGAGCACCTCGTCTTCAAAGGCACGCCCGACCACCCAGACATCCCCGCCGAGCTCACTGAGCACGGCGCCCGCCCCAACGGAACCACTTGGTATGACCGGACCAACTACTACGAAACCTTCTCCGCTAGCGACGAAAACCTCGAATGGGCCCTCGATATGGAAGCCGACCGGATGGTCAACTCTTTCATCGCTAAGAAAGACCTCGACAGTGAGATGACCGTTGTGCGCAACGAGTTTGAATCCGGAGAGAACGACCCCGGCGGCGTACTCATGGAGCGCGTACTCAGTACCTCTTACCTCTGGCACAACTATGGCAAATCTACGATCGGCTCCAAGGCCGATTTAGAAAACGTACCGATTGAGCGCCTACAAGGCTTCTACCGCAAGTACTACCAACCAGACAACGCCGTGCTCGTAGTAGCAGGCAAAATTGACCCAGAGAAAACGCTAACGCTCATCAACGAGAAATTCGGAAAAATACCGAAGCCGGAGCGCAAGCTGTACAACACCTATACCCGTGAGCCCGTACAAGACGGTGAGCGCTTCGCAGAGCTGCGCCGCAAGGGAGACGTGCAGGTAGGCCAAGCCGCCTACCACATTCCCGCTGGCCCACACGCAGATTACCCCGCCATCGCGGTACTGATGAACGTCCTTACCGACGAGCCAAGCGGCCGCATCTACAAAGCCCTGGTGGAGAATAACGACGCCAGTTACATCTGGGGCTTCGCCCCCGCCCTGGCCGAGCCGAGCTTCGCGATGTTCAACTACAACGTCTTAAAGGAAAACGACCTCATGGCCGTTGAAAAAGCCTTCCAAGAAGCGATGGAGAAGGTGAAAACCGAAGTGCCAACCGAAGAAGAGGTGAAGCGTGCTAAAGACGGCATCCTGAAAAACTTTGAACTCGCCCAACGCAACACCAACCGGGTAGGTCTGCAACTTAGTGCGTACATCGCCCAAGGTGACTGGCGGCTAGGCTACATCTACCGCGACCGCGTAGAACAGGTTACGCCAGAAGACGTGCTTCGGGTAGCCAAGACTTACTTCAAGCAAAGCAACCGCACTACCGGCCGCTTCTGGCCAACGGATGAACCCGACCGCGCCGACATCCCAGAGGTGAAAGACCTCTCTATTGTCCTCGACGGCTACGAAGGCCGCGAAGCCATCGCGGAAGGCGAAGAGTTTGACCCCAGCTACGACAACATCGACGGCCGGACGCTCAATGGTAAGTTGGGCAAGAAAGAGAACATCTCTTTCAGCCTGCTCCCTAAGGAAACAAGAGGCAACAGCGTTCAGGCCAATATGAGTGCTCGGTTTGGCAACCTGGAAGAACTCCGTGGCCGAGCAGCCGCAGCCAGCCTAACCGGGCGGATGCTCATGATGGGGGCCGACGGCATGGACCGCCAAGCAATTCAGGATGCTTTCGATGAGTTGAAAGCCCGTGTATACGTGGGCGGCGGCGTCAACAATGCTTACGTGAGCATTGAGGCAGAGCGCGACAACCTTCCTAAAGTGATCGAACTGGTAAGCCGCATCCTGCGCAACCCAACCTTCCCGGAAGAAGAACTGGAAAAAATGAAGAAAGAGCAACTGGCTTTCATCGAACAATCTCGCTCAGACCCCCGCGCCATCGTGTTCAACCAGATGGGGAAAATGACCAACAGTTTCCCTAAAGACCACCCTTACTACACGACCGACTTCGACGAAGAAGTAGAACGCATCAACGCTGTCACCATCGAGGATGTCCGGAAGTTCTATAAAGACTTTTACGGCGGCAGCAACATCACCTTCGGCGCCAGCGGAGACATGGACGCCGAGGCAGTAAAAGAAGCCCTAACGGCCGGTTTTGCCGACTGGAAAAGCCCAACCGACTATGCGCGCATTGCGCGCCGCTACAAAGCCGTGAAACCTGAAACGGTGAAGATTGAAACCCCCGACAAGGCCAACGCTTGGTTCGTCGCTACCCAAACACTTCCCATCGGGCAAGACCACCCAGATTACCCAGCCTTAGTGATGGGCAATTTCATGCTCGGTGGTGGTTTCCTGAACAGCCGCCTCGCAACGCGCATACGCCAGAAAGATGGCCTGAGCTACGGAGTAGGCTCTAACCTCAACGCAGGCGCGATAGACAAAACGGGGTCTTTCATGGCCTACGCCATCTACAATCCTGAAAATCGCGAAGCCCTAGAGAAAGCCTTCCGCGAGGAGATCGACAAGGTTCGTAACGAAGGCTTTACTGCCGAAGAGCTGGATGCAGCCAAGTCTGGCTGGACCCAAAGCCAAGCCATGAACCGCGCCCAAGACCGCTCGATGGCTAGCCGCCTGAGCAACAACATCTTCCTCAAGCGTACCATGGAATGGTCTAAAGAGCTGGAAGATAAGATGCTGGCACTGACGCCGGAGTTGATCAATAAAGCAATGGCCAAATACATCGACGTAGACAAGATGATCATCCTGCGAGCTGGTGATTTTAAGCGTGCAGAGGTTAAGAAACCATAAGGTAACTGCCTAGCCCACTAGTACAGTGTAATCAGCTTAGTTCTCTTTAGGCGCTGGGCCGGATAGTACTTGACAATGATTAGCCCACTCGTTTCTTCAGAATCGGGTGGGCTGTTTTTTAGGAAATACCAATAGGTGGCGCGCACGCAGGATACAAAGTAAGTTTTTGAGTACTTAGACCAATGTACTGAACCCACTCGGCACCTGCGGCCGCGCCCTGAAAAATTCGATTTTAAGTTCACCTATGTAGCGTTTCAATTCATAGATGAGCATTTTCTTTTTTTTTGGAGTAGCTTTACTGGTGTAATGATGCTCACTTTACATCCGTCTTAAATATTTCTTGTAATTACTTATGGATAACCGTTTACCACACAAAAGCAATATTAGGATTGCGCGTTTTTCATTTTTTAGAATTTGCTTTTTAGCTGGTATCGTACTGCTACTGTTTGGTGGGTGCGCACCCGAAATAGAGCCAAGCGCAGATAAAGAAGGAAGCGTAACTATTCCTCATACTAGCTTAAACCAAGTCTTGATGGACTCTTTGTCTAGGCAACTTCCTGGTGGGCTTTCAAAGGAGAGTAGCCGTGATTCCGTAGTTGAGTCACTCATGCCTCTGTTACTGAGCGACCCCGTAGAGAGGCGTTTTATCAGTTGGTTTGAAATAAGGAAAAACTGGGTTGCTCTTTTTGAAGACTCGGAGAGCTTGTTGTTCTACACAGCTTTTGCTGGTGAGCGTATACTTGAAAAAGGGGACTCTGTGAAGGCCGCTATAGTACTTAACGGAGTAGCTCGTGTTTATATCAAGGAAGGTTCTTATTTAAAAGGCTCTGAGTTGAGCCAGCAAGCTTACGAGATCGCGCGCAATACGGGAGATTCCATCACGATGGGTTGGGCCCAAGCTTATTTGGCGGAACCATTTGTTTTTGGCAAGGCTCCTTTAGGTGCGAGGGCTCACTTAGAGAAGTCTTTAGCGATCGCGAGGGCTCTAGGTGATCGGGGCTTGGAAGGAGAGTCTTTCATCAGGCTTGGGGCTATGTACGCGTACATTGGAGACTTTGAAAAACTGCTCGAGTACAACGAAAGGGCATTAGCGATAGGTAAAGAACACAAGCTTCCATTTGTAGAAATGTATGGGGTGCTCAACATCTGTTTTAGCCTTAATCATTTAGGTAGACAGGACGAGGCAATTACTCTGCTGGGTGAATATAAGAGCTGGGCGACAGAAGAGAGTACCGCCGTCCGAGCATTGATGGCATTTGCAATGTTTGAAAACCTTTTCAGCCTCCAACGCATCGCCCCCGCGTCTCGCTATTTGGACGAAGCTTGCAAGGTCTCTAATGAGATAGGCTTTTTTATGGGGATTGGCTATTGTAAGGAGGCTACCGCCAGATTGTACGAAAGAGGAGAAGACCATCTAGCCGCCTTGGCAGCATATAAAGACTACCATAAGTTCTACGAAGCAAAAGTAGGAGAGGATATAAAACAGAAACTAAGAAACCTAGAGAAACAACAGCAGATAAGCCGTAAAGACCGGGAAATAGAAAAACTGGAGCAGGCCGAAAAAGACCGTACACGTATTGAAAAGGCAAAAAGAAACAAGATAGTGAACGGCTTCCTGCTGGTGTTGGCTATGTTATTGTCAGTATTAGGCTGGGTTTATGCACGAAAAAAAATAAACGACGCCCGACAGCAAAAAAAAATAGCGGAGGTCAAATTACAAGTGTTGAAGTCTCAGATGAACCCACATTTCATATTCAACGCCCTCAATGGTATTCAGAACTACATTCTTAAATCTGAAAAAATTGAAGCCTATAGCTACCTGAACAAGTTCGGAGATCTATTAAGAATGATTACCAACTCATCGGCCAGTACAGGAATTGAACTGGAGCAAGAATTCAAGTTCTTGAAAAACTACTTAGAGATGGAAAAGCTACGCTTTAGGGACCAGTTTGATTACCACTTTATTGTGGCTCCGGAGCTTCTCGAATGTTCGGATAGCGTTCCTAGCATGATGATCCAACCGATTATAGAAAACGCGATTCAGCACGGTCTCTCTTCACTGAGCTACAGGGGAAAACTAACCGTTACATTTATTACCTGTAAACAAGGAGTGAAATGTGTAGTTGTAGACAACGGAAGAGGCCGAGAGGTCGCAGCAAAAACGGCAAAAGAGAACCACACTCAGCACCTTTCCATCGCATCCGTCAATACCAAAGAGCGGCTAGAGTTTTTGCGTAAAATTGGCTACGTAGATGCGAAATTAGAAATCGAAGACATGTACTTGAATGGTAAAGCATGTGGCACTACCGTCATCATTTATTTACCCTTTTTAATAGAAGAAGACCAGTTAGAATGACAAGCATCTCCAAAATCTCCCCATTATTGTAGATGATGAGGCAAGTAGCCGCGAGAACATCAGATCACCTCGGCAAAATTTCACCTCTCTGGTGACCGAGTCAAGTATAGCTTGCCTCCGGTTTACTTCACCTCTCGAATAGAAGTCTCTCCTCGCTTCGTCATATCGGTATCAATCATCCGTTGCTCCAACCATTTACGGTTCTTAGCGATCTCGCCGTTGAGGTAGCGTTCGGTCATCAAAGACGCGATGGGCGCGGCGATGGTGCCGCCGTTACCACCGTTCTCGATGTATACCAAGATGGCAATTTGGGGGTTGTCCTTTGGCGCAAAAGCCGTGAAAACGGAGTGGTCTTTACCTTTTCGGTTCTGCACTGTTCCTGTTTTACCGCAGATGTCGATACCGGGGATGTGCGCAATGCGGGCCGTACCATTCAGTACCGTTTTTCGCATGCCCGACACGACGGTCTCGAAGTGTTGCCGATCAATGTCAATATCGTGGCGTTGCAGGTTGAGGTGCTGGTTCTTGCGGTCGTTGCCTACCCGAGCGCCCTTTACCAAGTGCGGCGTATACCAGTAGCCTCGGTTAGCAATTGCAGCGATGAAGTTGACGATCTGTAAGCTCGTCATCTCATACTCTCCTTGCCCGATGGCCAAAGACCTGTTCCAGATGGCCTTCCAACGGCCCTCTTTCCTGTGCTGCCGGTACAGGAAAGCACTATCGGGGATGAAGCCTTTGATTTCGCCAGGGAAGTCAATACCCAGTTTTTGGCCAAGGCCGAATTGGTAGAGGTAATTGTTGAACGACTTAAGCCCCTCAGTCGGGTTTTCGGCCCCAAACCTGTTCAGGTTTTCCAACCAGGCTGTAACGAAGTAGTTGTTGCAGCTGTGCGCGAGGGCTTGCTCTACGTTACTGATGTAAGGATGGCCGTGGCAGCCCAGCAGCATTTTCCCGCCGCTGTAAAACCCGCCTTTGCAAGCCATACCCCGGTTACGGACCAACGTGCCCGTTTGTAGGCCAACCAAAGAAACCAAGGCTTTGAAGGGAGACCCCGGAGCGTATTTGCCGTTGATGGCGCGGTTGAGCAGTGGTTGTAAGCTGTCTCGTTGCAGCTGCGTAAACGCCTGCCCTCTTGCCCGCCCGATGCGCAGCGCGTTCGGGTCATAGGTAGGCGCTGAGATCATGGAAAGGATTTCTCCCGTTGCGGGCTCAATCGCGATTACGGTACCGATTTTATTCGCCATCAGGCTTTCTCCGTAGGCTTGGAGGTCGAGGTCGATGGTAGTAATGAGGTCAGACCCAACAACGGCTTCGTTTTCGTCTTGGGCCGCGCCTACGTCTCGTCCCAATCGGTCTAGGTAGAGCCATTTTTCGCCCTTTTCGCCTCGCAGCATTTTCTCGTATTGGTACTCTAGGCCGGAGAGCCCGTGGTAGTCTCCGGTTACGTAGCGGCCTTCGCCCTTATCAATCGCTTTTTGGTCTACCTCACTCATGTAGCCCAGTACGTGGGCGGCGGATCGGTGGGTGTAGCCCCGCATACTCCGCAGGCTGGCCGAGAAGCCCGGGAACCGAAACAGGTTTTCCTGAAAGGTGGCGTATAGATGGGGCGGCACGTTGGGGAGGAAGATGAACGGCTTGCGCTTCGTGAATTTGTGGCCCCAAGTTTTGGGGATGCTTTCCGCAAAGTACTCTGGCGTGATCCGCAGCAACTCGCAAAAGGCAGAGGTGTCAAAGGTCTCGGCCTGTTTCGCAAAATCGCGGTACGTCATTTCTATCTGGTACACCGGTTCGTTTACGGTTAGGCGCTTGCCGGTCCGGTCCAGCATCAGTCCTCGGGCGGGGTAGAGACTCACTTTGCCGGAGCCCACGCGCTCCGCGCGTGCCTTAAAATCAGCATCAAAAAGCTGCAACTGAGCCGCCTTTCCTACCAATAAAGCCGCTACCAACAGGAAGATGATCCTGATGATGACTCCGCGCTTATCTAAGCTTTTAGTGTTGTGTAGGCTTTGCATCTGTTGGTTGAATCCCAAAGGTAATGAACGTGGGTAAGATTTTATGGGGAAAGATGGGAGGGGGTACATAACCGATTGCAGGTTCTCCAATAGATCAATCAAATCATCAAAGAGCAATCAGCGGTCAGTAATCAGCATTCAGGCTACCGCTGTTGCATTCAGCCATCTAAACCCTGATTGCTGAATACTGAGTAACTCAACCGAATGTAACGGGGCAAGTAGACTTGCAGTCGGTTACACACACACGATGGCAGGGAACGCTACACCCGAGGCCGGAAAAACGCAACCAGTATCCCACAAGCCAACAATGACGCCGGAGTGGTGAGCAAGCTCTTCAGTGAGATCTGCTTCCAGTACACCGGGCTAAAAGCTTCCATACTGAAGTAGAAAACGACGTAACCCAGCGTCAGGTAAGCCAAATAAGCCAGCCACCAACTAGGGCTAAGGTCTTTCCCGTCTGGGCTGGCCTTTACCTTATAACCATCCTTGGGTTCTAAAACAGCAAGTACAAACTGCCGAACGTACCCGCAGAAGGTAGCGGCGGCGGCATGTACGCCAAGGGTCTCATAAAAAAGATCAATAGCCAGACCAAAAAAGAATGCGAAAATAACGACCAGCGGCTTCGGTGTTCGTAGCGGCAAAAGCGCCACGAAAAGCGGACCAACAAACACAAAAACGTACGCCGCGCCTCCCCAACCAAGGCTTATTTGCCGGAAGATGAATACCTGCAAAAATAGCAGGACAAAAAACCTGATGATGTTACTTACCGTATCTACTCCTCCCATTAGTTCAGCGGTTTTAGCTTGGCCAGTTCTTCCTTGAACAGGTCCCGGACAACAAGTGCGTAGTTGGTGTGTAAGGGGTCGTTCACCAGGGCCACCTTTAGGTTCTGGCGGCCTGTTCCGGCTTGGGTCTCGCTGCTTACAACGGTCCCGATTACTTGCCCAGTAGGGAAAACGTTGCTGAAGCCTGTAGTAAAAACAGTGTCTCCTTTTTCTACCACGAGGTAGTCCGCAATGTCGGTCATTGTCATATTACGAGGGTCTTGCCCATCCCACTCCAACGTACCATAAGCATTGTTGCGCAGGGTCGCACTGATCTTGGCAGATCGGTGCAGGATAGAGATTACTCGCGCAAAGTTTTCTGTGGCTAGGTCTACAATACCGATCAAGCCTTGGCTACCGATAACGCCTTGGCCTTCGGCAACGCCTTGGCTCGTGCCTCGGTCAATGACGAGTGTGTTGTTTGGGGAGTAGGGAGAGCGGTTTACGACATTGGCGGTAAGGTGAATAAACCGTTGGGTGTAGGTTGGGTCTTCAATGCTGTCGGTTTCAACAGCGGTGGAATACCCCGCTTCGGGTAAGCGACTCCGTAAGTCTGCGATTTCCCTCCGCTGAATTTCGTTCTCTTCCTCCAAGTTAAGGTAGCCCTCTACTGTACCCACGCCGCTTTTAACGCTTCCGGTTACGATGGAGGCCGTCTCTACAGCAATCGCACTCTGCGGGCTGTTGAAGTTTACGATAAGGTACAAGCACAGCAGTTGCAGGCCGATGAAGGTGAAAAAGCTACCGTTGTTGTAGAATATGCGGAGAATCTGCTCCATTCAGGTTGCAAGTTGCAAGTTGGACGTTGCGGCTGGGCTATGCGGCAACACACAAACTTTGAAATGTAAACGTAATACCGCTTTCATGTGGGGGCTGTACGCCCCTCGGGTACCAGAGGTGAAATATTTTTCTTTACAAGCCTTCCCAAAACCTGCAACCTGCAACCTGCAACTTGCAACTTGCAACCTGCTTAACTAACAGAGCTACTAGGCACCAGAATAGCCCGGAACCGATCCGTATCGCTAAGTGCCTTACTCGTTCCGCGCGCTACGGCGCTTAGCGGGTCTTCGGCTACGTGGACGGGGAGCTGGGTTTTCATGCTCAGGCGCTTGTCTAACCCACGGAGCAGTGCTCCGCCGCCGGTGAGGTAGAGGCCGGTGGAGTAGATGTCTGAGGCCAGTTCGGGCGGGGTAGTTTCTAGGGCGCGGATAACGGCTTCCTCGATGGCGGTGATGCTTTCGTCTAGTGCCTCCGAGACTTCCTGATAGGTTACCGTGATTTGGCGCGGGATGCCGTTCAGCAAATCTCGGCCATTTACGGCGAAGGGGGGCGGCGGGTCGTCGAGTTCGGGCAATGCCGAACCCACGGCGATTTTTATTTTCTCGGCGGTACGCTCCCCGATCAGGATGTTGTGTTGCCGCCTCATGTAGCTCACGATGTTCTCCGTGAATTCGTCTCCGGCGGTACGGATTGATTGGTCGCAGACGATGCCCGATAGGGCGATGACCGCAATCTCCGTAGTACCGCCGCCTATATCAATGATCATGTTCCCGACGGGCTCTTCCACGTCTAGGCCGATACCGAGGGCGGCGGCCATTGGTTCATAGATCAGGTAAGTCTCCTTGGAGTCTACCCTAGCGGCGGATTCAAAAACGGCGCGTTTCTCTACCTCCGTAATGCCGGAGGGGATACAGATCACCATCTTGAGGTGGGTAAAGAACGAGCGGCGAGTGCCGATCATCTCAATCATCCCCTTTATCATGTGCTCTGCTGCGCGGAAATCGGCAATTACCCCGTCCTTGAGCGGGCGCACGGTCTTGATGGTGTCGTGCGTTTTTTCGTGCATCTGCATGGCGCGGCGGCCGACGGCAATCGTTTCCTCGGTCTTCCGGTTGATGGCAACGATGGAGGGCTCATTGACTACTACCTGATCGTTCTGGATGATCAGCGTGTTGGCCGTTCCCAGATCGATGGCTAAATTTTGTTGAAATAGGCTGAAAAACCTCATTTGTATAGTTGTGGCGTGAAGGCTAACTGAGGGATAGTGGAGGCATCTTGGCGCGCTCCTTATAGTAACGTCTAATGTTTGTTCTTCGTCGGTTTCCGCAAAAGTCGTAAAAAGTCCTCGTAAACCCTTGCAATTCTCCGTTTATTGTTGTCATTCAGGCGTTAAGTTGTTTTTGGGGCGCGGGCGCGGGTGCAAAGGAGGGGTAAAGGCATTGCTTCCGGAGGCCGTCATTGTCTTGGTCGAGCCCTTCCAGGGCGAGTTCCTGCCCGAACGAAGTGAGGGGGATTGTAGGGGAAGTTTGGCTGCTTCGTAGCAAAAACTCGCCCTAGAAGGGCTCGACCGAGACTTAAAACACCCCCCGCACCTGCGGCCGCGCCTCCGCAAACCCAACTTTTCGTACTTTGCTCCCCTTAACCGTTAAAATCGATCAGAAATATGTCCGACCAGCGCCCCTGGCTAGCACAATACCCCGCCGGCATCCCCGCCAACATTGACCCCAACGCCCACACTACACTCAAGGATTTGCTCGCCGAAGCAACCAAGAAATACAAATCCAAGCCCGCCTTTAAGTGTATGGGGAAGGCCATTAGCTATGGTGAGCTAGACAAAATGTCGAACGCCTTCGGTGCTTACCTCCACTACCGAGGCCTGCAACCCGGAGACAGCGTTGCCGTCATGATGCCCAACCTATTGCAGTACCCTATTGCGCTACACGGCATCATCAAGGCTGGCCTCGTGATCGTGAATACCAACCCGCTCTACACCCCTAGGGAAATGAAGCACCAGTTTACCGACAGCGGAGCCAAAGCCGTCATCATCGCTGAAAACTTCGCCTCCAACCTAGAAGAAATCATCGGTGAGACCGATATCAAGACCGTCATCACTACCAGTATTGGCGAGCTGCTCGGCTTCGTCAAAGGTGGCCTCACCAACTTCGTTGTTCGCAACGTAAAGAAGATGGTGCCTAAGTATAATCTCCCCGGTGCCGTAAACTTCAAAACCGCCCTCTCCGAAGGCGCAAAGTACAAGCTGCCCACCTTTGAAGGCCAGCAAGACGACACCATCGCGCTGCAATATACTGGCGGCACCACTGGCGTCTCCAAAGGAGCTATGCTCTCCAACAAAAACCTAGTAGCCAATGGCCTACAAGCCAAAGCATGGTTGAAAGACAAGTTTGAAGAAGGCGGCGAAGGCGCTATGCTCTGCCCCCTACCGCTCTACCACATCTTCGCCTTTTCTGTCAACTCTGTCGGCCTGTTCATTCACGGTGTCTGCAATGTGCTCATCACCAACCCGCGCGACCTGAGCACCATCAACGCCGCCTTCAAAGACAATAAAATTGCGGGCATGACGGGCGTAAACACGCTCTTCAACGGCCTGCTGAACAACAGTGGTTTTCAGGCCCTAGACTTCCGCCACCTCCGCGCAGTTGTTGGCGGCGGCATGGCCGTCCAACGGCCAGTTGCCGAAGCTTGGCAGAAGCTCACCGGCATCCCGCTCAGCGAAGGCTATGGCCTTACCGAGTCTAGCCCCTGCGCAAGCATGAACCCGCTAGACGGAACCGAGCGCATCGGCACCATCGGCCTACCGATGTCTAGTACAGACATGCGCATCTGGAACGAAGACGAAAACCGCCTCGCTACCGCCGAGGAACGCGGCGAAATCCACATCAAAGGCCCTCAGGTGATGAAAGGCTACCTCAACCGCCCCGAAGCCACCGCCGAAGTGATGACCTCCGATGGTTGGCTCAAAACGGGCGACATCGGCATGATGTCTGAAGACGGTTTCTTCCGCATCGTAGACCGCAAGAAAGACATGATTTTGGTTTCTGGCTTCAA
>CALEDI010000117.1 GCA_937949535.1 uncultured Lewinella sp. | reverse complement strand
CAGCAACTTTCTCCGTTGTCAAACGTCTAACTTATCACCACAATACGCACCAAACATGGCCATTCTCAGCCGCATCGGCAATTTCCTGTCGTTAGTCAAGTTCTCCCACACCATTTTTGCGCTCCCTTTTGCGCTGTTGGGCTTCTTTTTGGCGGTGCTGGACGATGGCACTTTACACCTCCGCGAGCTGCTGCTCGTGGTGTTGTGCATGGTCTTCGCCCGCTCGGCGGCGATGGCCTTCAACCGCTGGCAAGACCGCGACATAGACGAGAAGAACCCCCGCACGGCCGTGCGGGAAATCCCTGCCGGCGTGATCTCTAGCCGCGCTGCGCTCGGCTTCATCTTTCTCAACTGTGGCCTGTTCGTGCTCTGCGCGGGCCTGCTGAATCCGCTTTGTATGTGGCTCTCTCCGGTGGCGTTGCTGGTTATTTTGGGCTACAGCTATACCAAGCGGTTTACTTACCTGTGCCACTTCGTGTTGGGGCTGGGCTTGGCGCTTGCGCCGATTGGGGCGTATTTGGCGGTTACGGCCCAGTGGGCCGTGCTGCCGGTGCTCTACGGAATGGTTGTGTTGCTGTGGGTGTCCGGTTTCGACATCATCTACGCCCTCCAAGACGAGGGCTTCGACCGCGAGGAAGACCTGTTCTCGATCCCCGTGCGCCTCGGCACGGTGAACGCGCTGCGGCTCGGGCGCGTGTTGCACTTTTTGTGTGCGGCGGTGTTGGTTGGGGCACTGGTTTACCAAGCGGAGGTGTACCCCGAGTTCGCTTGGCTGAGCTTCACGGCGGGGGGAGTGTTCCTTGCCTGCCTCGTTTACCAGCATACCCTCGTCAAACCAGACGACCTGAGCCGCATCAACCTCGCTTTCTTCACGACTAACGGGGTGGCTAGCGTGCTTTTTGGAGGGCTTTGTATTTTGGATATTTATTTTTGAGCACCCGCCCTAACCTTCATCCCCTCAGCCACTTCCCGCCCCAAATACCCATCAATCCACCCATGAAACAGGTAGATGACGGGGGTCATCAAGACGGCCATGATGAACTTGAAGGCGTACTGCACCGTCGCTACGGCCAGCAAGCGAGACCACGGCCAGGGCTCAATGAGCCCGCCCAGCAACTCCGGCCCCAGCTTGAAAGCGACGAACAAAACCACCACGCTGTCTACCAACTGAGACACCAAGGTGGAGCCGGTTGCGCGCAACCACAGCTGCTGCTTGCCGGTAGATTTTTTGATGCGCTGGAACACAAACACATCGGTCAGTTGGGCCAGTAAAAAGGCGGAAACGGAGCCGACGATGATGAACATCCCTTGCCCAAGAGTAACCCGGAAGGCCGCTTGGCTGTCGGGGACGCCTTGGCTGACGGATTGCCCCACCCACCAATCTGCTGGCGCCAAATTGATGGCCGCAAAGATCATCAGGAAGGCATACAGGATCAGCCCAACCGTCAGGTAGCTCAGCAGCCGAACACCGCGCTGGCCGTAGTATTCGTTCAGCAAGTCGGTCATCACAAAAACGACGGGCCAGAGCAACACCCCAGCGGAAAACTGGAGCGCGCCCACTTCCCCGAAGAGGTTGAAGTTCCAGGGTGCAATGCCGAGCGTGTCTTCAAAGGCGAAGATTTTTACCCCAATCAGTTCCGCAATCAAGGCGTTGGCAATGAAAAAACCGGCCAAGATGATGAACAGCCTGCTGGGGCGGTGGCTGATGACGTCGGGGATGGCGGAGGAGTGAGGGGTGGTTGTTGACATGGTGGGGAAGGTTGCTGGGCGGTAAGTTAGCAATCAGGAATTAGCATTCATCTCTCAAAGTTCAGGATTTAGGCTGCCGCTGTTGTATTTGGCCGCCTGAATGCTGAACCCTGACCGCTGAACCTGACACCTTGACCGCTAACCCATACGCTTCGCAAAAAAACTCCCACGCGGCAAACGTAAGTTGCCTAACTTAACGTCTTCAATAATGAACCGCCTTTTTCTTCCACTAGCCCAATCTTTATGCGTTCAGGATTCCTTACCCTAGCCCTTTTGTTCTGCTGCTGCCTCTCGGCGCAGAGTTACAAGTCTCGTATACACTACAAAGTAGAGCTTGGCAACGAAGAGCAGTTGCACCAATTGATCTTGCTGGACTACACCAAACTCTTGGGCACCGCCTTGGAGGTGGACGAGCGAACGATCCGTTTTCGGGCGCGGTCTGCAACGGAAATTTCGTACATCCCAACCAATAAGCTTCGTTTTTTGGGTGTTTTCAAGCCGGTGGGCGCGGCTAATGATGGTGCGGGCGCGGGCGCAGGTGCAACGATTGGTTTTACGGACCTCACCTACGAACCGACGGCCTTGCCTTACAGTACCAAGGCTGAGGTAAAGGTCATTAATCTTCTTTACGCTACTACGGAATGGAGCTTGAACGACCATTTCCAGATTGGTGTTGGGCTTGCTGGCCCGTTGGGGATAGTGGCTACGCAGCGTGCTCGTTGGAGCCTCTCGCCCCTCCTCCACGTTGGGGTGAGCAACAAAATGCTCTATGTGCCGCTGGCCCAATCATTTGAAGAGCGCCTCGCGCTGCTGGGCGATGCCCATGCGATGGTCACGATCGGCACAAGCCATCGCTTCCTAAATCTAGGCTCTGGTGTGCTGTACGACAACGTCGCTGGGGGCCGAGGCGACGGCAGAGGCGTAGCTTGGGGCCACCGGATGGGCTTCGGTGCGCGGCTCAGCCCGCGCTGGACGCTCTACTCCGAAGCCCTCATGATCCTGACCAAGGGTAACAGCTTCCGTGGCCGCCGGAACCTGACTTTATTGCCAACCTTCAATGCCGCCCTACACGTCCGCCAGCACCGCTGGAACTTCGGCTTGGTGACTTTTCAGGAAGAAGGGAACAGCTTTTTCCCGCCGCCTATTCCTTATGTTAGTTACTCTTATTATTGGGGCGGAAGGTAGGAGCGGGAGCTAAAACTCCACCCCCTGCGTCCGCGTCAACTCCGCAAACAAACCATTAAGTCGGTCGAGCACAGAAGTGTTGTGCTTGTTCACAATCTTGCGCGCATCGATGCTTTCTACGCGGGTGAGTTCGCCCATGGTGCCAGTCGTGAAAACCTCGTCGGCGGTATAGAACTCGGTGAGGGAGAGGCGTTTTTCTTGAGCAGGGATGCCGTTGTCGGCACAGATTTGTAGTACCGTTGCGCGGGTGATGCCGGGCAGGCAGTAGTCGGCATGTGGGGTATACACTACGCCTCGGCGGATGGCGAATACGTTCACGCCGTTGGCTTCTGATACGTAGCCGTCTTTATCGAGCATCAGCCCTGCGTGTGCGCCGGTGTTGTTGGCTTCGATCTTGGCGAGGATGTTGTTGATCAGGTTGTTGTGATGGATTTTGCTGTCGATGCTCATCGGGCTGTTGCGCCGCACGGAGCTGGTAGCGAGCTTGATGGATGGCGGGTAGACGGGCGGCTTGTGCTCGGCCAATACAATCAGGGTACATCCGGCTTGGTTGAGTCTGGGGTCCATTCCGGAGGTGATTTTCTTGCCTCGGGTTAGGGTTAGGCGGATGTGAACGCCGTCGCGCATATTGTTGGCGCGCAGGGTTTTGAAGATAGCGGTGCGTACCTCCTCTCTGGTCGGTATGCCGGAGAAGAGCATCGCGTGGGCCGAATCGAACAGCCGGTCTAGGTGGGGCTCTAACGAGAAAACGCGGCCGTTGTAAACACGGATGCCTTCCCATACGGCGTCTCCGCCCTGCACTGCGCTGTCGAAGACGCTGATCTTGGCTTCGTCGCGGTGCAGCATTTCGCCGTCGATATAAACTTTGAGGTCTTTGTTGGCGGGGTTGAATTGTTGTAGCATGGTTGGTTGGTATTTGAGGATGTTAGATACGGACTAAAATGGTAATCGGCTTAAAATAACTGTCCGATTTGGCGTTCCTTAGCGGCACTTCTATACTGTACCAGTGGGCTGTCAAGTTTGAAATCAGCACCAAAGAGGTCTGCCCGTCCGGACGCCCGCAGGTCCCTTGCCCTTATTCGCTGCTTCGCAGCTCGGGGCAAGGGACGCTACGGGGTCCTCGTCCACCCCTCGTAGCAGGACCCCGTAGCGTCCAGTTAATCCTGAAGCGAAGCGCAAGGATTTACTGGACCTGCGGGCGTCCGGTTGTCGATTTTATCACTAATGCCCAACGAGCGCAGCGAGCTGCCTCGTCTTTGATGCTACAATCAAACTTGATGAACCACTAACAAACCGCCTCCAACAACATCTCCTCATACGCCGGCAAACAATCCTCAGCGATTTCCTGAAGGGTAGGGGAGAGCTGGAAAGCCTGTTCGCTCCAAGGTTTAAATCCGGTGCTTTTATGGACGTTGGCGTACCAGTGCGGTGCCCAAACGCCATCTTCGGGCCGAGCACCGGCGTCCCAACGCAGCATTTGGTCGGTAAACGGAACGCCGAGGCGTTCGGATAGCTGGCCGAGTACACCGGCGGGGTTGAGGAGGAGCAAACGAGCATCAATTACAGCCGTGAGCTTGTCCTGTTTTTTCAGGTACTGAAAAAGCTCGAACTGCTGTGGGATGCCGATGTCTTCGGCTGTCACCTTATCCACCACCCTGCTGAACGAATTCAGGATTGCGCGGGGATCACGGATGAGTAGGATGTTCTCCATCTCATCCAAAAAACCTAGGTCTAACGCGACCAAATGATGGGTCATTTGCTTAAAAACGACCAGTTCTTTGCCGTAATCGTGCCCCAACATCTGGTCTACAACCTCTTGGCCGTTACTGTTTTGGCTTTCCAATATGGCTGCTCGTCCGGGGTGGTCAGCATCGGTGGTTTGCCGCACCAAGTAGTGGGCGTAGAGCGGTTCGTCTACCACCACAGTATCTGGCCGTTGGGCGAAGCTGTACATCAGGGCGGTGCTGATGTTTCGGGGGGAGGACCATAGGTTTATGCGTTGCATTGAGGTAGTAGTGTGGTAATGTAGTCGCTACCGCATGGGACGGCAGGGTGGCAATGTAGTAATTTAACGTGATGTTTGCCCATAAGCACCGGACGCTCATAAGCCAACTGTTAAGTTCCATACTAACGATTGAAGTGCATCGAAAACTGCGTACCTCAAGTTAAGTAGTAAACAGGTGAAAAGATGGAAATTCCGTCCTACCTTGCCCAGGAATAACCAAATCTTTGTGTGTAACAATAGCAACTTGGTTTCTAAAGTCTGTTCTTTGTTGCATACACTTGAGCCTTAACCAAGCCAATGTCTAAACAAACTACCCACCACCTACTGATGGTTCGTCCGCGTGACTTTGCCATCGGTAGCCCCACCCACGCCGATAACCTTTTCCAGACCGCCGCGCCGCCCGAACACCAGCGAGAAATTGCTGCTGCCGCACAAGGCGAGTTCGATAAATATGTAGCAGTCTTGCGCGCCAACGGCCTCCGGATTACCGTAATGGAAGACCAAGAAGGCATCGCTACCCCAGATTCGGTGTTTCCCAACAACTGGTTCAGTACCCATGAAGACGGCCTCTACGTTACCTACCCAATGTTTTGGCCCCAGCGCCGTATTGAACGGCGAAAGGACGTACTGGATGTACTAGACCAAGACCACCACATCAACCGTACCCTAGCCCTAGAACACTGGGAAAACGACGGTCGGATACTGGAAGGAACGGGAAGCCTCGTTCTTGATAGGCAAAACAAAATTGCTTACGCCTGCCACTCCGAACGGGCAAGCAAAGCGGCCGTCAATGATTGGTGTCTCGCGATGGAGTACACCCCGATCACGTTTGATGCGTTAGACAAACGCGGCGGCGTGATCTACCACACCAACGTAATGCTTGCCGTTGGCAACAATGCTGCTTTGGTCTGCCTAGACAGCGTCCGAGACCCCGCCGAAAAGGAAATACTGACCAATAGCCTAGCAACCACCGGAAAGAAAATCATCGGCCTGAGCCTCGATCAAGTAGATGGCTTTGCGGGCAACGCCTTAGAAGTTGTTACCCCAAACGGGCCTGCATGGGTGATGTCGTCTACCGCCTTCAACGTCTTGGACCCCGCACAGAAGGAGGCACTCGGCGCACCCATCATCCATGCTCCGCTACCCGTAATCGAAAAGTACGGAGGAGGAAGTGCGCGTTGTATGATTTCGGAAATTTTCCTCCCCGAGAATGGCGGTTACAATAATTTGCGGTTATAAATTTGGTTTTAACATCGTCCTGCTTATGACAAAATTGCCGATCTGGGCCTTTCTCGTATGCCAAAGATAATTCTGCTGAAATAAGCTGTGTATTACTTGCAAGGGTGCTTCGTTTCTCCCCATATTTGCCACCCGCCCAGAGATATAGGGCGAAGCGAATCACACCGACCTGCGCTTGTTCTGCCCTCCATCAAGGGGCCTCTAACGGAACAAATGCTGACCCCACGGAATTGAGGTTCCTATTTGTATAACTTACTGATTTTAGAAACACTATTTACTCACTGTCCGGCACTTACACTGCTGTGATTGGAACGCTACATCTGTGCAATTGGGATACAAAATGGATCATACCGCTATTTGGAACAACTGTCTGCAAAACATTCGACAAAATGTCGATCCTCAAAGTTTTCAGACTTGGTTTGCTCCGATACGCCCTGTTGCGTTGCAACAGAATGAGTTGACGATCCAGATCCCGAACCGACTCTTTTATGAATGGTTGGAGGAGCACTACGTTGATGTTTTGAAGACCAGCTTGCAGCAAGCTCTAGGTACGGCAGGCCGCCTTCAGTACCGCATCAGCCCCGCCCGTAGTGAAGCAAGAAACAACGATGCCGCTAAAAGCGGAACTGCTAAGGGTGGGAAGAAAAACTCCGGTGGCCCGGGGCCGCGCCCGGCTCCCGGCAACCCATTCGTCATCCCCGGCGTTACCCGCCCTCGGATTCCGAGCAACCTTGATACCCGCTACACCTTCGACAACTTCATCGAAGGAGACTGCAACAGCTTGGCGCGTAACGCAGCGAAAGCCGTTGCCGACAACCCCGCCAACACAGCCTTCAACCCGCTCGTGATTCATGGCAATGTAGGCCTCGGAAAGACCCACCTGCTGCAGGCCGTTGGCAACTACATCACCGAGAAATTCCCAAACAAAGCGGTGCTCTACGTCAGTACCGACACCTTCACCAACCAACTCGTTAGCTCCATCGGGAGCAACACCACCAACGACTTGGTCAACTGGTACCAAAACGTCGATGTACTTCTCGTAGACGATATCCAGCAATTGGTGAAGCGGAAGAAGACCCAAGATGTGTTCTTCAACCTCTTCAACGTGCTGCGCCAAAACAATAAGGCCGTCGTGATGACCTGTGACCGGCCCATCATCGAACTCGACATCGAGGAGCGCCTCCGCAGTCGCTTCCAGTGGGGCCTGAGTGCCGACCTCAGCATGCCCGCCCTAGAAACCCGGATGGCCATCCTGAAATCTAAAGCAGACAACACAGAGGTGGAAATACCATCCAACGTAGCCGAGTTCATCTGCTTCCATATCCAGCACAACATCCGCCAGCTAGAGGGCGTACTCAACAACCTCGTATTGCACAAAGGCGTATTAGGCGATGAGCAGCAAATTGACCTCAAGCTCGCCAAGGAAGTACTCAAAAACTTTGTTACCGAAATCAACAAAGAAGTTACCCCTGATGTGATCCAACGAACGGTAGCCGACTACTACAACCTTGAAGTTGAAAACCTCGCCTCCGCAACCCGCCGCAGGCACGTTGTGCTTGCCCGCCAGATCAGCATGTTCCTCGTGAAGCAATACACCGAGGAAAGCCTTAAGTCTATAGGCAGAATGTTTGGCGGCCGAGACCACTCCACCGTGCTCTACTCCATCAAAACGGTGAAGGACCTGATGGAAACCAACGATGAAATCCGGAAATCTCTCGGTGACCTAGAGCGGAAAATCCGCATCGGCCAGGGAGAAGGGTCGGATATGGAGTTTTAGCATCCGTTAGGTACGGCCTCCGGCCCGATATTACAGTCGTGAAGCGACATCGGGCCAAAGGCCTTCAACCCACTACGAACCCAAAACCGCCGGCAACAAATGCTCCGTCAGGATCTTATCCGCCTGCCAGTGCGCGAACGGTTTACCGTAGGCGGTGGCGGTAATGACTACAACCAAGTCGAGTTCTTTCAGGATGATGATTTTATTCCCTCCGTTGCCGCTTGCATGGGCGAAGGAATACGTCTTCCCGTCTACTTCGGCGGTGTCGTGCCAGAAGAGATAGCCGTAGTGGCCAGCTTTGTTGTCGTTTCGAGCAGCCAGTGGAGAAAGGCTCTTCGCGGCCCAGCCTTCCGGCAGGATGTCTCGCCCATCGTCGAGGTAGAGTTGGCCGAAGGCGGCCAAGGAAAGGGAAGACATCCGTAGGCTACCAGCCGTATTGCCAACGCCGCTTGGGGTGTGTTGCCACTGCTGGTCTGTGATCCCGAGCGGAGAAAAGAGTTTTTTAGCGGCGAGATCTTCTAGCCCGCCCGGAACGGCCCGGTGAACAATATCGCCCAGCAATACAGTTCCGGCAGAGGTGTAACTCCAGGTGGTGTCTTTGCGAGCTGGGAGATCAAGAGTGAATTTCACCCAATCTTTGGTGGGGTACATATTTTCTTCTTGCCCGGGGGAGTCCGCAATATTGTCGTTTGCGTTGAAACCCGACGACATGGTCAGTAGCTGTTGTAGTGTGGTATTGGCTTTTGCTGGTGCGGGATTGTCTGCCTCGTCGAGTTTGTAGAAGTCGGAAATGGGCTGATGGATGCCCTTCAGGTGGCCTTCCTTGATGGCGATACCGGTCAGGGCTCCGGCGAAAGACTTGCCAACCGAGCGGGTATCGTGCAGGGTGCTGCGGTCTGCTTTGTTGAAGTATTCCTCCAAGGCCAGTTCGCCGTTTTTTAGGACGACTACGCTGGTGATGTCGGCGAACTGGCCACTGACGATTTTGCGGTTCATGGCCTCTACTTCGGTTCCCTTGAGCGGGTTTGTGCTGAGGGGGAAGCGCTCCGTTGGGGAGATCGGTTGGGCCATCGCTAAGGCCGGGTCTACGTCTGGTAAAGCGGCGATTGTTCGGATGGAGCCGGTAGCGATGATGGGGCCGGTTTTCAGCCCGTCGTGCTCTAGGTAGGGGCGGACTTCTATGGTGAGGTCATGGGTTCCTTCGCTTAGGGCAGCTTCTCCGCCGCCGAGTTTCATAAACTTTACCCAGAGGAAACGGCC
Source organism: uncultured Lewinella sp. (assembly GCA_937949535.1). Lineage (GTDB taxonomy): Bacteria > Bacteroidota > Bacteroidia > Chitinophagales > Saprospiraceae > Neolewinella. The sequence continues at coordinate 3,949 of CALEDI010000117.1, read as the reverse complement.
CCAGTGATCTTGTTCTTGTGCGCCAAACCAGGGGAGGCCGAAGACGGTGGCTTCGTTTTTATAATCGCAGGAGCCTGCGCCGGTTTGTAGGTTGTAGACGTAGGTTTCTTGGCCGTCTACCTTGAAGGTGAACTGGAAGCTACCGGCGTTGCAGAGTTCTTCTACGGTTAGGGCCGGCGCTAGGTCGTGGAGGTGTGAGGTGATGGTTTTGTCTAGAAACATCCGGGCGTTGAACTCGGTGTCTTCGTTGAGGTTGACGGCGGAAAGGAAGTCGTCTGGCCCGAAATCATCGTAGCTGATCCAGTCGTTGAAGAAGCGGATATTGCCGATTTGGCTTTGGTGGAAATCGTTGATGATTTCGCCCTCGCTGAGTTCGAGGGGCATGGTGGGGGCTTGCTCCGTGCATGCGGTTAGCAGCAGGAGAGGAAGTAGTAGTAAGCGATACATTGGGTAGATTTTGTGGCTTTTTGGGCGCGGGCGCGGGTGCAAGGGGAAGTAATAGGGCAAGGATAGAGGAAGTAAGGATTGGTCCGGATGCCCTTACTTTCCTTGCTCCTTTAGTCCCTTACTTTGCACCTGCGGCCGCGCCCAGAAAAAACGTGTGTTTTGGTTATTGGAGAACGGTGTCTTTGACGATAACCAAGGAGTCCGTAAGGTTTACTGAGTCTTTATTGGGTTTTGGCGCAAACGGGGTTAGGATGTTGCCTAGTATTTTGAGGGTGTTGTTATCATACTCTGTTCTGATCGTTTCCCCCGCTACGAGGTTAGGAACGGACACCGGTGTATCCGTTATTTCACTACGACATATCTCCAGCCGGTCCGTCGTCCCGTAAATATGATCGGTATAGTTGTGCGACCAGAGCACCAGGTTTTCAGTGTTCACCTCAATCTTTTTATCGCCTGAGTTGACGAGTTCTAAGAACTGAAATGTTAAAGAGCCAGCAGTGGTGAATTCAGAATTGAGCGTATTCCTACGAGGATTCCGGTGCAGCTGAATACGCATATGGTCGCTGCCGTGGGCCTCCAAGTTTACCCGCACTTCAATGAGGTCATTCAGCCGCACGAGCTTGGTGAAGTCAGGAACCAGCCTCCCTTCTTTTGCTTCAAAGCTCAATACCTCTAAAGCTGCTGCAGGGCCTTTAGCGATGACCTCTTTGCCCATAGTTGGGTCGTGGATCAGGCGAATGCCAGGCATCACCTTCGCCCGCATGATGTACCCCACCGAAAATCGGCGTTCCTCAATGGGGCTAGCGGTTGCGTCGATGGGGCTGTTCAGGTCCTTAACGACTTCCTGTACGTAGGGGTGTGCTTTGCCCTGGGCTTCAAAATCAACCTTTGGGAGGTAATTGAAAACATAGTCGAAGGCAAAAATGGCCAATACTGCGCCGAAAAATATTATGGAAGAGGTTCTCATTGGTCATCGGTTTTGGGGGAAGGGTTGAGAAGTTGGTTGAGGTCTTCGAGGCTGATGCCCAGTAGGTCGAGGGTCCGTTTGAAGCGCGGCAGCTCTTCCTCGATGAAGACGGAGCGCCGAAGGGCAACCGCAGCGTTTCTACCTGCGGAAGACACGAAGAAGCCGAGCCCTCGTTTTGTTTCGATGATCTCGAGGTCTTTGAGGTAATCGTAGGCGTTCATCACCGTATTGGGGTTGACGCCCACTTCGGCGGCAAGCTGGCGAACGGAAGGGATCTTTTCTCCGTTGCCCCACGTACCCGCCAGCACCTGTTCGATGCCGAAGTCCGCAATCTGACGGTAGATGCCCTGATTGGTTGGTTGGATCTGCATGATTAAGTAGTTTTTTTGGTGAGCGCAATGCCGCCAGCAACGAGCATAACTAATAAGGATGCCGCTAAAATACCTGTATAGTTCGACTCATCTTCAGGATAATCGACCTTGATGAACTCCCCATCTTTAGTGACCCGTGGCTCGTATTTTGTGAGCCCAGCCACATTCGCCTCCTGAGCAGCGGAGGCTACGTAGGGCAAATCGAAGGTTTCAGAAACACTCCCGTGGGTTCTGGAAGTGTAGAAAATGGCTAAGGCAATTATGACCGTAACAACTAGGCCTCCTTTTTTGCCAAAGGCAAAGGAAGGTTGGAACCAAAGGGCACAAATGGCTGCGTTTGCGATGAAACCAATACTTAGCGCACTCCATAAATAGCCTGGTGAGGGAAGCAGCAAGAAATCTGGAGCGATAAAAGTTAGCAAGGAAATCAGCAATAGGGGTACCACGAAACAGACCAAAGGCGCGAAGACCAAATAAATCAACAACATAGCGGCAAGGCGTTCGCCGTTGGAGAGTGGTAAGGATAGGGTTCGAATAGCTTGGTTTTCTTCCTTGAGCCAGTTTTTGGAAAAACCATCGCAAACGAACAAACAAGCAATCCATCCACCGCCTACGATGGTATTGACGATGGTGTCGGGGTTCCAGAACGAAAACTCTGACTTGAGCAGACTGTCGGTAGAATCTTTGTCTTGGGAGACAAATAAAATAAGGGCGAAGATCAGGACGATAATGAGCGTCCCTAAGACGTAGGTGATTGGCCCAGTCTCCGCAATGGCTGCACGGCAAGCGAGGTATATGCGTTTTATTGAATTCATAGTAGTTGAATTAGAAGTTGTAGGCAACGAGTGGATGGCCGTTTTAAAGTACAGGTTGCGGCAACCCACCGTCGGTAAGCGCTAGGTAAAGCGTTTCGAGATCGAAGGCGGCGTTGCCCTGCCGCCCATCGGCATGGACGGTTAGCCAGCCGCCGGGAACCCGGCGGGCGTAGCCTTTGTCGCCGTAGGGTAGGGGCTGGGTCGTGAGGTTGAAGCTGTAGAAACGCTGGGCCAGCTCTAGCGGGAGATGGGCGTGAATTTTGCCTTGGTTGAGGACCAACACATGGTCTAACACCGGCGCAATTTCGCTGAGCAAATGGGTAGCGATGATGATGGTTTGGCCCGCTTCCGTTCCGGCAATCAGGGTACGGCGAAACTGGTCTTTGCCCTGAATGTCGAGGCCGGTCGTTGGCTCGTCGAGCAGTAGGATTTGGGTCCGAGTTGCGAGGGCAAAGGCGAGTTGGGCGCGACGCTTTTGGCCGAAGCTCACTTTGTCGAGCGACTTGTCGGGGTCGACCCTGAACTCATGGAGGGTCTCTAGGAAAAGCTCGTTGTTGAAATTGGGGTAGAACGGGCCGTAGTAGGCGGCAATTTTGCGCGGAGACCACTTGGGGAAGAAGGGCTCGCTGGGGAGGAAGTATAGGCGCTGCAATAAGTCTAGCGGCCGACTAGAAGGCTTCTGCCCCAGCACACTGATATTGCCCGAAGACGGAAACTGAAGGCCCGCGATGAGTTTCATCAGGGTAGTTTTGCCTTCGCCGTTTGGGGCGCAGAGGCCGGTGATGCCGGAGCTTTTGATGGTCAGGTCGACCCCGCTAAGGATGTCTTGGCCTCCGCCGTAAGTATGGTGCAGTGCGTTTGCTTGTAATATCATTGCTTTAGTGTATTAGTGAAGTAATACAGTGCAATGGTCGAGGATTAAACTGGGCTTTGCAAGTTTTTACGGAGGGATTCGATGAAGGGGTGGGGTTTATCGACGAAAAAACGAGAGTTGGGCTTTGCCGGACAAACGGATCTATCCGGCAAGAATTGGTGGGACGTTTGCCGGACAAACGGGTCTATCCGGCAAGAATCGGTGGGATGTTTGCCGGACAAACGGGTCTATCCGGCAGAAAGGGTTGGATGTTTGCCGGACAAACGGGTCTATCCGGCAAGAATCGGTTGGATGTTTCCCGGACAAACGGGTCTATCCGGCAGAAAGGGAGGGGTGTTTGCCGGACAAACGGATCTATCCGGCAGAAAGGGAGGGGTGTTTGCCGGACAAACGGGTCTATCCGGCAGAAAGGGTGGGATGTTTGCCGGACAAACGGGTCTATCCGGCAAGAATCGGTGGGATGTTTGCCGGACAA
>CALEDI010000116.1 GCA_937949535.1 uncultured Lewinella sp. | reverse complement strand
TGATGTAACGTATTTTTGTAAAGTACCCGCATGTTCCGCTTTGTTGGTCGTACTTCAAAGCTACGAATTGCGGGTACAATTTCGAAAACCAGTCGTGCTTAACGACGTACGGATTATCCCGTATGGATTGGACAGCCTAGGTTTTAGGGTCGATGTATAGCGGTTTGATTTGACGCATAGTGCCTTAATCAACCCACTAGCAACAACCCCGCAACCGACGACAATTTCGTATTGCGGTTCATTTTGCGCGGACGCAGGTGCAAGGAAAGGGTTTAGGGGGCTTAAGACCCAACCTTAAGAAGTATTTAAAACAAAAGTCATGCATAAATCTACCAGCCTACTAGTCGGGTTATTCTTCCTTTTCGTAACGTTTTTAAGCTGCGAGGGCGGCTCACCCGAAACGGCTGCTACGCAGCCGGAAACCACCACCCCCACAACCCTGAAGGCGAAACTCAAGGACCAGTTTTACCTGGGGGCCGCAGTAGGGAAAGCCCAGATTGAACAAGGATCTCCGGCAACCACGGAACTCATCAAGCGGGAGTTCAACACCCTCACCCCAGAGAACGACATGAAGTGGGAAAACATCCACCCCGAACGAGATGGCTACAACTTTGTTACCTCAGACCGTTACGTAGACTTGGCCGAATCTTCGGATATGCACGTCGTTGGCCACGCGCTCGTTTGGCACAGCCAACTAGCCCCCTACGTAACGGAAATCACCGACAGCTCAGAACTGGCCACACACATCACAGAACACATCACCACGATTGTAGAACGGTATAAAGGCCGCATCCATGCTTGGGACGTAGTGAACGAGGCTTTCAACGAAGATGGGACCCTACGCGCGTCTCACTTCTACAACGTGATGGGCGAAGACTACCTCGCCCACGCATTCCGGGCCGCCGCAGCAGCAGACCCCGCCGCAAAACTGATCTACAACGACTACAATATGTGGAAACCAGCAAAGCGGGAAGGCGTAGTTCGGGTAATCAAGAAAATGATCGACGCAGGCGTGAAGGTAGACGGCATCGGGATGCAAGCCCACTGGAGCCTAAACGGACCAGAACTGACCGATGTAGAGAACAGCATCAAAGCCTATTCCGACCTTGGCGTTGACGTGATGTTCACAGAGCTGGACGTGACGGTACTCCCCAACCCTTGGGACCTAGAAGGCGCCGATGTAAACCAAGACTTCAGCATATACGAAGGCGACGAGAAAATGGACGCTTACCGCGCTGGCCTGCCCGACTCCGTACAGCAGCAACTAGCTGAACGGTACACCGACATCTTCGCGCTCTTCAAACGCTACCAAGATAAGGTCTCTCGGGTTACCTTCTGGGGCGTCCACGACGGGCACAGCTGGCTGAACGGCTGGCCGATTGCGGGAAGAACAAACCACCCGCTCTTGTTTGACCGCGAACTGAAACGGAAACCCGCATACGACGCACTAATGATGGAGATCAAATGAACCAACCCATGAATAACGAAGCACACAAACTATCGGTCATCGAGAAAATTGGCTACAGCCTAGGAGACCTCTCGGCCAACTTGATCTTCCAGACACTGGTTACTTTCATCGCCTTCTTTTATACCGATGTATACGGTATTCCGGCGGGCAAAGCAGCCCTGATTATCGGGATGGCGGGCATCTTTGGAGGGGCCATCTTCACGCCCATCATGGGCGCCATCGCAGACCGGACGAACACCCGATGGGGCAAATTTAGGCCCTGGATTTTATGGACCGCCATCCCCTTTGGAGGCATCGCGATGCTGACCTTCTCTACCCCAGACTTCGCCCCAACGGGCAAGCTCATCTACGCAGGAGTAACTTACTTGCTGCTCGTGATGATCTACTCCGCCAACAACCTCCCCTACTCTGCCTTGAGTGGCGTCCTGACGGGGAGTATGTCTGAGCGCAACAGTCTTTCCAGCTACCGCTTCGTTGCTGTTATGGTTGCGCAGTTTATGATTCAGGTGCTGTTGCTACCCTTGGTCCTCATCCTAGGAGACGGGGATAAGGCGGCTGGTTTCCAGACCGTGATGACCATCTTTGCGTCGATTGGTGTAGTCTTCTTACTGATCACATTCCTGACTACGAAGGAGCGGGTGATCCCCAAGCCCAGCCAAGAGTCTAGCGTAATGGACGACATCAAGGACCTCATGCGCAACCGGCCTTGGGTAGTGATGGTGATACTGACCACCCTGATCTTTGTAACCCTTGCCTTGAAGGGCGGCTCTTACATCTACTATTTCTCTGAGTACCTGAGCGAGCCAGCCCTGGCTGCTTTTCTGGAAAACATCGGTTTCAACGGCTTCATTGACGGCCTGAACAGCACCATCACGGGGATGGGGCTGACGGAGTTTAAATGGCCAGAAGACCCAGCAACCTCTGCGTTCAGCCTCTTTAACGCTACAAGCATCATTTGCCAGATCATTGGCATCTTTTTCTCTAAGTCACTAGCTGATCGGTTTGGTAAGCGAGACGTTTTCGGTGGGTTCTTGTTCCTGTCAACCATTTTCCTCTTGATCTACTTAGTCTTTCCGCCAGATGCTATCGGGCTGGTCTTTTTGGCGCAGATTGGTCATGGGCTTATGTATGGCGTAACGATTCCTATCCTGTGGGCAATGATCGCCGACGTGGCAGATTACTCAGAGTGGAAGAACAATCGGCGCGCTACGGCCATCATTTTCTCAGCCATGATCTTTGGCCTTAAAGTAGGCCTCAGTGTAGGCGGCTCGCTGGTCGCGTTTTTGCTGGCTTTCTACAACTACACCCCAGACTTAGCCACGCAGGCTCCGGAAACCGTAACGGGAATTCGGTTGATGATCAGTGTCTTTGCCTCCCTCCCTTTCCTCATCGGCTGCGGAAGCTTGTTCTTCTACGAAATCAATAAAAAGATGGAAGTAGAGATCGAGCACGACCTACTAGTCAGTAGAGGAGAAACTGGCTAGTACAGTGCAAGCTAAGTTTGCTTTTGACACAATTTCCATACTACTGGAGATTTTCTCAAACCGCTATACATTGACGCTGATTAAGTGGCCATTACGCTAAAACGCGTAGCGTTTTCACAAGTCCCTCCCCCGTGGGGAGGGATTTAGGGAGGGGGTTTTAGTCGATGTATAGCGGTTTGAGATTTTCTAATGAATGCTGATTTCATCCCTCACCCCCCGAAGGGAGATTAAATACATCAATGTTTACAGAAATGCTGGAAGTTCCCCTTCGGGGGATTTAGGCGGAGGCCCTTAGCCGCAGTACATTGGTTTGGCGTCCCTTAACATTAAAAACCTATCCATTATGTCTTCAGAGATCGACTATGATAAACTAAGTGCGGAAGCACTCTCCGCACCACTCGTTACGCATCTGTATACGGCAGACCCTTCGGCCCATGTATTTGATGGCCGGTTGTACATCTACCCTTCCCACGACATAGATGCAGGGATTCCCTTCAACGACAACGGGGACCACTTCGGGATGCGCGATTACCACGTTTTCTCGATGGACGAACCCGGCGGCACAGTAACCGACCACGGTGTAGCGCTAGATGTAGCAGATGTCCCTTGGGCCTCGCGGCAGATGTGGGCCCCAGACGCAGCGCGTAAAGGTGATAAGTACTACCTCTTCTTCCCTGCGCGTGACCACGCCGGAAAGTTCCGTGTTGGGGTAGCCATCGGCGACGCTCCGCAAGGGCCTTTTGTCGCAAACCCCGAACCAATCAAGGGAACTTACTCCATTGACCCCGCCGTATTCCAAGACGACGACGGCAGCTACTACCTTTACTTTGGGGGCATCTGGGGAGGCCAACTGCAGAAGTACCGCAACAACGTTTACAACGAAGCCAATGAAGAACCCCAAGACCACGAACCGGCCCTAGCTCCTCGCGTTGCTCGCCTAACCGAAAACCTCTCCGAACTCGGCGAAACGCCAAAAAAAGTCATCATCCAAGATGAAAACGGCACCCCCCTTACCGCCGGAGACCACGACCGTCGTTTCTTCGAAGCCGCCTGGCTACACAAATATGGAGACACCTACTACTTCTCCTACTCTACCGGAAACAGCCACTACATCTGCTACGCAACAGGCAGTACGCCTTACGGGCCATTCACCTACCGTGGGCGCATCATTGAGCCCGTAGTTGGGTGGACTACCCACCACTCCATCTGCGAGTTCGCCGGTAAATGGTACCTCTTCTACCACGATTCCATCCTATCCAAAGGCGTAACCCATTTGCGCTCCATGAAGATGGCCGAAATTACTTACCGCGAAGATGGCAGTATTGTAACGCTGGCTCCATACGCTGAGCAATAAGCATCCGGCAAAATCTCTTGAGGTAACCCAGTTAAGTAACGTGAGGCACGCCTTAAAACCGTACCCGATACCCTACCTGCAAGCCAACGGAAGTAAGCGTTGTAGTGTTCCCTGTAACCTCCGGATTTTCGAAGGCCCTCCCAAACGACTGTAGGCGTACCCCGCCGATAATTGAGCGTTTGTCGGAGAGCTTGTACTCGCCGGTAAGGATGGCGAGGAAGCCAATACCGGGCCTACGGCCAAGGAAGTGTCCGCTACCCACCTTCCGGTAGCCTTCGCCGTTTCGGAGGTGCGCGTCTCCGCCGCTGGAAAGGTTGAGGCTCGGCCCTGCTTCGAGCAGGAGGTTGTACTTCGTCCCCTTGAGGCGGTAACCAAGCAGTACGGGGAAGTCAACGCTGGTAAGCTGGTTGTAGTAGCGGGTCTCTTTAATGACCGTCTGCGGCACCTGAACGGTTCCCATCACCTCGGTCTCCGTTCCGTCGGTATTGCGGATGATCTCCACAACTGCGGTCTGGGAAACGGTCTCCGTAGTAGTCTCGGTTGAGGACACCTTGGAACTCGCAACCGTAACCGCCAAACCAGCGCGCAAGCTGAGCCCCCTACCCTTGTGGTAGCCCGCGAGTGCTTGGACGGTGATGGCCTCCAACGATTTTTCCTCGCTAGGGCCGCCCGAACGCCCGGCTAGGCCGATGGCTACGGCCGGTTCGGCCGTCCAATAGGGCGGGTTTTGCAGGCGGCGCAGGCGGCGGGCCTCACGCCTAGCGGCGCGGCGCGCACGGCGCGCGGCGCGCCGTGCGGCCCGAGCAGCTTTGCGGGCAGCCCTTCGGGCTTGCCGTTCAGCGCGGCGCAGTGCTTTTCTTTGCAGCCGTTCGTTGCGACGTGCTTCGCGCTCAGCGCGGCGTTGTTGTTTGCGGAGTTGGCGCGCGGTTTTACGGGTGGTGCGTTCGGCTAGCTTTTCAATTTTGCGCTTCTCCTTCGCAGCCGCTTGGTCAGCTTTGCGGCGTTCACGCTCAGTTTTACGAGCAGTGCGTTCGGCTAGGCTGGCAGCCTTCCTGCTTGCCTTCTTTTCTCGTTTTTCCGACTTATACAACGCTCTGACTGTCAGCTTTTTTTCCCTTTCCAGTGCTTGTTCGGCTTTAAGCTTTTCGCGTTCAGCTAAGCGGGCTGCTTTCTCGTTTTCGCGTGCGGCCAAACGTCGATTTCGTTCGGCTTGTGTGCGTTCTTTGTTTTCGCGTTGGGCGTTTTGCCTTGCTAGCCGTTGGTTGGCACGTTCTGTGGCGGCCTTGCGGGCCATTTCTCGGCGGCGTTCGGCGCGTTTCAATTTTTCGGCTTGGAAAGCCTCGCGGGCTTCTCGTTGTGCTCTTTTCCGTCGTTCGGCGGTTGCTTGGCGGGCTTCGGCTTCTTGGAGGAAGCGTTTTCTGGCGCGTTCGCGTTTGGCTCTTTGCTGTTCGGCCCGTGCTACTGGGTCGGGTTGGGGTTGGTTTTTTGTGCGTTGTTGGTTTAGTGTGGCTTTGCGTTCCAGTTCGCGCTGCGCGCGTAGGGCATCTTGCGCTGCCTTTTGCTGCCGCAGTTCGGCCTGCTTAGCTGCTGCCTGTTGGCGAGCTTCTTCTTTTTGAGCCAATCTTTCTGTTTCGGCTTGCGCTGCTTTTTGGCGTTCGGCAGCGCGCTTGGCGGCCAGTTGTGCGCGGGCTTCCGCTGCGGCCTTTCGCTCTGCTTCTCTTTGGGCTACACGCCTTGCCTTTTTGGCTTCGGCTTCTTGCTGTTGGCTGTTTGGTGTAGCGGAGCCTTTAGCCTGAAGGCCGGAGTTTTCAGGAATCTCCTTCCAAGTTGCTTTTTCGTCTCGGACCGAGAGTGTTGGCTTTTCCCTTTTGGGCGCTTTGGTTTTGGGGGCTCTTTGGGCTACTGCTCGCTTGGTCGCTTGTTCTTGTTTGGCGAGTGCTTTCTCGCGTTTGCGGTTTGCCTTGGCGCGTTCCGCCGCTCGTTTGGCGACGAGTTTAGCGCGTTTAGTGTTTCGCTTTTGGCGATCGGCGGCGCGATCGGCTACGGCTTCTTCACGCTTTTTTTCGGCCTTCAGCAGATCTGCTGCGCGTTTGCGCTCTTTCCTGAGTTGGCGGGGGCTTTTGCCGCGCACAACCGTTTCTTCACCGTTCGCAAGTGCTTCAAGGCGCTTGCGGCGGCGTTCTAGCCGCTCTGCGATCAGTGCCTTTTTCTTGGCCAATCGGTCTTCGGCTTTCTGTTCCTGCTCTCGTCGTCTGCGTTCCAGTTCTTCCGGCGGCGGCGGCGGCGTGCCCAGTACGGTATGCTTCAGGATGACCGCCGTTCGGTCCCTTTCCGACTGGGTAGTAGTCTCAATAGATGGTTGGTTCTTCGGCTTCGGGAGCGAGTCTTGAAGTGTAGCTACAGCGTACAAAAACGGCTTAGCCTCCCCACCAGCGCGCTCCGCCGTTAGGCCGAAGGATAAAGCGGTTACTAGGCTCAACACCAAGAATAAGCGCACCACCCGAACATCCAACACGGTGGGCTTCGCCGTACTGAAATAGTATTCATCATGTGGGTGTTTATTCCGCATTTTGCAGTTGTTTATAGGATGGTCCGCAAGAAGCATGAGTCATCCCTAATTTTTGATTAAGATGACTCATGTTTATCCTCTACGCCTCAGCCTAGGCTGTCTAATCTACTGGTTGTTGCCCATCACAGGTTTTTACCACCAAAACGCGAAGCGTTTCCCTTAAAAGCCCCTCTCCGCCGAGCCGGAGGCGAGGCTTGTTGGAGAGGGGTTGGGGTGAGGTGACTACGGAGCAACACCAGCAGATTGGACAGCCTACGCCTCAGCCTTAGAGCTTCAATAAGAAGGATACCTGTACCGCAACCCCCGTTTGCTCTACGACCTGTTCGGCGTCGTTCTGGAGGTTCATGGATACGCTAAAGGTTCCCTCGAAGGTCATGCCATCGGCGGAGACGCTCACGCCTTGCAGGCCAATCTTCTGCTGGGGATCTACGTAGACACGGCCTTCGCCGTAGTCTTGGCCTGGGAGTAGGCGGTAGATGGCCGCAGAGGCATCCTCATCGGCGTAGGTTCCTTCTTGCGGGTCAGCGAACTGGAGGAAGAGGCTGTACTCTTCGCCGTCGAGTTCGCCCGCTGCGCGGACGAGCCAGTCGTACGCATCGTTGTCTGGCCAGTAAACAGGGACCAACTCCGTGACGGGTACATCGACGCCGCCGATGGTCATTTGGAAGTATTCGCCGTCTTCGAGGTCTCCACAAACGATGAACTCGGTGGGCATCTCTTCATCAGCTGCACGGCGGACTACGCGGGAGGCCGCTTTATAATCGTTGGTAAACGCCTGTACCAGCAAATCATCGCCGCTACAATCGATCACGTTGACAACCGCAGTACCATCGCCATCAGGCGCGAAGTATTCGCCGTTGTTGCCGCCGTTTCCGCCAACCCAAATTTCGGTATTGCTGATGTTGGGCAGCGAGGTGCCGCTACAGTCGCGGACGGTAGCTACGAAGACCGGCGTTGAGAGGTCAACAACGATCTCGCCGATGTCTCGGGAGGTGTTGGAGTCTACGGGCTCGATGGCGAAGACGAAGATTTCTTCGGTACAAGGGTCGGTTACGTTGAAGAACAGGGCGCGTTCGGCAACTACGTCTACGCAGAAGTAGCCATCGCAATCAACGCGAGCGGCCGAGCAGTTCATACCGCCGTCTAGGCTGACGAGGAAAGGCGAGTGCGTGAGGGGCAACCCGTTGGGGTCAACGAAGCGGCCACAGATGCGGGTTACGGGGTGCGGAATGTCGATATTACAGGTAGAGCTGGTGGTAATGTAGACCACGTAGCACCCCGGCGCGAGGGTAGCAACGCCGTTGGGGAGCCAGAAGCCGGAGGGGTCTAGCACCCAGAAAGGTACTTCGTCGGGGCCGATGGCCTCGGTAGCAGACTTGATGGGCATTTTTACTTCGGCGGGCGTGCTGGGGTCCAGTATGAGGGGGGTTCCGTCGGCGGCTTCGAGGGCAATGTCCATCATGCCGTAGCTTTCTAGGGCGGCCTCGGTACCGTCGGCGTTGCGGGCGGGGAAGTTGAGGGCGCTGTTGAGCATTTCGTTGGCGTCTTCTGGCGCATCGTGGTTAACGAATACTTCTACTTCGCCGGTGTAGGGCGTGCCGTCTTCGGTAGTGACGATGGTTCCCGGTTCGAGCTTGACGGAGAAGTTTTCTGCGATCTCAATGATTCCGCCAGCGGCGGGGCTGATCTCGCCGGCCTTCACTTTGGGCTCCATGACGAAGGTCTCTTGCAGTTCGCCGTCTCCGGCAGGGATCAGTAGGCGGTTTTCGGGCCAGAAGCCGGGCTTGGTGACAGTGATGGCCGTGCCGTTGGGGTCTAGGTCTTCAGCCTGAAAGGTTACAGAGCCATCGGGGTTGATTTCTGCCGCTTCGCCGATGCCGCTGATGGTGGCGTCGGTGAGGGTGTTGCCTGCGCGGTCTTGGGTTACGGCCGTGATCGTTGCGGTGGTGATGGCTGGCGTTGGTACTTCGCCCGTAACGGTGGTGATGTTAACGCCTTCTTCGCGGCAAGCGCTCAGGAGAATAAGGGCAAATAGGCTTGGGTAAAGTAGTAGTTTACGCATGTGGGGGTGGGGTTTATCTGTAATGACTGACAATCAGGGGGAAACGTTGGTAATATACGGGTTTTTTTTGTGGGGTTGAGTGGAATATAAACGGTGTATGTATGTTAGATTGCAGATTCGATGTTAGGATTCAGTAACCAGGGTTCAGCTGTAACCTGAATTACGAAGTCCTACGGACTGGTAGGTTGTTAGGCTGGTAGTCCGTAGGACTTCGCAGATCAGGCTATGGCTGAAGCCATAGCCTGATCTGGCGAGCCGGCGGGATTTACCTTTAAAGAAGCTTACTTCCGAGTAAACCGAAGATTCCTGGTCCGGCCATCGTTTAGCAACAGCGCGGTTACTTGGCCGGCGGGATCTCTGCAGACTTCTACGGTTCTTCCGCCGCCGACCACCATCCGATCTCGTTTGTAGAGTTTGCCGTTCATTTTTTTCTTATCTGATGTAATGCGGTAGCGTTGGTCTTCGGCGTAAGACACATTGACGCTGACGTCGATTTCGTCGTTGTAGTATTCGCCCGCTACTCCGGCGAAGTCGTAGCCGTCCCAGTCTACCCTAGAGCGGGTAAGGGTGTAGGGCGCATGCGCCCAGTAATAGGCCGTTACTTGCATTCCTTTCTCTTCGTCCCAGGTGAACTCTTGCTTGAAGGCGGGGTCGAACTTTTGGTGATAGATGTTTCCGGCTTCGAGTTCGAGTTCGTTATCGCTGCGGCCTTCGCGCTCTAAAACGAGTTGGCCGTCTACCAGCTTGAAGGTGAAGGAGAAGCCGCTGTCGTTGAGGTAAGTCCCGAGTAGTTTTTCGACAGGAATTTCGGCTCCGACCACGGCTGGCTCCGTTGGGTAAGCTTCCTCGGTGAAGACGTCTTGTAGAACGATGTCGGAGATGGCCCGCACCAGCATGTAGGTGCCAAACTTGCCGCTGTTGTCTGAGGCAAGGATGGTTAGGTTGTGCTCGGGGAAACGGATGAAGGACGCATCCCAAGCTCCGGTGCTGCCGTCGTGCCAGCGCACGGGAACGCCCCGGTAGGTTCCGCGCTCTAGGCCAAAACCGTAGCCGGTGTCTGTATTTACGGGTAGTTGGCTCTGGGCTAGCAACTCCGCGCTGAGTCCGTTCGCTTTCATTTTCTGGACGGCTACTTCCCAAACCAACTGGTCTTTGAAAGCGGAAAACAGGGAGCCGTCTCCGTGCAGGTCCGTAAGCCATTTGTAGGTTTTCCAAGTGTCGAAGTTGAAGTAAGGGCGGCCGATGTTGGGGCCCATTTCTTTGTGGTTATCGACGAAGTTGGTCGTCGTCATGCCCAAATCTTGGAAGAGTTCGTCGGTATACGCGCGGAAGGATTTGCCCGATGCCTTGGCCACAATGTGGGTCAGTAGGATGTAGTTGGTGTTGCTGTAGAGCTGTTGGCTGCCGGGAGGGAAATTGAGCGTTCGTTGCTGCTCAATCAAGGCCAAGGCATCGTTGTTACTCTGCGATTTTTTCCACCAAGTAATGCCCTGAAGGTTCCACAATCGGTATACGTCACGAATACCGCTGGTGTGGTTGATGAGACTGGCGACGGTGATCGGTTCCCGGACTTCAGGGTAAAGGCTGGGCAGGTATTTGCGGATGTCGTCCTCAAGTTTAAGCTTTCCCTCCCGCGCAAGTTTCAGTACGGCGATGGCGGTAAATTGCTTGCCGTTGGAGGCGATGTTGAAGCGGGTCTCGCTGTCTATCGGCCGTTTAGTGTCTAGGTCAGCGAGGCCAGCGTACTTGGTGTAGATCACTTCGCCGTTCAGGATGATGCCGAGGCTCCCGCCGGGGCCACCATCGGGGATGTCGGCCATGAAGGCCTCATCGATGGCTTGGGTTTGCTGTGGGGTAAGGGCTTGGGCGGCAAGGGTTGCGATTCCCAAACAGAGAAAAAGCAGGATGAGTAAATTTTTCATTAAGATAGGAGTTGTATTTGGTTCGGGGCAAAAGTGCGGTGCTTTCTTGCCGCTGGCGCGCCAAATCACGATGTGGTACCATCTTCCCTGCTCATTTCAACCAAGTACTGCACCGGCGTCCGCGCCGTCAAACGCTTGAATACCCGATTGAAGGTTGTCTTGGAGTTGAAGCCGCACGCTAGGGCAATGCTGAGGATGGTTAACTGCTCCTGGTCTCCCTGCGCAAAACGCGCCTTAACGGCTTCTACCCGGTAGGTATTGACAAAGTCATTGAAGTTTTGCCCGAAGCCCCGATTGATGAGGCCAGACACTTGCTTGCTCGTAATCCCCAGCCGTTCCGCTACATCGTTCAGCGTCAGGGTTGGGTTTTCGTAGAGTTGCTCTGCTTCCATCAGGGCCAGTATTTTGGGTTTCAACACGCCTACTTCCGGAGCCGCCGCCGCAGTTGCCGCAGGCGACGGTTCAGGCGCGGGCTTCGGTTGGCCGCGCCAGTGCAAGGGCGCTAAGGACTTCACAACGTTGGTATAGCCCGCCAAGGCGATGAAGCAGTAAAGCGCACCAAACAACAGATAGTACCAAAACCACTTGCCAAAGCTACCGAAGTTGGGCAGCAAGAACAGGAACACAATGCGTAAGGCCATGATGATCAGTAGCGCAACCAAGTATTGTTTCATCCAACTGTACACAACGGTATCGGCGTAGCTCAGCTCTTCAAAAATGCGTTTCCGATACTGGTTGTACACCCGCAGGCTTAGGCCGGAATACACCATCATGAGCAACAGGCCGCTGATCTGGTACCAAGCCAAAAGGTCTTTGTCTCTGCCATCGGCGTAGAAGTAATAGGCCCCATCTAGCACCCAGACATCCGTAACGAAAACGACCAAACTGTAGAGCAAATACAGGCCCCCAAGTAGGAAATGCCACCAGTCTTTTCCCCGAGGAAGAAATGCTTCGCCCAACAGGCTTTTCGTGTAGCCATAAATCACTGGTCCAATCACGTAGAACTGTTGGAAAGGCACGAAGAAGAGAAACTCCCGATAACCATCTTTGCCGTACCAGCCGCTGTAGCCCATCATGAACGGCACCAAACAACAAGCACAAAGGAAGACGAACAGGCTAAGCCAGTAACTAGGCGCGTGGCCGTATTCTCGGCCGCGCACCAGCAGCAGGCCAGAAAAAAGCAGCCCTTGGAGGAAGAAGAAAGCCAGGCAGGCGGTTTGAAAACTTATCGTGAAAGCCATCGGCGGCGGGTGTTGTTTGAGCCAGTAAATTCCAACCGCTTGGCGTCGGAATAGTTGCCGGCAAACATTTAGGGCCGCGGCCGCAGGTGCAAAATGGAGGTAACGGGGCAGTGGCCTGACGGGTAACGCCCGTCTCCGGCGAAGGAGACGGTATCTACTCACCCAGCCCCAGAGGGGTAGGCGGTCTAATCTGCCTATGTTCGTCCATCACGGGTTTTTACCACCAAAACGCGAAGCGTTTCCCTTAAAAGCCCCTCTCCGCCGAGCCGGAGGCGAGGCTTGTTGGAGAAGGGTTGGGGTGAGGTGACTACGGAGCAACGCCAGCAGATTGGACAGCCTACCCAGAGGGCTGCTTAGCGTAACCCCCGCCAACCCCAGCGGCCGTACTCAACTGGACGGTACTACCGAGATCACAGACCTCGACAAGACCGAGGAAAACAAAGCCATCATCAGAGGTTTCATCACCGACGTACTACTAAACGGTAAAGGAGATCACGTTGCCTACTACGACCTCTTCCGCCTAGCCGACGGGAAAATAGTTGAGCACTGGGACGTCATCGAAACCATCCCCACGAAAGAGAACTGGAAGAATACTAACGGTAAGTTCTAAAAAATTACGACCTGATGTGAATTGCCCCGAGTACTGTAATACAGTACCCGGGGCAACGCATTATACGGGCGCCTTACTTCGCTACTTTATAAGGTATCTGGTTCTCCGCGTTGCGTAGCAAATCGAATACGATTCGGTTGTAGTTGTTGTTGACGTGAAAGCCACCACGTTCATAACTCCAGATTAAGCCTTTGTCTGGGGTTAAAAGATTAAGGTGGATTCTAGAGGACGGGAACTGAAAGTCTGACACATACAAAGCCCGCGCATAATCAAATCTAGTATCGTACCGAAGGCGGCTGGCCAGCACGGCATCTACCCCAAGCTCACGGGCCAGTTCTTTGAGGCTCGTCGTGGTCGTGTTCGCAAGAAGTTCGTTGGTAATTTCCACGTCTTGCACTTTGATGTCTTCTAGCAGCCCTTTTTTCTTCCGGTCGTTAAGCCAGTCTATCAAGGCAGCTTGGGTACCTTTTCCGATGGTCTCTTTGTCTGGAACAAAAGACCAGTTTCGGTGCATAGGTCTTTCAATGCTGTAATCTACCCGTGCAGGGACAACGGCGATGGTGGTATGCTTTTCAGCGATGGTTTCGATTTCGGCCGCTTGGTAAATGCGGGTTGCGCAGCTGGTCATCAACACGGCGGCGCAAAGAAAGAGGAGGTAACGCATAGGAATTTGGATTTGGTGGAATACTACATTTTTCGATAGCTATACTATCAATACAGCAAACAAACTTATTTGTTGCGAGAGAGGTGATTTTTTTGCCATCGGGCCTAAGCTTTGAAGAGGGCGCAAACGCTACCGCCCTACCCTGCTTTTGTCCTCACCTTGCACCTGCGCTCGCGCCCAAAAGCACCAACATCCACCTTAAGGTGAGGTTTGGATGTTGGGCGCTCAAAGGATCGACTAAAATGCTTAAATTCAGCCGACACCGTCGTTCGGTATAGTCTGCCCTCCTCTTCGGGAAGCTTTCAGTACTCCTGAAAACGTTGAGGTGTATAAGTCTCCTCCGGAGGGTTGGGGGATAAAAATCAGCATTTACTAGAAACATATTCAATCATGCGCACAGAAACCAAGGGCTTTACCCATCGAACGCCCAAGCCACTAAGCTCGCGGAGGCCTCAAAAAAGAAGCTGGCCAGTGAAGAAATTCGTTTTTTTCCTTCTGGCCTGTTTTTTACTGTCTGCTTGCCAAGACATCACCGGCCCCAAAACAGTTTATTTGGCCCATTCCTTGCCTACTTCCCACCCTGTCCATAAGGGCATGGAAGTCTTCGCCAGTTCGCTCCGGGAACGCTCCGCTGGGGAGATGGACGTCAAAATATTCCCCGACGGCCAACTCGGGTCTGAGCGTGAAGTATTGGAGTTGCTCCAGATCGGGAGCATTGCCATGACCAAAGTGAGCGCCGCCACAATGGCCAACTTCGCCCCCGAATACGAGGTGCTCGGTGTGCCGTACCTCTTCCGCAGCAAAGACCATATGTTTTCGGTGTTGGAGGGCGCTACCGGAAAGAAGATCTTGAATTCGGGGAGCGACTTCCTCCTCAAAGGGCTCTGCTTTTACGATGCTGGTAGTCGGAGTTTTTACACCGTTGAACGCCCCATCAAAACGCCGACAGACCTGAACGGCATGAAGATTCGGGTGATGAACCACCAGATGTCGGTAGACATGGTCAACGCGATGGGTGGCGCAGCCACCCCGATGGCTTACGGCGAGCTCTACTCCGCCCTCGAACAGGGCGTGGTGGACGGAGCAGAGAACAATCCGCCCTCTTTCGTTACCTCCCGCCACTACGAGATCGCCAAATACTATACGCTAGATGAGCACAGCTCGGTACCAGACGTCCTCGTTATCGGCACCAGTTATTGGGCTGCCCTCTCTGCGCAGCAGCAAACTTGGTTGCAAGCGGCGGCTAGCGAATCTGCCACCGCGCAAAAGGTCTTTTGGCGCGAGAATGTAGAAGAATGTATGAAGACCCTCAAAACTGCGGGCGTAGAGATCTTCCGCCCTGAGAAAAGTATGTTTGCTGAAAGCTCCGCCCAAGTGGTAGCAGCATTCAGCAAAGACCCGAAAATGAAGCTATTAGTTGACGCAATAAGCCGACAGTAAACATGAAAGCACTCTACTCTTCCCTCAACCGGATCATCGAGGTACTGCTCGTCGTCATCTTCAGCCTATTGGTGCTGGATGTGCTTTGGCAAGTATTTGGCCGCTACGTACTGAACAAATCCTTCAGCTTCACCGAAGAATTTGCGCGTTTTGCCCTCATTTGGCTAACCATCTTGGGCGCGGCATACCTGAACGGTAAGCGTGAGCATTTGGCGATGGATTACTGGCTCAACCAACTCCCCCCCGAAGGCCGCGCAGCGCGGCGGCGGATCATTGAAATGCTCATGGCGGCCTTTGCGCTCATCGTAATGGTCGTTGGTGGGGGCAACCTTGTGTACACTACTCTGCGCCTCGGGCAAGTATCTCCCGCTATGGGTGTTCCGCTGGGGGCTGTTTACGCCATTGTCCCGATTAGTGGCTTGCTGATCATTTTCTTTTCCATCTACAACTTCCGTCATCATGAGCATTGAACTGATTAGCATCATTTTGCTGTTCGGCAGCTTTTTCGGTTTGCTCGCCTACGGCGTGCCGGTCGCTTACAGCATTGGCATCTCTACAACGCTGACCATCTTGCTGAACATCGCCTTTTTACCGGGCATCACCACCGTATCTCAACGGATGACGACGGGCATCGACAGTTTTGCGCTGTTGGCCATCCCGTTCTTTGTCTTGGCCGGAGAGCTGATGAACCGGGGCGGGGTTGCCAACCGGTTGATCAACCTTGCCAAATCGTTGGTAGGGAGTTTGCCCGGCGGGCTGGCCTACGTCAATACGCTAGCAGCGATGCTCTTTGGGGCCGTTTCCGGTTCTGCGGTGGCGGCGGCTTCGGCCATTGGTTCGGTGATGACGGAGCGGATGGAAGACGAGGGCTACCCCCGGCCTTTCAGCGCGGCCCTCAACATTACGGCCTCTACTACGGGGCTGCTGATCCCGCCCAGCAATGTTCTTATCGTTTATGCGCTGGCTAGCGGCGGGGCCGCTTCGGTGGCTTCGTTGTTCATTGCGGGGTATGTGCCGGGTATTCTGGTTGGTTTGGCACTGATGATGGTGGCGGCCGTCATTTCCCGCAAACAAAAGTTCCAACGGGGTGAGCGTGTAAAAATAGCCCGTATTTGGGAAGACTTTCGCCGCGCATTCTTCGCGTTGTTGATGCTGTTCGTCATCGTCGGTGGCATCGTTTACGGCATATTTACGGCTACGGAGGCGGCGGCGGTAGCGGTGCTGTATGCGCTCGTGTTGGGCTTTGCTTACCGAACAATTACCTTCAAAGACTTGCCCTCCATACTACTGGGTAGCGCAAAGACAACTGCCGTAGTGATGTTCCTGATCTGTACCTCCATGGCGATGTCGTGGCTGTTCAGTTTCGAGGGCATTCCGCAGTTGATGACAGACTTTTTGCTCAATACGGTGAGCAGCCCTTTCCTCATTTTCCTACTCATCAACCTCACACTCCTCATTGTCGGGACATTCATGGACATGACGCCGGCAGTGCTCATTTTCACGCCCATCTTCCTGCCCGTAGTGGTTAGCCTAGGGATGGACCCAGTACATTTCGGGATCATCATGGTACTCAATCTCTGTATTGGTTTGTGTACCCCACCGGTTGGGACGATTCTGTTTGTAGGCGCCGGAGTTGCTAAGGTATCGGTATCGAAGGTGATCAAGCCGCTGGTTCCCTTCTTGGCCGCGATGGTGGCGGTGCTTTTTCTCATCACCTACTTCGAGCACATCACGCTGTGGTTGCCACGGTTGTTTGGGTTGTAGGAGTTAGGGGGCAGGGTGTGTAATCTGTAATGAATTGTCTCCGCGCGCAAACCCCCTCCCCAAACCCCTGCCCCACGGGGGAGGGGCTTATAAAAACGCTGCGCGTTTTGATGATAGTCGGCGGACTAATTTATAGGCAGACTACACACCCTAGAGTTAGGGGGCGCGGCCGCAGGTGCAAAGAGGGGTTTACGGCTAAAGCTGCAACCTGCGTTACGAAGTCCTAGCGGACTAGTCCGCCAGGACTTCGTACCCCAGCCTACAGCTTCAGCTGTAGGTTTAATTCGCATCCACCACTTGGCTGCCATCCGAAGTTTCTACCGAGCGTGTGGGGTTTCCCCGGAACCGGAAGACCGAAGCGTCGCTGATGGAGCCTTCTAGGCGGTCCGTTACGGTAAGTTCTACTTGGCTGGCGTCCTGAACGCGGGTGTCGCAGTTGGTGGCGGTGAAATCGAAGCCGTTGATTCGGCTGGCGTCGTTCACGATGAGTTCTAGGTTGGTGGCGGAGCCGCTCATGTCTAGGCGGGTGGCGTCGTTGATGTCGATGATGAGGTCGTTGGCCGATACGAAGTCGATCAATTCTCCTCGGATGGCATCGCCCAGTTCGATGCGTTCCAGATCGGGCGCGGTGATCTCGACGCGGAGGGTGACGTTGTTGTAATTTCCGTTGCTGAGCGTAACCCGCACCTCATCGTTGGAGACGGAAGAGTTGATGCGGCTGAGGATGTTGTCGTCGGCGCTAACGAGCACTTGGTGCTCTGGACCTTGGCGGATGACGACCTCGAAGGCATCGTCGATATCGACGGCGGAGAAGGCGCTGGTGGTGCGGTCGTCGGTGATGACGTTGCCGGAGCCGGTCGTTCGGTCGTTGTCGCAGGCGGAGGTAAGGAATAGGCTTACGGCTAGGAGGGAAAATAAGAGGTACTTCATGGTTGGTTGGTGGTTGGTTTAAAAAAAGCGTGCAATTTGAAGTTAGAGACGACGCTTTTTGGGGAGGGATGCACGGGCGGCACAACCAATTGCAAAAGCTATGTTATGGCGTTACGGCGTTATGGCGTTATAACGTTACAGCTGAAGCTGCAACCTGAGGTACGAAGTCCTGGCCGACTAGTCCGCCAGTACTTCGTACCCCAGCCTACAGCTTCAGCTGTAGGAAAATTAGCCCCTACATGTTTACCTTACCCCCAACAAAAACCTAAACATGAAAAACAAAGTAGCCGTCATTACGGGCGGCAACGGCACGCTCGGCAACGCTTTTGTGCGGTGCTTGGCCGAGGCTGGGGCGCGGGTCTTCATTCTGGGGCGCAACGCCGAAAAATCGGCCCAAGTGGTAGCCGATTTTGGTGCGGAGGGCCTTAGCATTGAGGCCATCCGGTGTGATGTGCTGGACGAGGGCGCGGTCGCGGGTGCAGTGGAAGAAGTGATGAGCAAGGCGGGGCGGGTAGACGTCCTCGTGAACGCAGCGGGCGGCAACCGCCCCGGCGCAACCGTTGGGCCAAACAGCTCGATCTTCGAGCTGGGCATCGACGATTTCCGGCAGGTCAACGACCTGAACCTGCTCGGTACTGTCATCCCCAGCATCGCGTTTGCGAAGCCGATGGTGGCGCAGGGCAGCGGCTGCATCGTCAATATCTCCTCGATGGCGGCCTTGCTCCCGATTTCGCGGGTGGTGGGCTACTCCGCCGCGAAGGCGGCGGTAGACAACTTCACCCGCTGGCTGGCCGTAGAGTTGGCCGCCAAGTACGGCGAGGGCATCCGCGTCAACGCTATCGCGCCCGGCTTCTTCATCGCCGAGCAAAACCGACGCCTCCTGCTAGAAGAAGACGGTAGCCTGACGGCCCGAGGCCACACCATCATCAGCCAAACCCCCATCAAACGCTTCGGCAAACCCGAAGAACTCATGAGTACGCTCCTCTGGCTCTGCGATGAACGGTCTTCGTTCGTGAACGGCATCGTTGTGCCAGTCGATGGAGGGTTTAGCGCTTTTTGTGGGGTTTAGGGGCGAGGTGTGTAATCTGTAATGAATTGTCTCCGCGCGCAAACCCCCTCCCCAAACCCCTGCCCCACGGGGGAGGGGCTTATAAAAACGCTGCGCGTTTTGATAATATTCGGCGGACTAATTTATAGGCAGATTACACAACCTAGGTTTTGCCACCAAACTCGACAGGCGAACTTTTTCGCCACGTAAAGAACTCGTAATTCCTAGGGTGCAAGATATTCATGTGGGACTAAACATGTACTCAACTCTACAAGCGAAAAAGGATTCGACTGGCGAGTTACCACCAAATTCGCCAGTCGAATCCTTTTTTGTCACTGCTTTGAAGGAAGAATTTGGTTATTAGAATCAGTATTTGTCTCTTGATAAGATCGACGCTAATTTTACAACAAAAAAGTTCGCCTGTCGAGTTTGGAGAAGTTCATCAAACATTCTTATCGCCCCCCGGGGCCCAAACATAACCAGTCTAGCCTAATAACGATATTGCGAACGCCTTCCGCTCCCTCCTTGGGGCTTGGAGGCTATCTTTCCCCTCTATTTATGAAGAACCTACAACAAACCTGGCGCTGGTACGGCCCCGAAGACCCCGTCAGCCTATCCGACGTTCGCCAAGCGGGCGCAACGGGCGTAGTGAGTGCGCTGCACCAGATCCCGAACGGAGAAGTATGGCCTATCTCGGCAATACAGGAGCGCAAAACGATGATTGAGGCGGCGGGCCTCAGCTGGTCGGTCGTAGAGAGCATCCCCGTCCATGAAGACATCAAGCGGCGCTCGGGCAGCTACCAACAGTGGATAGAGAACTACAAAACCAGCATCCGCAACCTTGCATCCTGCGGCATCGCCCTAATCACCTACAACTTCATGCCGGTGATGGACTGGACGCGCACCGAGCTGGAGCACCGCCTACCAAACGGCAGCGAGGCCCTCTACTTCGAGCAGGCCGCCTTCGCGGCCTTCGACCTCCACATCCTCCAACGCCCCGGCGCAGCAAACGACTACTCGGCCGCCGAACGCAAGGCCGCCAAAGACCGCTTCGATCAGATGAGCGCCGCCGACAAAGACCGCCTGACCGGCTTCATCATCGCCGGCCTGCCCGGCGGCACCACCGAAGGCCAGCAAACGCTCGCCAGCTTCCAGGCCATCCTCGATACTTATGAAGGCATTGACGCACAACAGCTGCGGGCGAACCTCGTCGCTTTCCTCCACGAAATAACGCCAGTTGCTGAAGCCGTTGGCGCCAAACTGGCGATTCATCCAGACGATCCGCCCTTTCCGCTCCTCGGCCTGCCCCGCATCCTGAGCACCGAAGCCGACGCCCAATACCTCCTCGATCAAGTAAACACACCCGCCAACGGCCTTTGCTTCTGCACCGGCTCCTTCGGTGCCCGCCCCGACAACGACCTGCCCGGTATGGTGGCCCGGATGGGCGACCGCATCCACTTCGTCCACCTGCGCGCCACCAAGCGCGACGCCGCCGGCAACTTCTACGAAGCCAACCACCTCGATGGCGACGTGGATATGTACGCCGTGATGAAAGCACTACTCGTGGCCGCAGGCCACCAAAACGTAAACATCCCCATGCGCCCAGACCACGGCCACAAAATGCTGGACGACCTACACAAACACACCAATCCCGGCTACTCGGCCATCGGGCGGCTGCGGGGGTTGGCGGAGTTGCGGGGGTTGGAGGTGGGGATACTGCGGTCGTAACTTACCCCTCAGACCCTCCATTGGGAGAGCGATGTTTCGACCATGACCATTCAAAAACTGATATTCCCGCAGGAGCGTACCCCAAAGACAAATGAATCTGTATCTTTGACACAACCCCTTAGAGGTCACAAACCTCAACTTTAAAACCATGCCCTCTTCTAGCAAATCTGTAGTCAAAATCCTCGATTCGGATATTCGCATCGATAAAGACACTGGCTTTATCTGCATTACTGATATTGCCAATCTAGACCCTAACGGTCGTCGTAACATCGAAAACTGGCTAAGAAACGGGAACTCGGTCCTGTTCTTCGAAGCATGGGAAATCAGTAACAACCCAAGTTTTAATGTACGCGAATTCGCGTACGTTAAAACAGGTATGGGTTCAAACAACTACCACGTTTACTCCCAAGACCTTATCAATGCTGGTTGTTCTGGTATTTTTATTCGCAAAGGGCGTTACGGTGGCACTTATTGTGCTCCAGACTGGGCCATACACTTTGCCAACTGGATTAATCCAGTTTTCTACGTAGAAACCATCAAAGCATACAGGCTATTCACAGAGCATTTTTATGGTAAAGATGCTCAACTAAAAAGATTCGCTCGTGAGCTTGCTGCCGAGAATTTCAAGCTAGTTTCTGGAGCAGCACTTAAAGCTCTTCCCGAATCAGCAGATGTCCTTTTTGAGAAGCGTATTGCCTCCGTAGAGGCTGACATTTTAAATCTCGCACTTTGGGGGATGACTGCTCAAGAATGGCGAATCAAACATCCACAAAAAAATCAGCGCAAAAACATGCGTGATTTTGCTACCCCGGAAGAACTCAAAACGATGTCAGCGATCCAAATACTAAGTCAAGAGATGCATGAGAATGGATTCTCTTCTGAAGAAAGATTAGATCGGCTAATCCAAAAAGCTGACGAGCTAATTCTTCATTTTTGCAACACCAATGAAAAGAAAGATTTGCTGAGTTTAGCACAGCACAAGCGTGGTTGGGGTAGGTTTACTTTTTAAGGCCTTATAGGTTTGCAATAAAACCGTTTGCTTCTCTAGGCCCACAGCGCTCAACCCACTCAAAAATGAAACCGTTCCTAGACCAAAACTTCCTCCTCCAAACCCCTACCGCCGAACGGCTCTACCACGAGTACGCCGCCGGTTTGCCGATCATCGATTACCACAACCACCTGCCGCCGGAGGAGATCGCGACGGACCACCAATTCGGGAACATCACCGAAGTTTGGCTGAACGGCGACCACTACAAATGGCGCGCGATGCGCGCCAACGGCATCAACGAAAACTTCGTGACCGGCGGAGCGCCGGACCGGGAGAAGTTCCGAAAATGGGCCGAAACGGTGCCCAAAACGCTGCGCAACCCGCTCTACCACTGGACGCACCTGGAGTTGCAGCGGTACTTCGGCATCAATGATTTGCTCTCGGGCGAGAACGCGGATGCGGTCTATGCGCAGGCGACGGCGCAACTCCGGCAGGCTACGCATTCCAGCAATGGGCTGCTGGCGCAGATGAACGTTGAGGTGGTTTGCACAACCGACCACCCTACCGATTCCTTGCGCTTCCATCAAGAACATCGCACCCGCGACCGCGCCCTGATGATGCTGCCCACCTTCCGGCCCGATAAATTTTTGACCATCGGAGCCGACGATTACCTTGGGTTTTTGGAAAAACTGGAAGAGATCCTTGGGCACGACATCCGCACCTTCGATGAGCTGCTTGCCGCGCTGGAAAGCCGGATCGACTTCTTCCACCGCCTTGGTTGTCGGCTCTCTGACCACGGTTTGGGCCAGTTGTACGCCAACGATTTTTCGGGCGCGGACGCGGGTGCAATGATGCGGGACAAAAGAGCAGGGAAGGCCATCGCCCCCGCCGCCGCCCAACAGTTTCAGATGCGCCTACTGCACGAACTCGCCCTGATGTACCACCAGCGCGGCTGGACGATGCAGCTCCACCTCGGCCCGATCCGGAACAACAACAGCCGCTTGCTCCGGTCTGTCGGCGCAGACGTTGGCTGCGACAGCATCGGCGATTTCCCCCAGGCGGAAGGCCTCTCGGCCTTCCTCAACGGCTTGGACGTAAAAGACAAGCTCCCTAAAACCATCCTCTACAACCTGAACCCGCGCGACAACGAACTCTTCGCCACCATGGCCGGCAACTTCAACGACGGCAGCATGGCGGGAAAAATACAGTGGGGCTCCGCGTGGTGGTTCCTAGACCAGAAAGACGGTATGGAGAAACAGCTCGACGCGCTCTCCAACATGGGCCTCCTGAGCCGCTTCGTCGGGATGCTGACCGATAGCCGCAGCTTCCTCTCTTTCCCGCGCCACGAGTACTTCCGGCGCATCCTCTGCAACCAGTTCGGCAACGACGTCCGAGACGGCCTGCTGCCCAACGACCTCGACCTCCTCGGCGAAACCATAAAAGACGTCTGCTACCGCAACGCCAAAAATTACTTTGGCTTTCATGGGCGGGGAATGGGGGTGTAGGGGCAGGGCTAACGCATGATTAATTTCAGGAATACATAATTGACTGACAGTTGTTAATACTCGAAGGGATAATCCAACAATGAGTGGTTTGCCCGCGTGCCAAAACCAGGAAGGTCGCTTAGCGTAACCCCTCCGAGGAGCGAAGCCAAGCCAGCGCACATCGTCCCCTCTCCCCAAAACTTTCTTCGCACCTGCGCCCGCGCCTACAAAGGATTTCCCGACCTTAGCAGTCTAATCAAGAAAGACTGTTTACTTAAACGGCTCCAAAAATCGCTAAATCAACCCCACTTTCACTTTGAAGAAAACATTACTCCCCCTACTCCTATTGTGTCTCCTAACGACCGTCCGCGCCCAAGGACTCTACGACATAAGCACCATCCAGACCATCGAAATAACCTTTGCCGAAAGCAACTGGGACCAACTGCTCGACCAGGCCTACAACAGCGGAGACTACATTCTGGCCCAGGCCGTGACCATCAACGGCACCACCATGGACAGCGTCGGCGTTAAGTACAAAGGCAACAGCACCTACCGCTCTACCCAAGCCAAGAACCCCTTCCACATTGAGTTGGACACCTACAAAGACCACGAATACGATGGTTTTACAGACATCAAGCTGAGCAACGTAGCCAAAGACCCCTCCTTCATCCGTGAGGTGCTTTCCTACCAGATCCTCCGCCAATACATGGACGCGCCGCTGTCTAACTACGCCAACGTGTTCGTGAATGGTCAACGGATTGGCCTGTACAGCAATTCCGAATCGATCAGCAAAAAGTTTGTCGCCAAGCATTACGGCTCCAAAACCAACGCCCGCTTTAAGTGTAGCCCACCCGACGGTGCAGGGCCAACCTCAAACGACCTACCCGACCTCGTCTACCTCGGCGAAGACAGCACCGCTTACTACGACGGCTACGAAATGAAGTCGGAAGGCGACTGGGAAGAACTCATCGACCTCACCGACGCCCTCGCCAACGACATAGGCAACATCGAAGACATCCTAGACGTAGACCGCGTACTCTGGATGCTCGCCTTCGACAATGTATTCGTGAACCTAGACAGCTACATCGGCCAGTTCCAACAGAACTACTACCTCTACCGCGACGACTACGGCCGCTTTTTGCCTACCGTTTGGGACCTCAACGAGTCCCTCGGCGTATTCAGCAGCACCGGAACCATCCGGCTCAGCAACACCACCAGCAAAGCCCAGATGACCCACTTGTTGCACGCCACCGACGCCAACTGGCCCCTGGTGCGCAACCTCCTCGCCGTGCCGCAGTACAAGCGCAAGTACCTCGCCCACATGAAGACGATGCTGGAGGAAAACTTCGCCAACAGCACCTACGTCGAGACCGCAACGGAACTCCGGACCCTCATCGACGCCGCCGTCCAGGCCGACAACAATAAGTTCTTCACCTACGCCAACTTCCAGAGCAGCCTAAACAGTGATCTTAGTGCCGGCGGCGGCCCCGGAGGCGGCAGCAGTTACCCCGGCATCACTACACTGATGAACGCTCGCTCCAACTACCTACTGGGCCTGAGTGATTTCACCCAGACCGAACCCACCATCAGCAACGTCGCGCTTTCCGACAACTCCCCTACCCTCGGCCAAACGGTAGCCCTGACGGCCACCATCGGCAATGCACTGCGGGCCTACCTCAGCTACCGCAACGTCAACGGCGCACCCTTCCAGCAAGTAGAAATGTTTGACGACGGCGCACACAACGACGGCAGCGCAAACGACGGCGTCTACGGAACCGACCTCACCATCACCAGCACCCTAACCGAGTACTACCTCTACGCCGAAAACGACGGCATCGGTAAGTTTGAGCCACAGCGGGCCGAGCACGAGTTTTTAACCATCAACGCCGAAATAGGCACCAGCCCCCTCGCCGGAGACCTCGTCATCAATGAGTTCATGGCCTCCAACGATACCACACAAGCCGACCAAGACGGAGAATTCGACGACTGGATCGAGCTGTACAATAATACCTCCGCCAGCATCGACCTCAGCGGATTCTTCCTCTCCGACGATGCGGACGAACTGACAAAATGGGCCTTCCCCGAAGGAACCACCATCGGTGCCAACGGCTACCTCATCGTCTGGGCCGACGGAGACCTCGACCAAGACGGCCTGCACGCCGACTTCAAGCTCTCCGCAGGCGGCGAAAGCGTACTGCTCAGCGATGCCGGACAAGCCATCATCGACAGCATCTCCTACACCGACCAAGCAACCGACGCCACCTTCGGCCGCTTCCCCAACGGAACGGGCGACTTCCGCGACATGACCCCCACCTTCAACGCCGAAAATACCGATGAAACCGTGGACCCCGTAGACCCAACGTTTGAGACCAGCCCACTCGCCGGAGATTTGGTGATCAACGAGTTCATGGCCTCCAACGACGCCACGATGGCCGACCAAGACGGAGAGTTCGACGACTGGATTGAGCTGTACAACAACACCTCAGCCAGCATCGACCTCAGCGGCTTCTCCCTCTCCGATGACCTCGCCGACCCAACGCAATGGTCTTTCCCCGAAGGAACCACCATCGGTGCCAACGGCTACCTCATCATCTGGGCCGACGAAGACCTCGACCAAGACGGCCTCCACGCCGACTTCAAGCTTTCCTCCGGCGGAGAAACCTTACTCCTTACAGATCAGGAAACTGCGCTCATCGACAGCGTCTCCTACGTAGACCAAATCGCTGACATTTCGCACGGCCGCTTCCCGAACGGTACGGGCGCGTTCCGAGACATGAACCCGACCTTCAACGCCGAAAATAATGGCAATACCGTTGGTACTCGTAGTCGGGCACTTGGTGTTGGGCTAAGTCTCTTCCCCAACCCAACCCAGGGCGTGCTCAATGTGCTACTCGAAGGAGCGTACACCGAC
>CALEDI010000115.1 GCA_937949535.1 uncultured Lewinella sp. | reverse complement strand
GATGTTGTGAATCTCCAGCTTCAAGGACGTGCTGAAGAAGGTCATGTTCGACGGGAAGTTGAACAGGCTATTGGCCACCATCCCTTTTTCGAGGATCAGGCAGTTCAGTCCGGCTTTTTTGGCGTTGATGGCAACGTTGATACCGGAGGGGCCGCCGCCAATGATGATTAGGTCTTGGGTCATGGGGTTATTTACGTGTGGGACGGGGAGATTGTTTTGTTGGGCGCGGCCGCAGGTGCAGGGCGAGGTACCTTATTTAATAGTCGAAGCGTTTTCGAGTTGCTCCCACGGACGCAAATAAAATTGCCTGAAGTGTGTAACCTTTAACCTGGTAAGAGAGTATCAGCTTACAGACAAAGCTCTAGTACAGTGTAATTCCACACATCTCCATCAATACGATATACCCAAATGAAAAACATTTTTATCTCTGCCCTGACACTAATCGTCTTCGTGGTAAATACCGGTACCGCTCACGCTCAACTCAACCTGGAAGCCGAGTTAAACCAGTTGGAAGCTTACATCGCTCAGCGCGATAGCTTGGCTCCCGATGTGTCAGCGGTAGACGTAGCATGGCACCTTGACCACTCCCTCAAGATGATCATAGGCATTTACAGCGTACTGAAAGCCAGCGATCCTCTTTCATACAGCTCTTCTTTCAAACCTGTACGAACGCTGGTGTTTACAACCGGGCGTATGCCGCGCGGAGTAGGTAAAGCGCCTAAATCGGTGCTTCCACCAGAGAATATCCGTACCGAAGACATTATGGGGCAACTGGAAGTAGCGAGGTCATTACTCCCGGCGTTCTCACAACTCGACAAAAAAAAGCACTTCAACCACTATGTTTTTGGGGTCTTAAATGTAAAGAGATCAGCACGGTTCGTAAAAATTCATACGCGCCATCATTTGCGCATAGTGCGAGATATACTAAAAAAGTCTGGAGTATAATTACAGTAATGCTGTACATCTGGCCGGTTACCCTAAACCAATTATGGCACCTGCGGGCGCGCCCGAAAAACAGTTCTTACTTTTGCCCCATGCCCAACCAGCCAGACCAATTATCCACGCTGCGCGAACGCTTCATCTCCGAACTACGCGCCACCTTCACCGACCAAGAGCCGCGCGGGCTCTACGCCCCGATTGATTACATCCTCGACCTAGGCGGCAAGCGCATCCGCCCCGTGGTGGCCCTACTCGCCGCCCAAATGTTTGGTGATGATGACCTGAGCCAGAGCATGCCCGTTGCCCTAGCCGTAGAGGTGTTCCACAACTTCACCCTACTCCATGACGACATCATGGACGACAGCCCGCTACGGCGAGGCCAACAGACCGTCCATGAAAAATGGGACGTCAATACGGGCATATTGAGCGGAGACCTGATGCTCATCCAAGCCTACCAGCACCTCTGCGCGGTGCCCAACAAAACCGCCCTCCCGGCCCTGCTCCAAACCTTCAACCGCGTCGCGACCGGCGTATGCGAAGGCCAACAGTACGACGTCGACTTTGAGGTACGCGACGACGTAACCATCGCCGAGTACCTAAAAATGATTGAGCTAAAAACCGCCGTCCTCCTCGGCGGCGCACTGGAGATGGGCGCGCTCTCGGCTGGCGCCAGCCAAGCCGACGCAGACCACCTCTACGCCTTCGGCCGCCTCACCGGCCTCGCCTTCCAGCTCCAGGATGACTTGCTGGACACCTTCGGCGACAGCGCCAACACCGGCAAACTGAAGGGCAACGACATCATCCGGAACAAAAAAACCTTCCTCTTCCTGAAAGCCATCGAGCTGCTCGGCCCTGAGGGCCGCGAAGAACTCAACCGCTGGTTTGAGGAAAGCCCCGCCGACCCGGCCCAGAAAGTCGTCCGCGTCACCGAACTAATGGAGTCCGTCGGCATCCCCGGCGCAGTCGCGGAACTGCGCGATAAATTCCAGGCAGAGGCCTACGCTCACCTAGAAGCTGCGGGCGGCAGCCAAGAAGCTAAAACGGTACTTAGGGCTTTGACCGAAGGGCTGTTGCAGCGGATCAGTTAAGTATACCACCGAGGTCCTGATCGAGGATGCAACGGAAATGCCCTTGGGGGCATTCTTGGTGCCCGATCTTAGAACAGGGCCGGCAGGAAAGGCCAGCTACTTCGCGACGACGGCTTTTTTCCAACGCTTCCTGCCCCGGCAGGTAAGGATACATCCCTAGGTCGGGAACGGTGTTTCCCCAGATGCTGATGATGGGTTTGCGGAAAGCCGCCGCGACGTGCATCAGGCCCGTATCATGGGTAACGACCATCGCTGCTTTGCGCACCAAATCTGCCGATCCGCCGAGGTTGAAGCGGCCGCAGGCGTTGTGGACGTGGTCTTGGCCAGCGGCAATTTGTGCGCCCGTTTCCGCTTCGGCTGGGCCGCCGAGCAGAATGATTGGTTGGGAAGTGTTGCGGCAAAACTCCGCCATTTGCGGCGGAGTGAGGCGCTTGGTGGCATGGGCGGCCCCGATCACGAAGGCGGTATATTTGAGGGGGAGGCCTTCGGCTTGTAGGTCAACTTCGTCTTCGGGGCTGATGAAATAGTCTAGGCCCGCACCGTCGTTGACAACGCCGAGGTGGCGCACGGTTGCTAGGTAGCGGTCTACGATGTGGACGTCTGGCATCCGTTTGATGCCGAAGCGGGTGAGTAGGAACTTCTGGAGATTGAGCTTCCGGAAAGTGCGGCTTTGGGGGCGCGGACGCAGGTGCCGAAGAGCGTTCAGGGAAAGCCGGGTTTTCAGCTCTCGGGTACGTAGGTTGCCGTGCAGGTCGATGATGTGGGCGTAGTCTTCGGTCAGCAGGGTTTGGGAGAGTTCGTTGATGTCTTTACCGATCGTCCATAGTTTATCGATATAGGGATTGTCTTTTAGGGTACTGGCGAAGGAGCGTTTGGTTAGGAAGTGCACCTCAAAGTCGGTCTGTTGCTTGAGGCAACGGATCACCGG
>CALEDI010000114.1 GCA_937949535.1 uncultured Lewinella sp. | reverse complement strand
ACTCCTCCAACAACCCCAACATCTCCTGCAGCTTCATCATGCACTCAATCGGCGTCATATTGTTGATGTTGACGTCTTCGAGGGCGGCCTTGATTTTGCCCGCCGTGGGGTCTACGGTCTCGAAGATGGAGAGCTGGGGTGCGGGTTGGGAGAAGGTATTTGAAGCAACGGGGCGTGGTTTTGGCCCTCCAGCTCCCAAAGGGGGAGTTGTTGGCTCCCCCTTTGGGGGCTGGGGGGCTTCCTCAATATGCTGCGACTCCAACTGCGCCAAAATATCCGTTGCGCGGCGCACGATCTCGCGCGGCATGCCCGCCATCTGCGCCACGTGGATGCCAAAACTGTGGTTGGAACCGCCGGGCGAAAGCTTGCGCAGGAAGATGATTTTGCGGCCATGTTCCTTGATGGAAACGTGGTAGTTTTTGATGCGCTCTAGCCGGTCGCCGAGTTCGTTCAGCTCGTGGTAGTGGGTGGCAAAAAGCGTCTTCGGCCGCGTTTGGCCGTTGCTGTGCAGGTACTCCGCGATGGCCCACGCGATGCTGATGCCATCGAAGGTAGACGTGCCTCGGCCGATCTCGTCGAGGAGGATGAGCGAGCGGTCGGTGATGTTGTTCATGATGCTGGCCGTCTCGTTCATTTCCACCATGAAGGTTGATTCGCCAGAGCTGATGTTATCGGAGGCGCCAACGCGGGTGAAAACACGGTTTATGAGGCCAAGTCTGACCCGATCAGCCGGGACGAAACTACCCATTTGGGCCATCAAGCAGATCAACGCCGTCTGCCGCAGTAGGGCCGATTTACCGCTCATGTTCGGGCCGGTAATCATGATGATCTGCTGGCCGTCGGGGTCCAGGGAGACGTCGTTCGGGACGTACACCTCCCCCACTGCCAACTGCTTCTCGATGACGGGGTGGCGGCCCTGAATGATCTCGATGTCCTTTGAATCGTCCAGCACCGGCTCAACGTATTTGTTGCGGTTGGCCAGCTTAGCGAAGCTAAGCAAGCAGTCTAGCTGCCCCACCAGCGCCGCATCGTGCTGAACCGGGCTGATGTACTGCTGGAGCCAAACCACGAGTTCTTCATAGAGTTCTTCCTCGCGCTGCAAGATCTTGTCTTCGGCGTTGAGGATTTTGTCTTCCAGAATTTTGAGTTCTTCCGTGATGTAGCGCTCAGCGTTGGTGAGGGTTTGCTTGCGCGTCCACTCTTCGGGGGCCTTGTCTTTGTGCTTGTTGGTGACTTCGAGGTAGTAGCCGAAGACGTTGTTGAAGCCGATTTTGAGGTTGCTGATGCCGGTCCGTTCGGCTTCTCGCTGCTGGATGCCAGCGAGCATCGCTTTGCCGTTGCGGGTGATGTTGCGCAGCTCGTCGAGCGCGGGGTCAAAGCCATCCGCGATGACGCCGCCTTTGTTGAGGTTCACAGCGGGAGACGCCATCAGTTGGCGGTCAATTTCGGCGCAG
Organism: uncultured Lewinella sp.; assembly: GCA_937949535.1. Classification (GTDB taxonomy): domain Bacteria; phylum Bacteroidota; class Bacteroidia; order Chitinophagales; family Saprospiraceae; genus Neolewinella. The sequence goes on along the minus strand of CALEDI010000114.1, from coordinate 4,378 downwards.
ACCGTAGGCAGTGGGTCGAGCTTGTCGGAGATGTTTTGTAGTACGGGGTTGCCGGTATCGGCCAGCAGTTCCTTGATGGGGCCGAGGGCGTTGAGGGCGTTGGCCAGCGCGCGGATTTCGCGCGGGTTCACCTTCCCGAGCGGCACCTTGGAGATGAGGCGTTCGAGGTCGCCGATAGAGCGGAGTTGTTCGTCGAGGTCTTGCAACAACACGGCATCGTTGACGAAGGCCCGGACGACGGTGTGGCGGCTCTCGATCGCTTTTTGGTCTAGCAATGGCAACACGACCCACTTGCGCAGCAGGCGGCCGCCCATCGGCGTCACGGTGTGGTCCATTACCTGTACCAGCGGCACGCCGTTGTCGTGCGGGCTGTGCAGGAGTTCGAGGTTGCGGATCGTGAAGCGGTCTAGCCAGACGTAGCGGTCGTTAGCTAACCGGTTAATGCGGGTGACGTGCTGGAGGTTCTTATTCTCCGTCGTTTCGAGGTAGTGCATGATGACCCCGGCGGCGATTTGGCCGAGCTCCATCTTATCAACGCCAAAGCCTTTGAGGCTGATGGCGTTGAACTGGCGCAGGAGTTTTTCTTGAGTGTAATCGGTCGTGAAGATCCACTCGTCTCGCGGGGTGAGGTAGAAGCGGTCTCCGAAGATGCGGAGGAAGTCTTTTTTGCGGCCTTTATTCATCACTACTTCCTTGGGTTGGAAGCTTTGCAGAAGCTTATCGACGTAGTCTGCGGGGCCTTCGGCGCAGAGAAATTCGCCGGTAGAGATGTCTAGCAAGCTGAGGCCGAATTGGTCTTTCTTCCCGCCGGAGAAGGCAACACAGGCGAGGTAGTTGTTGGATTTGTGGTCGAGCAGTTTGTCGCCAACGGTGAGGCCGGGCGTGACGATTTCGGTGACGCCGCGCTTAACGATCTTCTTCTCCTTGGAGGGTTTTTCGAGCTGCTCGCAGATGGCTACGCGGTGGCCTGCCTTGACGAGGCGCGGCAGGTACATATCTAGGCTGTGGTAGGGGAAACCGGCCAACTCTACGTCGGAGCCGCCGTTGTTGCGGCTCGTCTGGATGATGCCGAGGGTTTGGGCGGCTTTGATGGCGTCTTCGCCGAAGGTTTCATAAAAGTCTCCTACCCGGAACAGCAACAGCGCGTCGGGGTGCTTGGCCTTTACTGCCGCGTACTGGGCCATGAGGGGGGTTACTTTCTTGGAGCCTTTTTTCTTTGACTTTGCCATGGGGGCGAAGATAGTAATGTAGTTCGGTAGTGTTGTAGTAATGTAGGCGTAGCCGGAGTATAGCTAACAAAAGTTCCTAGGAGGTGTAGCCCTGCGATGCATTTCGTTATGCACACAAGCGAACCTCCGGCCCTCAAGAATGGAAAATAAATACCGACCTTACCCACCAAACAACTACGCCAGATGACCAAGACGCAAACCCACCTCTTCTTCGACACCGAAACTACCGGCCTCCCCAAAGACTGGAAAGCCCCCAGCTCCGCCACCAACAACTGGCCCCGGATGGTGCAGATCGCTTGGGTCTTGGCTGATGACGAGGGCAACGCCCTCGAAACCTACTCCGCCATCGTCCGCCCAGATGGGTACACCATCCCGAAGGGCGCATCAGACATCCACCGCGTTACGCAGGAGCGGGCACTGGCGGAAGGCTTACCGCTCGCAGATGTACTCACAGCCTTCACCGAAGCATCCGCCAAAGCGACCCAGCTCGTTGCCCACAACATGGCCTTCGACGAGAAGATCCTCGGCTGCGAGTACCACCGCATCACCGGCAAGGACCCCCTAAAACGCAAGCCGAAGGCTTGCACCATGAAAAACGACGACATCATCGAATGGGCCGCCATCCCACCCTTCCGCTACGGCTCCTACAAATGGCCAACGCTGGAGCAACTCCACCGCAAGCTTTTCAAAAAAGGCGTCCCCGATGCGCACGATGCGCTGGTGGATGTGGAAGCTACCGTTCGGTGTTACTTTGGGTTGCGGGCGCAGGGGGTGATTTAGCACAGGGCGAGGGCTTGCAGCCCGACCTGAAAAACAAAGGGAGAGGGCTTGTAGCCCGACTTGTTTACTTACATCTTTCTTGTAGCCCGACTTGTTCACTTACATCTTTCTTGTAGCCCGACCTGCTTACTTATATCTTTAACCAATGAGAAGTAAAAATAGATCCCATTTTCCCATTGGTCAAAAACCGGTACACTTCACTTATCGTCTGTACGGTAGTATTCCCAAAAGCTACGACGAAGAGCTTAAATTGCGAAGAGATGGTGCATTAGCTGTCGCTAAGGTAGACTCGCTAAAATACCCTCCCCGGGCTGGTGACCAGTTCTTGAATAGGCGAATTTTTGAAATCAACGCTCGTTATGAAATGGAGATGGAAAACTACCTGCATAAAGATTCCAACGGGCCTTACTATTTGTCAAAACCAGAAATAGCTGCCGAAGTCTTGAAGTCGTATCAGTATTTACACGACAATCAAGAACTGTTCGTCTACGCCGTTTGCGTAATGTCTAACCATGTACACGCCGTGGTGCGTGCGCCATATGGCGTGGACGAGCTTAACTCCGGCTTGCTTATGTCTCGTCATAAAAGACATACGTCTCGTATGTGTAATAAAATTCTTAACCGAACGGGAGAGCCTTTTTGGGAAGAAGACTATTTTGACCGTACTGTACGTAAGGGGAAGTTTGATCGGGTGATGATGTATGTGCTCAATAATCCGGTTAAAGCTGGGCTGGTTAACCATTGGCGGGAGTGGCCGCACTCTTGGCTTAATCCTGATTTTAAACTTTTATACGAAAATTAGGGCGAGGGCTTGTGATAAGCACCACAGGGCGAGGGCTTGCAGCCCGACTTGTATGAGGAAGGTCGGGCTGCAAGCCCTCGCCCTTTGCCCTCGCCCTACTCCACAACAACCACCCTCAACCCATCATTCCCATTCACCACCGGCAAATACTGCATCTCCGCCCGTGCGGGGTTGAGGGTATAGGTGCCGGAGAAACGCGGCGCAAGGGCCACCTTATACGTATGCCTACCTGCCGGTAGGCGGTCGCAGAAGATGGCGACGCGGTCGCGGCGGTACTCGCGGTGGACGGCCCAGCGGCCGCGCCCTTCGGCGCGGTTCTGATAGCTGCATCCGCCGGGGATGGGGATTTCGACCAGCACGTAGTCGGCATCGGATTTGCTGACAACGGTGACTTCAAGGTACGCCGTCTCCCCTAGGGTGAGTTGGCCTAGCGGCCGACCACGATTGTCGGTAATGCGGGAGGTAAGCTGAAAACCATCGTCTTTAGCCACAGGATCGGTCTCGAACCAGCGCTGGTAAAGCGCAACGGGCAAGGGACCGCTGCCCGACCGATCTAACCGAAGGTCGGCAACGGCCTCAGTCGGCACCTCAGTCTCAAACGGGAAAGCGGTCACCTTCGTACTGGTCCCGTCGGAACGGAGCGTGACGGTAGGCGGAGACAAGGCATCGTCTTCGGCCAATAAGGCAGGCAACAGCTCGGAGAGTAATCTGGCAGATTCCAGCGTATTCGTGCCGAGCAGCGGCACGTTGCCCGGCCGGTTGCGGGCGGCAGATTGGCCAAGGAGGTAGTTGATCGTCTCGTCGGCTTCGGTTTGGTTTCCGGCGGCGGAGAGGATGCGTTGGGCCAGTAGGCCACAGGCCAAGCGGCCATCCAACGGCTGGCGGTAGAAATAGTAGCCGCGCCGCCCCCAATAACGGCCCAACGCGGCGTGGGTGGAGGAACTGTCTAGCAAACGCTGTACATCAACCGTGTCTCCGCGCAGCTGGTGGAGGCGGGCGATGGCGAGCAATTCGTAGTCGTTGGGCGCGGAGAAGGTATCGACCCGAGCAAGCTCAGTCTCAGTGGGTGGGTTGCCTTCTTCGCCGAGGGCCAACATGATTTGTAGCTGATCGCGGATGGGCAGCTCAGGCAATCGCCCAAGCAAATAACGGCGGACGGAGGTAAGGTTGGTCACCGTTTGCCCAGCCTGCTCCGCCATCGCGAGGGCGCGGTAGACGTGCAGGCTGATCCAGGGCGTTGAACTGCGCGACGCAGCCCACCAGCCAAAGCCGCCATCTGCTCGCCGCAACTTTTCGAGGCGGAGGATCATCTTCTGGATGTCAACCGCTCGGTCAAAAATTTCGCCCTGGGCTTTGCGGATGGTACTCATCTGTAGCAGGCCGATGAGGCGGCTGGCTGTCTGCTCCGTACAGGCGTAGGGGTAATCGACGATGTGATCGAGGTCGTTGAGGAGTTGTTGGACGCGGTTGCCGGGTAGGCGGAGGGTGACGGGGCCGCGTTCTGGGCGGACAAATTCGTTGGGAAAAGCGGTGTTGCCTTCCGTGAGGAGGAGGAGTTCTCCGCTGA
>CALEDI010000113.1 GCA_937949535.1 uncultured Lewinella sp. | reverse complement strand
TAGGTTGTGTAATCTGCCTATAAATTAGTCCGCCGACTATTATCAAAACGCGCAGCGTTTTTATAAGCCCCTCCCCCGTGGGGAGGGGTTTGGGGAGGGGGTTTGCGCGCGGAGACAATCCATTACAGATTACACACCCTGCCCTAAGGTACAAATAACACGCTTCAATTCAACAACTAGCCGCAGCAACAGACACTCGCACGGCCAGTCCGCCTTCTGCCGTTTCTTTATAATCTGTGTGCATAGCGCGGGCGGTATCCAGCATGGTTCGGATTACGGAGTCGAGGTCTACGATGGCGTCGTCGGCTTCGGATTGTAGGGCTAGGTTTGCGGCCGTGATGGCCTTCATTGCGCCCATCGCGTTGCGTTCGATGCAAGGGATCTGGACCAGCCCTCCGATGGGGTCGCAGGTGAGGCCGAGGTGGTGTTCCATAGCTATTTCGGCGGCCATCAGGGTTTGCTCGGGGGTTCCTCCGAGGGCCTCGGTTAGGGCCGCTGCGGCCATCGCGGAGCTGACCCCGATTTCGGCTTGGCAGCCGCCTTCGGCGGCGGAGATGGTGGCGTTTTTTTTGAATAGCGAGCCGATCTCTCCGGCGACGAGGAAGAAGTTTCGTTCGCCTTCGGAGCTTGCTTGCTTGCAGAAGTAGCGGTAGTAGAAGAGGACGGCGGGGATCACACCGGCCGCGCCGTTGGTTGGGCTGGTGACTACGCGGCCTAGGGCCGCGTTTTCTTCGTTTACCGCCAGCGCGAAGCAACTCACCCAACTGGTTACCGTGGTAAAGTCTGGCGTAATGGTGCGCAACTGCGCATCGAAGTCCAGTGGGTCTTCGGAAGCCGGATTGCCCAGCAATCGGGTGGCCATTTTTCTCGCCCTCCGCTTTACGTTTAAGCCGCCGGGCAGGTTGACCTCCGGAGCGGTACATCCCTTGTGAACTACGCTGGTGAAGACCTGTAGGTAACGGTCAATTTTTGCGTTGAGGTCTTCCGCCGTGTACTCCCTTAACTCGTTCGATCGGACGATTTCTGCAATAGATTTCCCGGAGGAGCGGGCGTAATGCAGTAAGTCTTCGGCGGTTTCTGTAGGGAAGGGAATCCGTGGGCGCTCTACCAGTTCACTAGTGGAGCCTTCCCGGACGATGAACCCGCCGCCGATGGAGTAGTACGTTTGCCGCACCTTGCGGCCAGAGCGCAGGTGCGCGATGAACGTGAGTCCATTGGGGTGAAAAGATTTGCTTCGTTGTTCGAAGACGATGTCTTGTGTGGGGTCAAAAGGAACCCTGACCGGTTCCTGTTCGGCCTGCGCCATCTGCAAGGTCTGCTCCGAAAGGATGCGGCTTAGGTGGAAGGGGATGTCTGCGGTTTCGATGGTTTCGGGATCGAAACCCTCTAGGCCAAGTTGTACCGCAATGTCGGTACCATGTCCAACACCGGTTTTGCTCAAAGAGCCATAAAGCAACACCTTAACCGAAACGACCTCTTCCAAACCGGGCAATAAATCTCGGAAGGCCAAAGCCGCCTTCCACGGCCCAAGGGTATGTGAGCTAGACGGGCCTACGCCGATTTTAAAAATATCGAAGACGGAAATGGTTTGCATATCGCGGTAGTTCTAGGCTGGAAAGATAAGCGGATATTTAGAAGTGTTGCTGCCGCAGGCGCGCACCTCTGAAGAGTTTTTGGCGATGGAATGTCGTGAAGGGTGTGCGTAACAAATTGCAGGTTAGATAGGGAAATTGGTTGAGACGCTGCGCGTCGGATCTATGCCACGTTCGACGCACAGCGTCTCCGCCAGTTCTATACTAGGCTGTGACAGAAAAATGTATTCTATCTTGCGCCTGAATTTCCACGTTCTTTACTGTTTAGTTACCCCTGCTCAATTATGACCATTGCCATCATCCCTGCCCGCTACAACAGCAGCCGTTTCCCCGGGAAGCCATTAGCCGACATGGCCGGCAAGGCGATGATTCAGCGGGTATATGAGCGGGTGGTGGAAGCTGGCGTAATCGACAAAGTTGTGGTGGCTACGGATGATGAGCGGATATTCAACCATGTGCTCAGTTTTGGCGGCGCAGCGCAGATGACCAGGCCCGACCACGCAAGCGGAACGGACCGGGTAGCGGAGGTGGCGGCCCACTTTCCGGAAGCGAAGATCATCGTTAACGTTCAGGGAGACGAGCCTTTTATTGATCCGCAGCAGATTGCTTCGGTGGTGGGGCCGTTTTCGGATCAGGGGGTAGCCATTGCAACCTTGGCGCGGCCCATTACGGAGGAGCGCGAATTGCTTTCGCCCAACGTAGTTAAGGTAGTGCGCGGCCAGCATGGGCGGGGGTTGTACTTCAGCCGTCACGCCATTCCGTACCTGCGCGACGTACCGATTGGTAAATGGATTGACCAGAAGAAGCACCTCCAACACTTGGGGCTTTATGCTTACCGGGCGGAGGTATTGGCTGAAATTACGGCCTTGCCCAAGGGGCAGCTTGAAGCGGACGAATCTTTGGAGCAACTCCGTTGGTTAGCGGCCGGTTACACCATCCACGTTGGGCTTACGGACCTGCCAGCCATCGGGATCGATACGCCGGAGGATTTGGCGCGTGCATTACCGCTTTTGAAGCGGTGATGAGGGATGCATCTCTGCTTCAAAAGCTTTCCTCTGCACCTGCGTTCTCGCCACATTAAAGTTATGGTAAAATAGAACACTTATTGCTTTAAAAGACGTTGTATATAGGAGGCTAAGATAGTACACTTATCTTCGCGGCCTGTAAGGATGAAGCAACCAGAGGAGAACAAGGTTAAAGACAAAGAGCCACGCCCTAGCGGCAGGGGTTGGCGTCGTGCTAGGCGGTGGTTGATCGGTATTCCGCTCATCATTTTTGGTATTGTCTTGGTCTTACAATTACCCGCTGTGCAAAACTGGCTGGCCGACCGTGTAACGGCCAGCATCGAGAAGACTTTGGAAACTAGGGTAACGGTAGACAATGTGCGCATTTCTTGGCTCGATGAGATGACGATAGAGGGCCTGTTTATTGAGGACAAATACGGAGATACATTGCTGTACGGTAAAACCTTGGCCGCAGATTTCGACCTCTGGCAAGGCCTCGTTATTGAGTCTATCCTAATCGCAGATACCAACTTCAAGATTCGCCGCGACCTCGGCGACCCAGAGAGTAATTTAGAAACCGCGTTGCAAAAGCTCTTCCCGCCCAAAGACGATGCCAGTGCGCCTTTAAACCTTCAACTCCATCAACTTGACCTTCGGGACGTGACCTTCACGCAGAACGACAGCGTGCGCGGCCAGCGTTGGGACATCAGCCTCGCGTCTGGCGTAGCCAAGATGGATGAGCTTGACCTGCCCAATAAGCTTGTTCGCATCAAGCGGGTCGAGCTGCGCTCGCCCATCGTGAAGCAGACAAGCTTCGCCCCCACTCCGATAGTGACGGCTTTAGACAGCTTGGAGGTAGACTTAGAGGAGCAGGCCATTGATACCAACCAAGCCTTTTTGCAGATTTTGGCCGGGAGCATTGAAATCCATGACGGAAGCTACATCCTCGATAACTTCCGTAAAGCACCGATTGCCAAGTCTGATATTAGTGCGGTAGATTTTGCGCGCCTCGGCATGAGTAGTATTGATTTAGAACTTACGGGCGTAGACTTCAGCCAAGGTGTGTTCTTAGGCAAACTGCGTAACCTCAGCCTGGAGGAAAAGTCTGGGTTCGTTCTTGACCTCCTTAGCGTTCAGGACTTGAAGGTTACCCCAACGGAGCTGCAACTCTACGATCTCGAACTGAAAACGGCAGAGAGTTTGTTGTCTGACAGTCTTCGGTTCACCTTCAGGAATGGTTGGGGCAGTTGGTCTGACTTCAACAACGAAGTTCGGATGGACATAAAGGTCAAGAAAAGTAAGGTAGCGGTTCGTGATGTGCTTTACTTTGCTCGGCAGTTGCGTTTCAACCAATTTTTTAGGGACAACCGGGAGCGCAAGATTGAAATTGGTGGTAATTTCCGAGGAGAAGTCAACAAGCTTCGTGGTCGGGATGTAGCGCTTGCACTAGACCAAACGACCAAGTTTTCGGGCAGCTTCAACTCTCGGCAAATTGCCAATCCGGGCTCAGAGACCTTGAACCTTGCGCTAGACCAGCTCACGACGAATATGTACACCCTTCGGCGCTTGATTCCTGAGTTTACCCCACCTGAAAATTTTGACCGCTTGGAGCAGCTAAGTTTCAGTGGGCGGTTTGATGGTTTCTTTACCGATTTCGTTGCTAACGGTAGGCTTGACTCTGGGATAGGAAGTGCCACGATGGACGTTCAGCTTGTAACCTCTAACGGGCCTAAGCCAGCAACCTACAGCGGAGAGCTGACCCTAGATAATTTTGACCTTGGCGTATGGACCGGAAACCCCCAGTTTGGGGAGGTTTCCCTGGACGGCCAAATTGCCAACGGCATCGGCCTGAACGCCAACACGGCTAAGGCTGATCTGGACGCTACCATCCGCAGTTTCACTTTCCGGGACTATGCCTACCAGAACGCGGTTATTGATGGGCGTTTGGAAGACCGGTTCTTCAACGGGAGCTTTAGCATTGCGGACGACAACATTGACTTCAACTTCCTTGGGGAAGTAGACTTTCGGGATTCCATCCCAATTTTTGATTTTGATGCCTCCGTTGGGGAGCTTGATCTGTTGGCGCTCAACCTGAGTAAGAAGCCCGTTGCGTTATCGGGAGACATTGACCTAAACCTGATTGGTAAGAACTTTAGCGAGATGGAAGGGCGGGTAGAGCTGGACAGTTTCCAGGTGTTGGTAGATACCGTCGTCATCAGTATCGACAGTTTGCTGGCCTACTCTAACTTTGATGCCGAAGGGCAAAAGGTTGTCAAGCTGGAAAGTGATATTGCTCGGGGGGAGTTGGTGGGGAGTTTTGACTTGGAAGAAGTAGCGCCCAGTCTTACCGGTTTTCTGGTGGAGCACTACCCTAGTTGGGCGCGCCGGCTAAAAATAAAGCCGCCCCGTAAAGTACCTGCGCCCAACCGTTTCAGTTTTGACTTGAGCATTCTTGATTCTCGGGGTTTGAACCGGCTGGTAGCCCCCAAATTGGGCGCGCTGGTAGACGTTGACCTACGGGGAAGCTACGATGGGTTCAAAGACACACTGGTGATGGAGCTTACCGCGCCTAACGTCCGTTTTGCTGATTTCCGTATGGTAGACTTCATCCTCCAGGCCAGTAGCAACAAAGGAGAGGGCGATCTGGGCTTGGCCGTTGATTCTACCTTTGTGAACAACCGCCACCTCCTGAACCGGATTACCCTGCTGAGCTTGCTGGATAATGAGCTGATAGACTTCGGTATCACTTACGGCGGAGACGCCGACAATATATTCTTGGACAAGATCAACCTCGACGGCGAGCTTCGCTTGCCGGATAGCCTGAACTTTGAGCTTCGGTTTGAGGAGTCCCAGCTCGAAATATTCCAGCAACGCTGGAACATCCGGCGGGGCAACTACATCGTTTTTGGGCCTCAATACATCGATACCCAAAACTTTGCCCTGCGTAGCGACCGCGTGAGCGGAAGCAGTAACAAATACCGAGAAATACAGCTCAATAAATTTGGTGATGAAGGCCTAGAGCTGGACCTGATGAACATGGACCTTTCCCTGATTGACTCTATTTGGGAATACCGCCAGTTGGATTTTAGCGGAGACATTGACGTTTCCATCTCCGTAGCCGACGTGTTCCGTCAAGAAGGTTTGCGCGCGCAACTACGTTCGGACACCTTTTTGATGAACGGAGAGGACTATGGCTACCTCCGCATCGACGCTTCGGCCCCCAACCCCAAGAGCAAGCTTACTACCTACCTCAACCTTAACCGAGATACCGCCCAGTTGATCGCAGAGGCCACCTACAACCTCGCAGACCTGGTAGCAAGCGACCCCCTGCCCTCCCAAAAGAAAAAATATCTCGAACTCGATGTAAACATCAGTGCATACCCCTTAGACTTGGCCAAATACTGGGTAGGAGGCTCCGTTTCCGACATCACGGGCTCCTTCAATGCGAAGCTCAACGTAAAGGGACCGCCCAAGAAATTGGACGTAGACGGCTACATTGATGCGCTTGGCGGGGCTTTCACTATTGATTACCTCCAGACGCGCTACCGCTACAACCAAAGTCGGGTCAACATCAATAACGAGTTGTTTGACATTACGGGAACCAAGTTGTTTGACCGTTACGGTAATACCGCGACCCTGAGCGGAGGGATCACCCATGATCGTTTGAAAAACCTTGGTATCGGGGCCCAGATCAATACGGATCGGTTTATGGCACTAGAACTTGCCCCAGGGCAAAACCCCAACTTTTATGGTGTTGCCATCGGGAGCGGCTTGGTAAAGTTCTCTGGGAATTTCAACCAAACAGATATCTACGTACGAGCAACGGTGGGCAAAGACTCAAAGCTATCTATCCCCGTAGACTACGGCGCGGAAGCAGGCTCTATTGACGATGTGCGTTTCGTTAATAAGCGGCTCTTCGTTGAGGAACAAGTGCCTGAAATAACTGGTGGGCCTACCGGTGTCAGCCTGGAGATGGAACTGCTCGTAACCGACGAGGCCGTGGGAGAGATCATCTTCGACGAAGAAGTAGGAGACATTCTGCGCGGGCAAGGAACGGGCAACCTGACCCTGAGAATTCCGCGCGATGGAGACCTTGAGATGTTCGGTACGTTTGAAATATCAAAAGGGAGTTACCTGTTCACTTTCTACGACATCATCAATAAGGAATTCTCCGTTCGGCCCGGCGGAACGGTTGTCTGGGAAGGAGACCCCTTCGATGCGCGAATAGACGTTGCGGCAGACTATGAAAACCTGAAGACCCCAATCCTGAACTTCATTCAGGAATACTTGGTTGGAGACGTAGACAACACGCTGACCCTAGAAGCAAGCCGAGCTACAGATGTAGACCTTTCCTTGCAGCTTGCTGGCTTACTGACCAAGCCAGACATCAACTTCGACATTGGCTTCCCCAGCCTTGACGGGCAGTTGGAGAGCTACGCCAACAACAAACGGCGCTTACTGCTGCTAGATAAAAACGAGCTCAACCGGCAAGTCTTCGGCCTCATTGTTGCGGGGCAGTTCTTGCCCTCTGATTTGTCTATTGGTTTCGGCGATGCGGTGGTCAATACGGTGAGTGAGTGGCTGTCTAACTACGTGAGTTTGCTGCTGAACGACTTGGTGAAAAACGCTTTTGGGGAAGACGCTTTCATCTCTTCCTTCGACTTCGATGTGGCATACAACAACTACCGCAACGCGAGCCTTAGTACCACAACAGCCAACGGCCGGGGCTCGGCTTTTGAGTTCTCCATCAGTCGTGACGTTAATAACCGCTTCACCCTCCGCCATGACCTCAATGTACTGAATAATGATGCCTTTGTAGGCACCTTTGTTGGTAACAACTTTGTTTTAGAGTACGTCTTGAACGACTCCCGGACCCTAAAACTGAGAGGCTATGAACGCTTACAACCCGACATTGCGGGCGGCCGACGGATTCAGGTAGGTACCGGCCTGAGTTGGCGGCGAGAGTTTGACACGTTCAAGGAATTTTTCGATGGCTTCAAGAAAGATGTAGCGCGCAGTAAGCAGTAGCAACTGAATTTCAACAACCTTCTTACTGTTATTTTTCCGCCAGCAACTCGCAAATACGCGCTGTTTCCGCCGTCAAATCCTCCCAAACTTTTAGCGCATCAAGCCCCACCACCTGAAAGCCTGAGATTTTCAGCTCCCGATGGCGAGCACTCTCAGCCGTGTCGTCTGCCAAACCGGGTAGGCGGCCATCGGGCAGGATGACGGTTTTCTTCCCTGAAGGAGATTGCAACAAAAGAGGTAGGAATGTATCACGCCAAGGGACGTGGCTCTCGATGAAGAATCCGTCCAGCTTTTCGGCCAGGAGGCTTCCAAACCGTACGGCGAGGGTGTGTGGTGTGGGGTTGGGTACTGCGCACCGATGCCGGACTTCCTGGCCCATAGCGATCAAGGCTTTGTGGTCAAAAGGCTCCATCTGGGCGGCCTCCGCCGCCCGCAACAATGCTGAAATCAGGAATGCGCCGTTGAAGCCGTCGCTCAAGAGCCCTTGGGTAATTGCGTTAGGGGCCAAAGCGTGGAAAAAGGTAATCTTAGACGCCTGCATGATGAGCAACTCCCAGCACTCCAGCAATGCCTCTTCCTCCGTTGCGCTCAACTGCTCTGGCAAGAATACGTTCATCTTCTTAGCAGCCTCCCCCTTCCATTCGCTTAGCGGAAACCACTGGTTGTTTTCATCGAGTTGAAGTAGGACGCTGTTTTTGGCGCCTACCGGCGGGGTCTCCGCCTTGCAAACGCCCCACTGGGGCGCATGTAGTAGTTGAAACGGCTGGCTGAAGGCCAGCACGGGGTTTCGGTAGCCACTAACGGCTAGGTGCAAAGCGGAGGTGTCCGACAAAGGCACGACAGAATAGCCTTCGGGTTCGTCTTGGGCCGAAAAATTAGCCGTTCCGCTTAGGTCCATAAATAAATCATTGGCCCCTGCGGTGGTCGGCCAAGGCGCATCGGCTGGTAAGAACACCAAGGCTTCGGACGTTGATGGAGCCCGCTGTGTTTTTCTTTCTTCTTCGGTTGAAGCTGGGGATTCGGTGCGATAGAAGCGTTCAGGCCGCTGCTCGCGCTCCAAGCAGCGCTCAAAGTACCAACTACTGAAAGCGGCCTCCCATTCCTGCGGCGGAAGGTCAAGAAGTGCGGCCAATAGCCTGCGCAGGTGTGCGGGTTGGGCGTACCAGAAGTGGCGCTGGTCGTAGAACAACGGCAGCTCGCCCAAGTGGCGCTCGGTGTTGCGCAGTTTGCCCAGCAAACTGTCCAGTTGTTGCAATTGCCTAGGGGTGGTAGCAGCATCCGTTTGCCGTAGCGGCAGTTGGTATAGCCCTGCTTCATCCACCTCGCGCAGCAGTTCGTTCAGTAGGCCCTCAAGCTCGCGCAGCGTTTCCGCATTTCCGTGGAGGGAATTAACGGTAAGCGCATTAAGCGACATTGCGTCCGTTTTGAGCGATCTCTTCAGCAACCGAAACCCAGACGCTACGCCATCGAGTTCTTTCCCCAACAGTTGCTGGAGGGCCTCAACGCCGAGGTCTTTGGCACCAGTTTCTTCTCCCGATTGGTAAGTCTTCAGGTACTTCCGCCAAGCAGTATTCAGTTCCGAAGTCGCTTTCCTTTGCGCGCGCCCTGTAAGTTTACTCGCTGCCGAAGCTTCGTGGCCCAAGGCCTCTAAACGTGATGAACGGGCTCGGAGTTCTTTACGTTTGGTGATGACTGATGAGCGGGCGTGGTGATGAATCACGACCAAATAACGGCGGTGTAGCTCAGCGCCTCTTTGGAGGTACTCATTGAGGTGTTTTTGAATAAAAACAGTGCTCTCCTCCAAGCTTTGGTGCCTAAAAAAACCAGTGTTCAGGTCTTCCAGACCGTTGCCAACAATGGGTTGTTTTTCGTAGCGCCGTAGTGCTGTTTTCAGGCGTTCCAGCAAGTCGAGGTATTCCGTCGGAGAAAAATCAAAGCCTTCCGTAGAAATAAACGGACTCAATAGGCTAGCGGCGGTATCTCCGCCTTTCTCCAACCATAAGCCCACGGTCTCCGAAAAAGAGTATTTGCCCCAAAAGCTACGCTCATTGCGTAGGTTAACCTGCTCAGCGGAAAAAAAATCGCTGCTTTTTATACCTTTCGATGGCACCGATGATAAGGCGCGATCAATGAGCATCCCGAATTGTTGATCAGATAAACGCCTGCCCGTTTTCACCCAAACCTTACCCCCTAAAGCTAGTGTTTCCACACATTTACGGGCACTCCAGAGGTACCTGCCCGGGCCGCGCACACGACGGGCCAGCCCTGTTTCAGGAATAGCAATCGGGTATATTTCAGGGAAGGTTTCGTTCAGAGTTGAAAATTCCATAAATTTGATATGGTATTATGAATGCTACTTTTCATACCTTTGGGGTGATAGCCCAACTGTTGGTGCTGCCACGAAAGTAGTACTCAGTATGTTCTCTTAGGTGATTTTGCAGCCTTCGACGTATTGTTTTGTCAACTACTTGCCGCGAGCAACTCAGCGTTATCACTGCTTTCACTGACTAATTAAGGGATGATTTTTTTACCCTTGGATTCTGCCTTCAAACCAAACTTTCTCTTTGGCTAGAAAAACGCCCTCCCCAACTTTTTTGTTATGAACCGAATTGCTGTAATTCTAACCGATGCCAATCGGCGTATCCTGTGGGTAAACCAAGACTTTGAAGTGGTTACCGGATACGGTATTGGAGAAGTGATTGGCCAGACCCCTGGTAAGATTCTCCAAGGGCCAAAAACTGAGCCCGACGCGCTGCAACGCATTCGGGAGGGGCTTGCTAGCGAGGAATCGTTCAAGGAAACAATTACCAACTACCGTAAAGACGGCCAGCCTTACTCCTGTACGCTCGTCATCCACCCGATCCATGATGTGGACAATAAGATCGTCAATTACCTCGCCTTTGAGGTCAACAACGACCAAACCCCCAACCACCACCGGATTTCACTACTGAACATCAAAGACCGTTACCGTACCAGTAGCCTCCGTGGGCTTGAAGAGATCAGGCTTTTTGAGCGCATCAAGGAAGTGATGGTCAATGAAGAGCTCTACCTGAACCCAGATCTTACCCTACGCAAGCTCTCGCTTCGTTTAGACACCAACACGAAGTACTTGAGCCAAGTGATTAACCACCACGGCGGCACCAATTTCCTGTCTTTCGTCAATAGTTTCCGGATCAATGCTGTTATCCAAAGAATCAAGAACGAGGAATTCCGCCAGCATACCTTTTTTGGTATTGCTCAAAGGTGTGGGTTCAAAAACAAGAGTACGTTCTACAAGGTTTTCCGAGACATTACCGGAAGCACTCCAAAGGCTTATGGCCGCATGATTACCGCAGAGCTTGAGGCCAAGAGAACGGCCGGGAACTCAAACCAGCCTACCCACTAAACCTAAGACATCGTCTCGGACTACTCTACAGGTAACGGCCGAGTCATAGTCAAGTCCTCCCTCCGGGTCATAATCAAAGAAGGTGGCTACTTCGCCTTCTTCAAAAGCCTTCCGTTCGTACTTGTTTACGTAGCGGCTGTTGCTGGCGTCTTCCAACCAGAGCACATTATCGGGCAGTTCTTTCATAAATGTTGGCAGTTTTTGGCGACGGCAAAAGTTGTAGCTCTGTAGGCCAGCAGCAAGTTCTCCAACAAGCGCTTAAAACGTTCCTTGCATCCTGCGCGCCGCCGCCCTTATTGTCATTTACTGAGGGATGTGCTTCTTAAAGCACGAGCTCCTTATTCCACCGTAAACCATTCCCGCGCCGACCGCGCAGGCAGGACTGTAGCGGATACCCGGCCTTCCGCTACGAGGAAGTACTCTTCTATTTCTTCGGCGGGCAAAGAGGCCGTATAGTTGCCGTCGGCTTCCGCCTTAAGCTGGAGGTAGCGGAAGGTCCCCATTCCCTTGGCCCGGTACGCTACCCAAACCGGTCGTTCAGCATCTCCGGTTTCTAAGGAGACGGACACAACTACCTGATCGCCGTCTTTTGTAGCGGTGTGGTTCGCGATCGTAGGCACTGGCAGCGCGTAGAGTTTATGTTGTTTCAGGTAAGCGCCGCGTTTCTTGAAAAACTCTTCAACGCCAATAACTTTACCGCCAGCAACCTCTACCGTTCCGTGGTAATTGAGGGTGTAATTCTCGGTGGGGTAAAGCGGGTTGGGCTCCTGAACTACTAGGGAAGAAATCACCTCACGGATCTTTTTTGCGCGTTCATCATACAGGCCAGTAGCGAACTGTTCGTCGTATATCGTTTTCAGGTGGGCTACGTACATTTTGCGGTACAGTGGCTTATCGAACAGGCGCAAAATGAGGGGCCGATCTTTATTGCGGTCGGAAAAGTGGATGAATGGGCTGAGTGAGACCAGTTCTTCGTCGGTCAGTATTTTTTTCTTGTCCAGCAAACGGAATCCGCCCATGCTCAGGTTCAGGTCCCAAACGATTGGCCGCCAGATGCCCGTTTCATCTTTCAGCAGGTAGTAGTTGTGGCAAAAGGCGCCGAGGTAGCTGTCTAGGTTAGCCAGTGCGTTGTCAAAAGCGAGCATCCAGAGCGCTTCATCAACGTTGAGGACGCTGTTCAGGTCGAGGTCTTCTTCCGTTACGGCCTTGCTCAGTTTCATCAGTTCGCCCCAGCCGTAGTCTGACTTTTTCAGTTCGTAGCGGGCGGCGTAGCAGGCCGTATCTTGGCCGATGTAGGCGAGGTTTGCACCGATGCCGGGGGGGCAAGAGCTGGGTGCATCTTCTTTGCTTTCGGGGTCGCACTTAAACATTATTCCGTTGGAGGTAGCAAACTCTTCGGCCCAGAAGTTCTGGTCTACCGATTCGGTGAGGTTGTATAGGCCGTAGTACTCGCCGTCTACGGTTAGGCGAGCATAGTTGCATTCTGGGCCTGCCATGTAATCCCTCAGCACCTGGTAGCTCAGCGTTTCGCGCAGGTAGCTAGGGTCTCGGAATAGGTTGCTGAGTTTTAGGGTTTTGTATTTATCGTTAACACGCTGTTTTTTGTCTGTGTAGCTCACCTTGATGTTGAAAGGCAATTTCTTCTTTTCTGCCTTTGCGGGGGCGAAGTAAGAGCTGTTTCCCTTTAGGCGTACCCCAACGCTGTCGTAGGTTATGCCGTCTACTTTCAGCGTGGCGGTTACCCGTTTCTTTTGCAGTTGTTTTTTCCAGGCGTTGAGCTTTTTCTTCCAGTTCGCGTCGTGCATTTCCAGTTCAATCTCAACGATGTGCTCTAGGGCGTAGAGGTCCTTTTGGGCGTAGGACGACATGGGTAGCAACAGCAACAATAAGGGCAAAAGCCCGCGAACACCCCAACTGTAGGGGGTTGCTGTGCGCAGTTGGTGATTAACGCCTTTCCGTTGGTTGAAGGAGGCGAGGCCGCAGGTCCGGGGGAAGCTTATGGAAGCAAAGAAAAATAGCCGCAGTGCAAAACTCATTTGATCGGTTGGGTAAATTACAGGCCCTAAGGTACGGATTGAATACGGGGAACCCCTTACTTTTCTATAGCTTTGAGCTCAAACATTCAAAGTTAGTCATGCTCCCAATCCACACCTCCGCTAAAGCAGACATCAGTTACCGCCACGTAGGCCGAACCGACGTAACCCGCTACGAAAAAATGCACGCCGAAGTGGTCGGTGATGCTGCCGATGCTTCCATCGTTGTAGCGTGAATACAAAGCTATTGAGGCGGTTAGGCCGTGGCGGTTTGAGTGAAAACCTTACTCCTCCTCCTCTTCTACCAACGTCAAATCCCTCCGAACCGCAATAGCCGCATTCAGCTCAAAGCCTATAATAAGGATGAGGGCGTTGAGCTGTAGCCACAACATCACGATGATGATGGTAGCAATGGAGCCGTAAAACTTGATGTACGTATCGTACCGGTCAAAGCCATCGATATAGAAACTGAACGCAACCGATGTAGCCAATGAAAGCACCGTTGCTAGCGTTACGCCGGGGCTGAAGTAGCTAAACTTCTTGATCGTAGACGCGCCATAGCGGTAGAGCGTCCCGATGGAGATGTAGTAGAGCGAAAGCATGATGAGCCACCGCAGCAACCCAAGAAAGAACGACGTTGTACCGCCCAAATTGAGTGCTTCCGTAACCCAGTAAATGATTGAATCGCCGAGAATAACGAAAACCGTACTAGACACAATGAACAAGCCAACCAGTAAGGTTAGCCCAGCGCCTATCAGGCGTTTCTTTAGCCAGTTGCGGCGTTTAAACGTCTTCACGTAGCTTTTCTCGAAGGCCTGCATCAGGGCCAACATACCGTTGCTGCTGAAGTAAACCGCCAGCACAAAGCCAAAACTGAGTAAGCCTAGGCGTGGCGAGTTGGTGATCTCCTGCACGAAACTCAGCACGAACTCACCGGCCTGCCCCGGCATCACTTGGCTGATCTCTTCATCCAGCGTACTATGGAAATTTTTCAGGTTGGGGTACCACACCTCTAGGGCACTGATCGCAAAAGGGACCAACGTAAAAATGGTGAGCAAAGACGGAAAAAGCGACAGAAAAAAACTGAAAGCTACGCTATTGGCGCGGGTAAACAAGTCGTCGCGCAAGGTCTCGTGGTAAACGAAGACGATTACGTCGTAGATCGGTACGCCATGAAAGCCGATGAAAGAGTTTTCCTTGCTGTATTTTAGCACTCCCAACCAGACGGGATGCTGGAGGAAGTAGTTTTTTATATCCGCGATTGAAGGCAGTTTAAACTTCTTCAAAGTGGGGGTGCAGTTTTTCCAAGAGGTACTCTGGGGCGGGAACGGCCCGGCCAGTGCTCATGTCTACAAAACACAATTTTACGCTGCCTCCGTTGACCAACTTGCCTTTTTCGTTCCGGATTTCGACGTGAAAGGTAATTGTATCGACGGGCAGTTTGCGCAAGGTAGTGTTTATGGTCAGTAATTCGTCGTAACGGCCCGGACGAACGAAGCGTTGGTTCAAGCTCATTACTGGCAACATAACGCCGTGTTCGGCTTCCATGTTGGCATACGTCAGGCCCAGTTCGCGCAGCATCTCTACCCTACCGATCTCGTAGAGCAAAGCATAGTTTCCGTAGTAGAGGTAAGCCATCTGGTCCGTTTCGCCGTAGCGTACGCGGTGGGTCGTGGAGCTTTGGTACATGGTTATCGGTTCGTTTGGCGCAAAATTACCACAAAGAAGCTATTCAGGTGGCGCGGACGCGGGTGCAGTGTACGCTCCCCCATGCCTAACCCCCCGTACCGATATGCCTAAAAAACCGTATTATCGCCCTTACAAAAACTAAAAGGAAGATGAAAAGGAAGATCAGAATGGGAATGGTAGGCGGAGGCCGAGGTGCGTTCATCGGTGGTGTTCATCGTATTGCCGCCGCGATTGACCAACAAATTGAACTGGTCTGCGGAGCCTTCAGCTCCAACCCCGAGAAAAGCCGCTTGAGCGGTGAAGATTTCTACCTCCCCGCCAACCGGGTTTACGGCAGCTACGAGGAAATGATCATGGCGGAGAAAAAGCTCCCGCTAGGTGAACGGATGGATTTTGTCTCCATCGTCACCCCCAACCACGTACACTTCGGCCCAGCCAAAATGGCGTTGGAAAACGGCTTCCATGTTGTATGCGACAAGCCCGTCACCTTCAACGTTGAAGAAGCGGAGATGCTGGTTCGGTTGGTCGAAGAAACCGGTCTCATCTTTGCCCTCACCCACAACTACACCGGCTACCCGATGGTAAAACAAGCCCGAGACATGGTGAAGAACGGCCGCATCGGGAAGGTCCGTAAAGTAGTCGTAGAATATCCTCAAGGTTGGCTCGCTACCAAGGTAGAAGACACCGACCAAAAGCAAGCCAGTTGGCGCGTTGACCCCACCAAATCGGGCATGGGCGGCGCGATGGGAGACATCGGTACCCACGCCGAAAACCTGGCCGAATACATCACTGACCTAAAGATTACCGAAGTCTGTGCCGAACTCACTTCCTTCGTTGAAGGACGTAGACTAGACGACGACGCCAACATCCTGCTCCGTATGGAGAAAGGCGCGCGGGGCGTACTGCACTGCTCCCAGATTGCCGTCGGGGAAGAGAACGGCCTCAACATCCGTGTTTGGGGCGAAACCGGCGGGCTAGAATGGCACCAGATGGAGCCCAACACCCTGATCGTGAAGCAACTCGAAGGCCCACACGTACATTACCGCACCGGAGTCGGTAACCTCTCCGACGCGGCCAACCACGCCCAGCGCATCCCCGCTGGCCACCCCGAAGGCTACCTAGAAGCATTCGCCAACATCTACAAAAACTTCGCCGCCTGCGTCCAGCACCGACTAGCAGGAACCAAACCTTCTAAACTAGAAAAGGACTTCCCAACCGTAAAAGACGGCCTGCGCGGCATGCGTTTCGTAGAGCGCGTAGTGCAGAACAGCCAAGGGACGGAGAAGTGGACGAAGTTGTAGACGGGGGGGGAGCGCCCTTCGGGCATGGTGATTACTGGCCGGGTGCCAGCAGGCGTTGAAGGAGGGGGATGCTCGCTGCCGCTCGTGACCTCACCCCCAGCCCCTCTCCGCCGGAGAGGGGAGCATGGCATCGCTGCGGCTTCGCCTTGCTAGATTGATCGTTTAGAACGAAAATTGCACGAATTCCCTTCATATAAATACAAGCTCGAACATGGCACACTTAACGCAATCTGCATCATAAGTAACGTCTAGCGAAGGCGGAGCCGCAGCGGTGAAAAGCTCCCCTCTCCACCGGACCTCGGAAGGAACGCAAAGCAGTTCCTGTAGAAGCCGCGCAGCGAAAGGAGCCGGGGGTGAGGTTACGAGCGGAGCGAGCTGCCTCGTCTTTAGCACCATAATCACCCCCCCCCACCCCGGCCAACAAGTTGAATTAAAAAAACGTCAAAAAAAACCCTAAGCAACACTTAAAGCGCCAACCAACGTTTACCTTTCAGTCACAAACACTCCGGATGAATCTTCGCTCTTCAAACCTCCCCTTGCACCTGCGCGCCGTCGCCCTGCTGATCAAACACCGATCAACTTATCGTTTTTCTTCCCCAAACTGGGGGCTAGGGGGCAAAAAAACGGGCGACCTTGTTTGCGCCCTCCTACTCCCCCTTCTCCTTTTCGCCCTTCCCCCTTTACTTTCCGGGCAAGACGAAGACTTGAAGTTTATCGACAATACCTACGTAGACAACATCAAAACCGTGCGGTTTCACCTTGAGGGCGTATTGAGCAGCTACCCCCTCATTGAGCTGAACGGCAGCGGAAGGCTCCGCCTCTCGTTCGATGATTTCAACGACGAAGTGCGCCGCTACTCCTACAAATTCATCCATTGCAACCAAGATTGGCAGCCCTCCAGCCTGAGCGAATTGGAGTTCAACGCCGGAAACACCATCGGCTATATCGACGACTACGACTTCAGCATCCGGACGCTGCGCGATTATATCCACTACGAACTCGTTTTCCCGAACCGCGACATGCAGATCAGCGCCAGCGGCAATTACCTGCTGGTGGTCTACGACGACGAAGACGAAACCTTCCCCGTCATCACCCGTCGTTTCATGGTGCAGGAAAAACTGGCCGGCATCAGCGGCCGCGTGATGCGGCCTTCCATCGTAGACCAGATTCATACCCATCAGGAAGTAGACCTCACGGTTGGGACCAAACAGATGCAGGTCCGTAACCCACTGCGCGAACTCCGCGCCACCGTCATCCAGAACAACCGCTGGGACAACGCCGTGACCGGCATAATCCCCAACCTGCTCCAGAAAGACGCGGTCCGGTTTGACTACCAAGGCCAGGTCAGCTTCTTCGGCGCCAACGAATACCGCAACCTAGACATGCGCTCGGTGCGCGCACCCCGCACCGAGATGGTCAGCGTCACGAACGAAGAAAACAACTACGCCATGATGATGCAAGCCGACCGCCCACGCGACAACGGTACCTACCTCGGCTACATCGACTTCAATGGAGACTACATCAACGACCGGTTTGAGCAACTGAACCTACAACTCACGCAGGAAACCGAGGCTGGCTCAACCTATGATCGGTTCAACTATAATTACAGCGGAGACTACGTCCGGATGACCTTCGTGCTCAAGACCAACACCCAGCTAGACCGAGACATTTACCTCTTCGGCGGTTTCACCGAGCACCAACTGAAACCGGAGTATAAAATGGTCTGGAATCCTCAGATTGCGGCCTACGTGGTGCAAGCCTTGCTGAAACAAGGCTTCTACAACTACCACTACGTAGTAGAGCAAAGCCCGCCCGAAGGCAGCACCAAGGCTTCGGACCGCTTCACTTACGACATCATTGAGGGAAGTTTTGACGAAACGGAGAACGATTACCTCGCCCTGATTTACTGGCGCCCCATCGGAGGGCGGTACGACCGGCTGGTTGGTACCCGACAGATGAACAGCAACATAGATTAGTACGCCCGGTTTTCCGCTCAGCAATTTATCATCGGGGGGGGGGGGGCGCAAACGCAGGTGCAATGATGGGGTTTTGCCGCTCATCCATTTACCGCTAAGCCTCTCTTCTACCAATCTGAAAAAGTATTCCGTCTAATTTTACCGTCCGTTCATAGATAAAACTTCCCAGCCCGCTTCCAATAGTTAGCTTTGCCATCCGTAGTCAAAAAGGACCACCTATGCGCCAAGTTTACTTTCTTCTCCTCCTGTTTTCAGCCACCGGTAGCCTCTTCGCCCAGAGCGGAGATGCGTGGACGCTGGAGCGTGCCGTAGAGCACGCCCTCACCAACAACATCCAAGTAAAACAGCTCAACAACATCGCTGAAGTTGCTCGTATAAACCGCGAGCAAGCCAAAAATGCTAGGCTACCTACCGCAAGCGGCTCCACCAACATTGGGGCGCAGCTGGGTAGAACGATTGACCCTACTACCAACGCATTCAACCAACAAACAATCGGGTTTCAGGGCTACCAAATACAAGCGGGCGTAACGCTCTACAACGGCGGGCTCATCAAGAACAACCTCCGCCAAGCGGAGCTAAACCTCGCCGCTGCGGAGCTAGACCAAAAGGTAACAAACAACAACATCGGCCTGCAAGTAGCCAACAGCTACCTCACCATCGTGCTCCTGAAAGAGCAGATAACGAATACCCAAGCCCAGCTAGCCCTCACGACCGACCAGCTCAGCAACACCGATGCGCTCATCAAAGCAGGCGCTCTGCCTGCGGCCCAGCGTTTCGATCTGGTGGCCCAGCAGGCCGCCAACCAGCGCGCACTCGTTGACCTAGAAAACCAAATCAACTTAGCAGAGCTGGGTTTGAAGATATTGCTGGAGCTTGACCTAGACGCCGACTTCCAGGTCATCACCCCAGAGCTCAACCCTTCGGAAACCGAGCTTTTTGCTACCTACGACGCAGACGAGGTCTACACCTCCGCCCGAGGCATTCAGCCTGTGGTTGCAGCCGCAGAAGTGCGGAGAGACGCGGCGGAGATGGGCATCGAAATCGCCAAAGCCGGTATGCGCCCCACCGTGAGCCTGTTCGGTAGCCTTAGCACCAACTTCTCTACGGCGGCGAAGGACTTTGCTAACCCAGACATCATCGAAGAACCGACCGTTGGCTTCGGTGCGCCTAGCATCGTACAGGTCAACGGTGTAGAGGTTACGATTGCCCAGCAGGAACTGACCGGCGGCGTGGTTGACTTCCCAACGCTCGGCTACTTCAACCAGCTAAACCGCAACTTCGGCCAATCTGTCGGCATGGCCCTCAACGTTCCGATTTACAGCCAGGGGCGCAACAAACTCAACGTGCAGCGGGCGAAGGTGCAGCGGGCCAATGCGGTACTCGACATTGAGCAGGCCGACAACCAGTTGCGCAACGACATCCAGCTGGCGCTGGCGAACCTGCGCGGAGCGCAGGAGACCTACCGCGCCGCCCAAGCAAGCGAAGAGGCCTCCAAGATGGCCTACGACAATGCGCAGCGCAGCTTCAAGGCCGGCGCAGCCAACAGCCTCGAACTCGTAACGGCCACCAACCGTTTTGAACAAGCACAAACCGAACTTACCCGCAGTAAGTACCAACTGATCTTCAACCGTCAGGTGATCCGTTTCTACCTCGGCCAGGGCTTCTCGCTCAACTAACCAAAACCATCCTCCTTCAGAGACCGTGGCCTAACCAAACACGGCTCTTTTTAATCCTCACTATTGCACCTGCGGCCGCGCCCATTAGGAAGTGCCGCAACCATTGAAATAAAACTTTATCATGGCTCGTAAGATAATTATCGCCGTTTTTGCTCTGATCATTATTGGCCTCATTGCCGCCGTCGCTTTCGGAGGCCGCGAAGAATCAGGTACTAAAGTGTACACCTCGGAAGCGAAAGCCCGCACCATTCAGGAAGTCGTTTCGGCAAGTGGTAAGATATTCCCACAGACGGAAGTCAAGATCAGCTCCGACGTATCCGGCGAGGTCGTTGACCTCTACGTTGAAGAAGGCGACAGCGTTGTGCCCAACCAACTGCTGGCCAAAATCGACGCCGACGCCTACCAAAGCCAAGTAGCCCGTGGGGTAGCCGGCGTGAACAGCAGCAAAGCCCAGCTCGCCAACTCCAAGGCCCAAATCAAGAGCCTAGAGGCCC
The DNA here is from genome assembly GCA_937949535.1 of uncultured Lewinella sp. Taxonomy (GTDB): domain Bacteria; phylum Bacteroidota; class Bacteroidia; order Chitinophagales; family Saprospiraceae; genus Neolewinella. The sequence goes on along the minus strand of CALEDI010000113.1, from coordinate 1,045 downwards.
AGCAAACCCAAATTGAAGCCCAGATCGCCAACGCCCGCGTGATCTACGACCGAAACAAAACCCTCGCCGCCGACGGCGTAGTGAGTAAAGCGGAACTAGAAGCCAGCGAAGCAAACCTCCGCGTACTCGAAGCTAATCTTTCGGCCTCGAACAGCAACATCGCCGGAGCCCGCGAAAGCGCAAATGCCGCTGAGTTCGGCGTACAATCTAGCCAAGCAACCCTGAACGAACTGCGCACCAGCCTACGCCGCACCACGATCTACGCCCCGATGGGCGGCGTGGTCTCGTTGCTCAACGTAGAACAAGGCGAACGGGTAGTTGGTACCATCCAGATGGCAGGCACCGAACTGATGCGCATCGCCAACCTCAACGCGATGGAAGTGCGCGTTGAAGTGAGCGAAAACGACGTGCCCTCCGTAAAAATCGGCAATACCGTAGAAGTAGAAGTAGACGCCTACCTGAACCGCACCTTCACCGGAACCGTAACCCAGATCGCCAACTCCAGCACAACCGCTGGCCTAGGAGACAACGTGCTGAACTCCGACCAAGTGACCAACTTCGAGGTCCGCATCAGCATCGAGCCCTCCAGCTACGCCGACCTCGTTGCGCAGGGCAATAAGTACCCCTTCCGCCCCGGTATGTCGGCAGGTGTAGACATCCTCACCAAGTCTGCAGACAGCATCATCTCCATCCCCATCGAGGCCGTAACGACCCGCGAGAAGGAAGTAGAAGACAAGGAAGCCGCCGGCACAGATAACCTCCAAGAAGTAGTATTCGTGGTCAGCGGAGACACCGTTCGCCAACAGGTCGTAACCACCGGCGTTCAGGACGCCAACGTGATTGAAATAAAAACCGGCCTCGAAGAAGGCGACAAAATCGTCTCCGGCCCCTACACCGAACTCAGCCGCAAGCTGAAGGAAGGCAAGAAGGTGATCGTGAAAGACAAGGACACTTTCTACTCGGAGGATAAGGACTAGGCTTGTTCAATTTTCTCTCCAAAAACGCAAAGGGCGTTCGGGCTTGCGCCCGAACGCCCTTTGCGTTT